>JAIFKU010000088.1 GCA_020049495.1 Accumulibacter sp.
CCCTGGCGATCATGGTCGGCGGCGACGAAAAGGCATTCGCCACGGTCAAGCCGATCCTCGAGAAAATGGGCTCATCAGCCGTCCATGTCGGTGATATCGGCGCCGGCAACGTCACCAAGCTGGCCAACCAGATCATCGTTGCGCTCAACATCGCCGCCGTCTCCGAAGCCTTCGTCCTGGCCACCAAGGCCGGCGTCAATCCCGAAGCCGTGTTCAACGCCATCAAGGGCGGACTCGCCGGATCGACGGTGATGAACGCCAAGGTACCGATGATACTCGACGGCAACTTCAAGCCCGGCTTCCGCATCGAGCTGCACATCAAGGATCTGCAGAACGCGCTCGACACGGCGCACGCCCTGAATGTCCCGGTCCCGCTCACGGCCAACATCATGGAAACGATGCAGGCCCTGAAAACCGACGGCATGGCGGTCAACGACCATAGCGCCATCGTCCGCTACTACGAGAAGCTGGCCAAGGTCGAGGTGCGGAAATGATCTACTTAACATGATCCCTGCGTTGAACTGAATGACGCCCTGACAAAGACCGCTCAGTTCAATTCCCCGCAGGTAAATTCAATTCGGGTTGTGCTCCCGGGCCTCTTTTTTGAAGAGGCGTGGGGAGTGTTTTAAACATTTTGCTGGAGTTGGCGTAAGTGGAAGTCGCATAAGCCTCATGTTTCGGGGTTGTTTTTTTTGAGTTTCGTTTCTAACAGTTTCTAACATTTAGGGAGTGCTCAGCATGAAAGTAAGAACTTCAGTAATTGCGTTGCTTGGCGTACTGTCCGTTATCGCCGGTTGTGCCAGCATGCCTGATTCAACATCCGGAAAGCGCTCGTTGATGATCACGGGCAATGACGAAAAAGTCAGCTGGAACGATGTCGGGCAGGTTCTCAAGCCGGACGCCAAACACTCGGTGTCCATCGTGGACATCGGTACGAATCCGCTGGCGCCGAAGATCATCGTCGACCTCACGCTAGACAATACGATCATGGGACCACCGACCAATCTGGCGATTTCGCCGGATGAAAGCATTGCCGTGGTGGCCAATTCCGTCAATGTCATCATGAAAGACGGAAAACCCGCACTCCAGCCCGATGACCGTCTGTGGGTTATTGATCTGACCACCAATCCGCCCAGGCTGATCGATACAGTAAAAGTTGGCAAGCAGCCTTCCGGCCTTTCCTTCAATCGCGCCGGCAACCTCCTGCTGATCGCCAACCGTAACAGCAACGACATCAGCGTACTGCGCGTTGCCGGCAAGAAAGTCACTCTGATTGACACGGTCGCCATCGGTGAGCAGGTTGCACACGTTCGCTTTACGCCGGACGGCAAACGCGCGCTAGCCGCAAAATTCCCCGGGCACAAGGTTGCTTTCCTTGACGTTAATGGTGAGAAAGTCACCTACAACAAGCTCGATGTGCCTGTTGGTTTCTGGCCGTACAACCTCGACGTGACGCCGGACGGAAAAATCGCGCTGACTGCTGATAATGGATTCTCCGGTGCCGCGGATGGCAATACCGATACGGTGAGCGTGATCGATATCGAAGCCAACCCGCCGCGCGTCATCGACAAGGTGGTTGTTGGCGATGCGCCGGAAGGTCTGGCGATCAGCCCGACCGGCAAGATGGCCGTCGTGGCTCTGATTGCGGGCAGCAATTCGCCGCACAAAGCCTTCTTCTATAACCGCGATGCCTATGTTGTGGCACTGAAGATCGACGGCAAGAAGGTGACACGCACGAATGAAGTCAAAGTGCGCGGTCTGCCTGAAGGCGTGGTGTTCAGCGATGACGGCCGTTACGTCTATGTCGGAAACTACAACGACCGCGACGTTTCCATCCTGCGCGTCGAGGGCGATCAACTAATCAATACCGGAAAATCGCTAACCTTGCCAGGGCAGCCCGGTTCCATGCGCGGCAAAACCTTGTTCTAAAACGCAGAGAGTAGACCCCAGGCTCAGTTGCCTGGGGTCTTGCCGAAAAATATGGCCATCAGGAGAGAAACGACATGAATAACACAATCATAACGACCGACAAGTCGTCGCCCGCATTCGGGCCATTTTCACAAGCCGTGGTGAAAGACGGCTTTCTTTACACCTCCGGTCTGATGCCCTTTTTGCCCGGAAGCGGCGATCTGGTCAGTAACGACCTAGAAGAGCAGATGCACCAGTGCATGCGCAACATGAAGGCTATCCTTGCGGCTGCGGATATGAAAATGGAAGATCTGATCATGGTGACTATCTTCACCACCGATATGCAGGAATTCGCCAACCTCAACAAGGTTTATGGTTCCTATTTTGAAGGAATTTCTGCCTACCCGGGCCGGGCTGCTGTTGGCATCACTGCGCTGGCCAAGGGTGCGAGAGTTGAACTGACAGCGATTGCAAAGAAATAGACGTTAAGCAAGGCCCGTTTGATGTGAGGTATCGATCCCGCCAGAAATCCTGATGGAACTGGCGGGACTTGTATATCGAGTACGAAGTGGGCTTTATTCCTGACGTGGGTCATTTGCTCTCGCGTAGATACATGAGCCCTATCGTAGCGGCCTTCAGGGCCGCAAATCAACAATCCATGTATCTCGTTTTGGCGACTTGACGCCCGGTAACTCGCCCTGTTGCTGGGGGTTAGTAAGAAATGTGCCTCGAAAGTATCAAACTCGGGTTTTATGGAATCCGGCTTTCAAGAGCGCATTGGTTTTTCGCCTGATACTCGCGGACTGTTTCCAGCAACGCCTTGAGCAAGGGAGATCGTTCATCTGTGCGGTATGCGCAATGCAACTCGATCGATATGTCTGCATTCGTAATCAGCGGTCGATAAACCACATTCGGCAATTGTAGAGTCTGCAAGGAATCTGGCACGATAGCTGTGCCGAAGCCCCCGGCCACCATGACGACAGCGGAAATCATGTCGGTGGCCTTTTGAACAAAAAGAGGCTCAAAATTGTGTTGGCTAAAGAGATTCCTTATGGCCGCGCTCGGATCCACTTCGCCGATTATCAGTTCGTCGCGCAGTTGGTCCACATGGATGAACGGCTGAGCTGCAAGCGGGTTGCGTTTATTGAATGCAACCCGCAGCGGTTCCTTGCTAACCAGTTCAATCTGCAGGCCCGGGGATTCCGCTATGTATCTTTCAAACGCGATCAGTATTCGCCCTTGATGCAGGGCTTCAATTTGGGGTCCTTTCCTCAACGTATGCAATACCACTTTTACATCAGGATGACCTGCCACAAAGGAATTGAGAATTTGCGGAACGATATTGAGCATTGCCGAGCCGTACATGCCAACATCAATTCGCCCGATCTGGCCATTGCCTGCTCGTTGAGCGTATTCCTTGGCCAGGTCCACATGAGCTCTGATGTTGCGTGCGTGTTCGAGTAAAGACTCTCCTGCTTGCGTAAGCTTGACCCCCCAGTGGGTTCTGGTAAATAACAGTACCCCAAGTTCTTCTTCGAGGGCTTTGATTTGTCGTGTCAGTGGCGGCTGTGAAACATGCAGGCGCACAGCAGCACGGCCAATATTCTGCTCTTCGGCTACAGTGATGAAATACTTGAGTTGACGTATATCCATGTGATGCTTCGCTCAAACACGCCATAGTCAGGGCAGATCGCTCAGAGCGGGCTCGAAGCGTGAGATTTTTCTTGAACATCAAGACTGCATGGGGAAATCCTACACGACTTTCTTGCCATCATGTACCAAGAGCATCATCACTGCAGGGCAATTGCATGAATGTTTTGTCATGCCGACATGGTTCCATATGGCAAATTTATCCAAAGCAAGTGTCGTCCCGGCGAAAGCGCCCCGCAGGAGGAGCCCTTGGGGTGCCGGGACCCAGTTTGCGCTGCAAAAACCTGGATTCCGGCTTTCGCCGGAATGACGATGCAAAATTTTGCAGACTGATGATGATTCTATTGGCATTCATGCAACCGCCCTGATCATCAATGCGCCACTAGCGCGAGGAACGACTGAATTACCGTAACCAAAACCCGGGAACAGGCTGGCTGATAGCCCTTTCATCTATCCTCTGGAGCTTCATGGACCTCGTGTCTGAACGACAAAAGCTGGCTTACTTGGTGTTGACAACCTTCTGAACAATGGCCTTCAGATCCGGGGCCGGAGAATATTTGTCCCAGACCGGCTTCATCGCAGCAACAAATTCTGCCTTGTTGACATCGGTTATGAATGTCGCGCCAGCTTTCTTGGCAATTTCCTTGGAAGCAGCCTCCTTTGCGATCCACAGCTTCGTAAAATACGGAACGGAATCTTTTGCTGCTTTGCGGATAATTGCCTGCTCTTCCTTCGTGAGGGTGTCCCATACTTTCTTGGAAAAGACGACAACGTCCGGAGCCATTACATGCTGGGTTTCGCTATAGACCGGTGCTGCTTCATAATGTTTCGAGGTTTCATATGAGGGATAGTTGTTCTCGGCTGCATCAACCAGCCCCGTCTTCAACGCGGTATAAACTTCGGCGTACGGAATCGGAGTCGCAGTCATGCCCATTGCACTGGCAATACCCACCCATAAATCTGAAGGCTGCACGCGAATTTTCATTCCTTTCGCATCGGCCAGGGTGCGAACCGGTTTCTTTGCATAGACTGAACGTGCGCCGGCTTCATACATGCACAATCCGATGAAGCCATGTTTTTCGAAGGCGGCAAGTATTTCGTCGCCTACGGATCCGTACATCGCGTTGCGGAAATGATTGATGTCCCGGAAGATAAACGGGAACGACGGAATCAGGGTTTCCGGGATGATGCCATGAAATTCAGAAGTTGAAACACGGGTCATATCCAGCGCGCCAATCTTGACTTGCTCGATTGCATCTTTTCCGGAACCCAATACGCTATTGCCAAAAACCTTGACGTTGTATTTTCCTTTGGTTGCTGCAGATACCTGATCTCCGATGAATTTCTGGGCCAGTACAGTCGGATAATCCATCGGCTGGTTATCCGCAGCACGGAAATCACGCGCTATTGTTGCCGAGCCAAACACGGACAAGAACACTGTAACAATGATTCCAGATACTTTTCTAATTCGCATAGTGCCTCCAGAAAAAATTAAGAAATGGGATATAACAACCTTCAGGATTTGTATCAGAGATAAACAACAGTCTTCATCTTGATAACCGGCGAATTCTTGCATTCGCAAAATGGCGCAAGATATTTATTCCCCACGTTCCTCACGGAGGGGTTTGCCATGGTGAACGTCGAACCGTTTGATTTCCTAAGCAAACGTATTCTTGATTTTTATTCCGTAACAAATCAAATACCATTTATGCTGCAACGCCATACCTGCAAGGTATGAAAGTAGTGCGCCCTGAACACCTTCTTCGGGGATTTGAACCGGAATCACCCGCGTGATCAGGACTGTGCAATCGTTGAATCCCCGATTTGAGTTTTCAACACGTCGCTCAGAGTTTTTTCAAAGCGTCGGCAAGCGGCCGTGATTCCATCTTCTTGCTGAAATACGGTATAGATTCCTGTGACATAAACCTCGGCGCCTCTTCGGGCGCACTCGATGGCATTGGGGTAATCTACTCCGCCATCGATCGAAATGAGGAAATTGACGTCATGTTTCTTGCGCAGCCGGTCAAGTTCGGTGACGCGCGGCAGACTGTCAACCATGAACTTCTGGCCAGCATAGCCCGGCTCCACCGTCATCAAAACGACATAGTCGAGAAACCTGATAAAGGGCTCGATCACCGATATGGACTGGCTGGGATTGATGACCACGCCGGCTTTCATTCCCAGTTCCCGAATGCTCACCAGGGTCCGGCGTGTAAAGTTGGTTGAGTCCACATGGAAACTAACCCAGTCGGCTTTGTTTTGCTTCAGTAAAGGCAGGTAACTCATGGGGTCGGTGACCATGAGATGCACATCGATATCGATCGCGGGATATTTTTGCTTCAGTTCTCCCACTATCCTTACCGGGAAGCAGAGATTGGGGACATAGTGGCCATCCATGATATCGACGTGAAACCAGTGTGCGCCGCCTTGTACCAGTTCTTCGACTTGTTGCCCCATATCCATAAAACTGCAATTCGCCAGGGACGGTGCATTGATAATCCGGGTTGCGTTCATAGGTCCTTACTCCAACTTGTCGCCGTAGATCGCCTGCGTGTGCAAGTCCATGAATTTTCGATCTTCGGCGGTGGTGCTAACCATGCAATAAACGTAGCGAATGCCAGTTTTCGGGCAACCCACGTTGGGATGATAACCTGAAGGAATGGCAATCAAATGGCCATTCTGAACCAAGGCAATGGCGTCCGGATTTTGCATGTCTTCGTAAACGCACTGCAGAGCAAAGCCGTCGTCCATATTGAAATAGATATACACCTCTTCCCGCTTCACTCCATGCTCATGTGGCGGCCAGGCCGTCCAGCCACCGGGGGCACCGTAGCAAATCCCCATGAGCAGGCGGCTTGAATCAAAACTTTCGTCAATAAAATTCCATACATCGCGACGCGTTCCCGATTCGACCTTTCCATACACTTTGTGGCGCTCGTCGGCATCGACATCCTTGAAGGCGATGTGAGCAAATGAGGTTTGACGTTTGCACGGCGCGCCGTAGCGGATCACAATCGCCGGGCCGTTGGTGAGGTCTATGGCGCTTTCAATGGGCAGATAGAGCATGTCTCCAAGGCCTGCGACCCCTGATCTGTCCTTGAAGCGGTAAGACACTTCGCCCTCGATAACCACGAGACAAAGCTCATTGCCCCCGCTCTTGACGGAGACAGTCGCCCCATTGATTTCCAGACGCTGCAAACTGGTGTACACAAGCCCAAGATCGCCTGGTTCGAGGAGCTTTAGCGTTTCACCCGGCTTGAAATGGTATTTCGACATTGACTGCACCGCCTCCTTTTGTACTCGGTTTTGATCTGTTCCGGCTCAATTCGCCAGCCAAGGCTCTTGAGTCTCTTCCTTGTTTCAGATTGTCGCCTGTGCCTGTCCATTCACCTGGGAAAATGATAAAGAAATACATGCAAGTCTTCGCTGCCGACTTTTTTGATGGCGTGCGGCATTCCCGCCGGGGCATACATCGCGCAACCGGGTTCCAGGTCGAATTCCTTGCCGTTTACAAGCATCTTGCCGTGGCCAGAAATGACATAAAACCCTTCGTTGTCATCGTGCACACCGGGTTGTGGATAGTCTTCACTGAAAAAGATGTTAAACATCGCGCAGCAAGCTTGTACCGGCGTATTTTCCTCATTGAAGATGGGATAGCTGTACGCCCCCGGAAAGGTGAGGCGATTGTCTGCATCGGAGTGAGCAACATACGTCAGCGGCACTTCTTTCTCCCTGTTCATCAATGACTTGCAAATAGAAGGCGAGCTTTCGAATAAACCTGGCCAAGTGCGAAAGCGCCGGGACCCCTGTCTATGGTCGTTCCCTGAAAGATGGCCATGAAATGGTTATTGTGGATTTTGTTCTTGCCCTCATCAAATACCATTTGCACCGTTTGTCCATACCCTATAGGTATCGGACTCCCCGATGATTGGGATCCATCGGCTTGTATCAGCCCTCGATAACGGTGTCGTTGATGGCGGCTCGCCACGGTTTTCGCCAGCGGCCCCCGCTTACAGCAACGACATCAAGACGCATTCAATACTCTTGTGCTGCCATCGACCGCTGGACCGGAAACGCCGTGAAGCGATACTGAAGCCATCTTGCAGTCATCAGGGGAAAGCGCGAATCCACCACCTTCTGCCCATTCCTTGGCGGCCAATAGCTGTTGATTGCTTTCGTTTCGGCTGCAAAGGCAGGATTTATCCACTGGAGAACCATGGCAAGGTGAAGTGGACAAAGCATCTGTATTGATGCGAATTGGAATTAAAGGACGCCTGGATAGGCCCCTCCATCCATAAGAAAATTCTGGCCAGTCACGTAACCCGCCTGCACGCTGCACAGGAAGGCACAGGCAGCCCCGAATTCCTCGATTCGCCCGAACCGGCCACAGGGAATGCCTTGCAACTGGCGCGCCGTCACTTCTTCGACGCTGAGATTGGAGGCTTCCGCCTGGGCGCGGGTTACTACAGCCAGACGATCGGTGGCAAACAACCCAGGCAGGATATTGTTGATCGTCACTCCGTGTGGCGCCACCTGGCGAGCCAAGCCGGCAACAAACCCGGTCAGGCCGGCGCGAGCACCGTTGGACAAACCCAGAACCCCAATCGGAGCCTTGACTGCGGCACTGGTGATATTGATGACGCGTCCGAAGCCGCGGCTCATCATCCCATCGACGGTCGCGCGAATGAGTGCGATGGGCGTCAGCATGTTGGCGCCCAGAGCCCGCTGCCAGTCCTCGTCGGTGAAATTTCGAAAATCCCCTGCCGGAGGGCCACCCGCATTGTTGATCAGGATGTCCGGCTGCGGGCAAGCTGACAAAGCCGCAACACGTCCTTCCTCCGTTGTAATGTCGCAAACGACGGTCGTGACCTTGACCGCAAACCGTTGGCGAATCTGCTCGGCCGCTTCCTCCAGTTCGACGGCACGGCGCGCAAGAATCACCAGTTCCACCCCTTCTGCGGCAAGCGCTTCGGCACAACCGCGTCCCAACCCCTTGCTGGCAGCACAGACAAGAGCCTTCTTTCCATTCAGACCTAAATTCACAGCGTTTCCTTTCAGTAAGTCAGTGTGTGGGGCCGACCGCTGCGCGGACAGCCCGGCAAGATGTTTGCTCGCCTCACGGGATAATTTGCCAAGGCCGTCTAAATCTGGCTAACAAACGACACTGCCGACCCGGGCAGAAGTTGGACGATGCAGAACACGGACGATCGCGGTGCTGCGAGATTACCGGGCCCGGGCGCCCTTGACGAACTCAAGCGAAGCCCGAAACAATTCGAGATCTTGCTCGTAGTCCGCAGCGTCGGCCCGATCGATCTGAATCCATTCCCTCGTACTGGCCATCCCGCCGGGTTGAAATGGAACGACGTCGTTTCTCGAGAATTGCAACTCGGACGCAGTAGAGGCAGGCAAGCGCAGTCCAACGCCGTTTCCGCTTATACAGGCGAACATCTTGTCGCTGACGAAAAAGGCGTCAAGGTCGCTGATTTTTCTTGCGCTGACGCCTGGAAGTTTAAGGAGAAGAGCATCGATTTGCGCCTTGCGGCTTGACTTTTGGATAAGGGTATTCAAGTGGGCTCCATGGAGTGTGTCATGCCAAAGGCGATTCAATTTTGTAGCGGAATACGCCGGAAAAATCGAGGCTGCGAGAGAATCAAGTTGGCGGCAGCAGCGTCAACGACGCCGACTGACGCGGGTCCTTATTCAAGAACCGCTCAACCCAGAACTGGCCGGAACGCGAACTGGTGACTGCGCCAAACAATCGCGCATCATTTTCAAGGCCCGCCGCAAACCCGCCGGCGTAGCCGGCTTGCATCGCCTCCAGAGCGACCCGACCCGCGTAGGCGCGCGCGGCTTTCAGGTCGCCAGCCGTGCCTTCATCAGGGGCGGGTGCGGCGAGCAGCCACGCGGTCTTTTTCGAGGACAGCAGTTCCGAAAGCTCGCCCATTTGAGCGGCCGACAGACGATCCCAATCACGGCACGGAAGATCGATTTCACCCTCCGCAATCCGAAGCGCGGTTATGAACGCCAAACGCAAGGCGCTTGCCGCCGGACAGAACGCATCCGCCAGCCCGACAGAAACAGCGCGATGGCCATCGATCGGCTCTCCGTTCAGGGCGAGTTCAGCCGCCTTCCGGGGTCCGATCAGTCTGGGCAGGCGCTGCATGCCGCCGTAACCTGGCATGATGCCCAGCTTGATTTCAGGCTGCCCCAACAGCGCATTCTCGGTAACAATCCGATAGTGAGCGCTCATCGCAAATTCGTTTCCGCCACCCAGGGCGACGCCATCGACCAGCGCAACGACAGGGACGCGTAAGCGCTCCATACGGCCAAAGACTTCGATGACTTTCGCCGCGAGCCCGCCAACAACGTGTGCACTTGCCCCGAGGAATCCGGCGATGTCGGCGCCGGCCATGAACGCGCGGCCATACCCTCGAAGTACGATGGCGCGGACCGGATTCCCTTTTATTGTTCCAGCAATTTCGACCTCGGCAACGATCTCCTCGAGTTGCGCTAGCAAGCTTTCACTCAGCGCATTCAGAGCATCGGGCCGAGTGATCGTGACGATCGCCACGTCCTCGCACAGGCCCACCGACAGATTGCGCCCCTGACCCGGATCGGCGACCAGAAGAGACTTTCCGAGATAATCCACTTCGTACTCGGCAATCGCGCGACCGGCGCAGTCAGCCTGAATCAAGGCGACGCCTTTGGGCTTGCTCATCTTGCCGTCCAGCATCTTTTGCTGGATTTCAGGCAGACCGGCTAGGCTTGTTATCTCCAGGTCGCTCTGGTCCATCACAATGCGCTTGTCCGCGAGCAGTCGGAGCACCTCCTGGGCTTGCCCGGCGCGGTACATGTGCGACCCGCATATGGAAAGGTTGAAGTCGCCTTTCACAATGATCCAGCTGGACGGCATTTCGTCCCGTTCGTTGTAGTCGCGGGCGAGGAAGGCAGACAGATGAAGGGTGCTCTGATCCGGCCGGTCAACGACGAAGTCGGGGCTGATGCCCGGACCGAACACCTGACGCACCGCAACGGCCAGTTCTCGCGCCGACTGCATGAAGTCCGGCCAATACTCCGGGTTCGGTGCGCCGGCGTCGGTAAGGGGATCCGGCATATCGTCGAGCAAGGAAAATTGATCCCGGTCGATAAGGTGTGTTTCCGCAATGCCCAGTTTCAGTAGATTCTGGATGCCTTTGGCGTCCTGTTTCCTGGAGGCAATGACGACGATCTCGGCACCACGCTGTAATGCCGCCCGGACAAATTCGGCCGCGTACGCGTCGGCACCCCAGACCAGTCCTCTGCGTCCGGGCAATAGCGACATTTCGTCAAAGATCGTCTCGGGCGAACCGTTGCGGAAAGCGATCTGCTTTTGCCGCATCCACACCCAGCGTGCATCGAAAACGTAGCGATTCTTTCCGTAGAAGAACGTCTCCTTGTATTCCCCTTTGAGGCCACTCCCCGTTGCTCCGAAGAACGCCAGATGTCCGCCATCGGCAAGCGCGGAAACCAGGAGCGGAAAATTCCGGCCGCCCGTATGCTCAAAAACCTTATCGATAAGTCGTCCTTTGTTGGCCACACAGACCGCTTGCCGAAAAGGCTCCGTAAGCTGACGCCAGGCGCTGAAGTCCTCGTCCGGCGACAAGACTCTGAACATCTCTGCAGGCAAGGTGCGACGATCAATAAAGGCGTCGGCGATGCCACGCTCGATCAGCGACTTTGCAAGTTCCGGACTGGATCCGAAAAGGATGACGCGCGCACCGAGAAGCTTGGCGATCTGTGCGCCGGGAAAGCTTGTACCTCTACCGCCACCCATCAGGAGAATGGAATCGCCGGGGCGAACCGCCAGCAATTGCACGACCGCGCGATACGCCGTGCCATAAGTCAGAAGCATCGCGGCAAGCTGCTCGGGGGAATGCTGCTTAAGTGCCTCTGGAATCAGAATCGCATGTTGCTGGTCGATGGCCACGAACTGACCGTTGAAGCCATCATGCGTCTCGTAACCACGGATGTTCTGCTGCAACGTCCATGCATCGAGGATAACGGCTTGACCAAGACGAGGCGATTTCACCGCCGGTCCGGCATCAACCACGATGCCTAATGCATCGCTCCCCGGAATGTGGATCGTCGCCGGGTCCACCCGCCCGAACACCGGAACGGGCAAGCCGAGGGCAGCAAAATTCGTGTTGAAATTGGGTCCCGAGGCGAGAACGCTGACCAGCACCTTGTTGGCATCTTCGGGCCGCAATCTGGGCGTTGGAACCGATTCCATGCCAATCACTTCCGCGGGTGCGCCATAGCGGTCGCGATGTATGGTCAAGGCCTCCATGCGATCGGGAATTGCCATCGCAATTGTGGGCGACTGACCGAGCAACCACTGGTCAGTCGAACGAGTTTCCATGATGTTTTCCTCTCCCATGTTTAGCTCCTGCCGCAGCTTGCGGAACAGACGCTGACACAGACTTGGCGAAATATGCCCGCCCGTCCGGCATCCTGTGTTGAAATTTGATGACTGCTTTTACAAGTCGCCACGATTGGGCACGCGTTCGGGAGGAAGGGCGTGTCTGGAATTTTGTGCAAACGGGGCTGGGTTAAAGCGTGGTCATCCGTGAATTAAACCGGATAGTAAAGCAATTCAGAGCGGCTTTCCAATCGCGAATAGACATCGCGAATGGGCATCGTCCATTTCTGACCGATGTTTCATGACGCCAGGACTGGCTGATCGGTAGAGAGCAGTCATCCCACTTATCTTCGAACTCGCTGAGCCTCTGTTCTGCTTCGTCAACGGTGCTGCAGGAATAAATCTGCCTCTATAATCTCTGGGAACACCTTCGGACAATCAACGCAGGCAAGCAGGATATTCTGTGCGCCACGGCTTTTCGGTTTGATGACAAATAAATAATAACTAGACCACTGCGTTTGCATCCGGTCATTCAACACCCCGATGGGTCCATGGCAGGTATTTGTATCAAACAGCCATTCAATTACCGCGCTTCTCCAACCACCCCAGTATAGTTTTATACAGTCTCTCCGAATCGACTGGCTTGCTGATGTAGTCGTTTATTTTAGCGTTAAGGCAGACGTCGCGATCCTCTTCAAAGTCGTTGGCGGTCATGACCAGGATCGGGGTGGTCGTGTTGAGCGAGGCGGCGCGAATGGCTTGAGTTGTCTCCACCCCGTTCATCACCGGCATCTGCATGTCCATCAAGATCAGGGCGTAACGGTTCTGCCGCGCCAGTTCCAGCGCCTGTTGGCCGTCCTCGGCGACATCGACCAGCAAGCCGGCATACCCAAGGTGGAAATTCGCGAATTCGCGGTTGGCCGGCTCGTCTTCCGCTAGCAGGATGCGCGTGCCGGCGTATTCGGCTTGCAGACGTTGTTTGGCCGTGAGTGCCATAAAAGTTGGCGCTGGCGCGACGGCATCTTGTTTCCGTTTCTTCAGCGGAACGACGAACCAGAATGTACTGCCTTGTCCGGGGGTGCTGTCCACGCCGATTTCGCCATCCATGTGCTGCACGATATGCTTACAGATCGCCAGCCCGAGTCCGGTGCCGCCGTATTTGCGGGTCATGCTGTTGTCGGCCTGCTCGAAGGACTGGAATAGCCGCGTCTGCGCCTCAGGCTCGATGCCGATGCCGGTGTCGCTGACGTCGAAGCGCACTTGCACGGCCTCGGGGGTTTCGCCGACTGCACGGGCGCGCAGGGTGACTTCGCCCTGCTTGGTGAATTTGATGGCGTTGCCGACGAGGTTGAAGAGGATTTGACTCAGCCGCAGCGGATCGCCCTTGAGGGGTGCATGAGCGAGTTCAGCGGGCAGATCGGTTGCCAGCCGCAGGCCTTTCTCGGTGGCTTTATGGCCGAGTGTGCTGGTGAGATTCTCGACGACAACGGAGATCTGCAAGGGGATGTTCTCGACGACCATTCGCTCGGCTTCGATCTTCGAGATCTCGAGGATGTCGTTGATAACGCCGAGCAAGTTGTTGGCCGCTCCCTTGGCCTTGTCGAGATACTCGAGCCCCTTGGGATCGGCCATGCGCCGCCTGGCTATTTCGACCATGCCCATCACACCGTTCATTGGCGTCCGGAGTTCGTGGCTCATGTTGGCCAGGAAGGCGCTCTTGGCACGGTTGGCAGCTTCTGCGGCATCCTTCGCGGTGACAAGTTCAACGGTACGCATATCGACCAGTTGTTCAAGGTGGTGTCGATGACTGTCGAGTTCGGCTTCGGCCCGTTTTCGCTCGGTGATGTCCATGATGTTGCCAATGACCCTCACTATCTTTCCATTCTCAAGCACCGGATGGGCAGTTGTGCGAATCCAAAGTCGGCGCCCCTTGGCGGTTGTGAAAGGAAACTCCAGATCATAGGGTTCCCCCTCCTCCATGCACCGTTGGAAGGCGGCCATGACCTTAGGGCGATCCTCTGGCCCATAGCATTCCGCACTCCTGTTGATGTGTTCCGTAGATCCCGGCTCAATCTCCCCCCACATGAGATCATGGATCCGATACGTTTCTTTCGTCCAATACATGGTTTGTGTTTCAACGTTCCACACCCAACCACCAACCATGCTCAGGTGCTGACTTGCATTCAACAAATCCTCACTCTCCCGCAACAAATCCGCACTGCGCCGGATCTCTTTGGCCTGGGTATCGGCGATTTCCCTGGCGCGGACCTGACGAGCCAAGGCGAGCATCAACCCGCAAAGCAGGCTGCTGAGCACAATGCCACCGGCCAGAGTTGCCCAGGCGCTCGCATGGCTGATGGGAACCACGTTCTCACCGGCATGGAATGCCAGTAACCAGCGCTGACCATTGAAATCAATGGTTCGCTGCTGGTAGAAGAGCGGATCGATCTTATGGGTGCGGGATGGGTGGCTGTCATAGAGATGGTTATCGGCCTTAACTTCAAGGCCTGCGTAGATTTGCAGATGCACACGCTTGGTTTTGTTGTCATCCCAATTGGTAAGAATACCTTCCAACAGATCCTTCATCCGATAGGGGCTGTAAGCCCAACCGATCAGCGCGGCTTGACGTTGCTCGACCGTGTCTGTCGGTGCGCCATTGCGATAGACCGGGACGTACATCAGCGTTCCCGCCTGCACCTCCGTACCAGTCTCTTGAACAAGCTCGACCTTGCCAGACAATGCGGGCGCTCCGCTATCGCGCGCCTGTTCCATGGCGGCACGGCGCACCGGTTCAGAGAACATGTCGAACCCGAAGGCGCGCAGATTGCGATCGCTAAAAGGTTCCAGATAGATGATGGAGGTGTAGAGGGCTCTCTCTCCCGCCGGGCGCACCGTGTAGTCGGGAAAGCCTTCGGCGCGAATTCTGGCGACATGGCCAGCCAACTGATGCGGTGGAATCACTTGCGAAAAACCGATGCCCTGAACCCCGGGAACGCTGTCTTGGGAACGAAGTTTCTTAACGTAGGCTTGCCACTCGCGGCGACTAACCGCATTGGATGCAGCAAAGAGACCCGCTCCGCCCTTGAGAGTGAGCGCGTAGGCATCAAGGCGTTCCCGAATTTTGAGCGTGACCTGATCGCTGGTAAACGCGAATTCGTCCGCCGCATCCTGTTCAATGGCCTTCTTGACCTCAAGGCTTGCAATACTCGTCAATGCAAGCCCAGCGACAAGTGCAATCCAGGCTGACAAATACCGCTTCATATGCAATTCCTTTACCGAGAGCTAGGTCAGCTATCCGGCCGCCCCAGCCTCTTCAGCAGCATTCCCCTTGCGCCAGAGGGGGCATATATTGTCATATTATCCTAAAACATCGACTCTCGATGAGAAAAAAATAACCGTTCCCGAAAAGATCACCCTCCGCCATTCAAGTATAAAAGTAAATTTGTCCTCTTGTCGTCACTGTCGGAATGTTGTTAATCCGTGCCCTCCGTCAAAGCTGCGAACTCGACGCAGATCGGATCGCGTCCGGTAGGATGGTTCTGCCGGGCGTTCAGGTGGCCAGTGGTCGGGTCGATGGCGTAGACGGTCAGGCTGTGGGACAGTTGTCCGGCGGCGATCAGCCAGCGTCCCGAAGGATCGATGCCCATGCCGCGCGGCTGCGTTTCCGTCGGGTAATGATCGATCAGCGTCAGCCGGCCGCTCTGCAGGTCAACCGCAAACGCGGCAATGACACTCGTTGTACGATCCGTGGCATACAGGAAGCGGCCATCGGGCGTGGCACGCAGTTCAGCCGCCCACGCCTTGCCGGAAAAACCGGGCGGCAACAAGCTCTGCGACTGTTTCAGCGTCAGCGTGCCGGCATCGGCCGCGAAATCGAACAGGTCGATGCTGCCGTCAAGTTCGTTCAGGCAATGCACATGGCGGTTGTCGGGAGAAAAGACCAGATGGCGCGGCCCGCTGCCGGGGCGTACATGGGTCATCGCCGGGTCGTTCGGCGTGATACGTCCGTCATTTTCAAGACGGTAGATCCGGAGCGCATCTGCACCGAGTACCGGTACCAGCAGCCAGCGATTACTTGCATCCATCAGCGCCGCATGGACGTGCGGCAGATCCGATTCGGTCTGGCTGGCCGGCAACGCCGCGCAGTTCGCATCAAGCGGGAAAACGCTCAGGCAGTTACCGCCATAGGAGGCGAAAAACGCAACGCGCATCGCCTGGTCGCAGGACACATAGGTCGGGCCTGTAGCTGCCGGAGTGCTGCCCAGCAGGGTCAGTTCGCCATTGCTTGAGTCGATGGCGAAAGCCAGCAGGGCGTTCTCCGTGCGCGTTCCGACATACAGGACACGCTGATCCTGGCGTACCTTCATCGGCAGCGGCGCATTGGTCATGCCCAGCCGCTGGCGCAAGCGTACTTCGCCTGAATGCGGGTCAAGCGAAAGAACGTGGATTTCCCGACTTTCAGCGCAGGAAACATAGACAACGGTCTGATTCATGATCAATGGGCCCCGAAGGAAAAAAGTGCAGCGGGTGGGTAAGCCTTCATTCGTAACGAACAGAGAACGACAGTGTGTACGAAAAATGAATGATCTTGCCAGTGTTTTGAAACTGCATTGCTGCGCAAGCCCGTGTCACGGTGGAAAACCGATTCAGCGATAGCCAATGAAACGCGCCGGATAACGCGCAGTCAGCCAGGCCAGAAAGACGTACTTCACAGCCTTGCCGATGCCGACGGCGATCAGCACGCCGAGTGTTGATGGATTGGCCAGGGAATAGAATAGAATCGCCGGCGTCTGCGGCAGGGGCGACCCGGCGATGACCGCCAGGGCGAACAGGCCGTAATCCTGCAGCCAGGCACTGGCAAGTTGCCAGCTTGCAGATTCGACCAGTTGCGGGAAGCGGGCGATAACAAGCTCCTGTCCCATGAAATGGAATATATTGACCAGCACGGCGCCGCCTGCGCCACTGGCCATTCCGGTCAGCAGCCCGAGCATCAGCCAGTGGTGCGGTGCGAGGAGAACGGCGGGAATCAGTACCAGCGTAAAAGGAAAGGCGAAGGTCGCAGTCGAGACAAAAGCGATCAGGATTACCACCAGTACGTAGTAACGGTGTCCGGCGCTGGCATCGAGTATCTTGCGGATCCTGGCGGGGAGTCGTGGCGTGCTGAGCATTGTATTTTTTACCTTTACGTGACGAGATCACGCTGTTTTACTTGCCGGCAGGGCGAGCGCAGGATAGTCTCGTTTCTCGCACCGGGCGGCTGTTTTTCAGGGAGATACACATGGCTCATGATTCGAAGGTATTCAAGGCATTCAACATTCTGTGGATTGTATGCGCTTTGCTGTTCTGTGCGCAGGCATCGGCTGTCGGGATCAATGACCTGACAAGCAAGGATACAGCTTCCGGGCTCAAGGAGGCGCTGACCCGGGGCGCCGAACTGGCGGTCGGCCAGCTCGGCAAGCCGAACGGATTCCTGGGCGATGCACGAGTGAAAATCCCGCTGCCCGAGTCGGCCCGCGCCGCCGAGAAACTGATGCGTACCTTTGGCATGAAACAGCAGGCCGACGAGCTGATCGAGACGATCAACCGCGCGGCTGAAATGGCCGTTGTCGAGGCCAAGCCGATCTTGATCGGCGCGGTGAAGAGCATGAGCTTTACCGACGCGCGCGGCATCCTCACCGGGGGCGAAGACTCGGCAACGCAGTATTTCAAGCGGACGACCTCGGGCGCCATCGGCGCCAGGTTCCTGCCCATCGTCAAAAAATCGACGGCCAAGGTCAATCTGGCCGGACAGTACAACCAGTATGCGGGCCAGGCCGCAAAACTCGGCTTGCTCAACAGGGAGGACGCCGATCTTGACAGCTATGTGACGCAAAAGGCGATGGACGGTCTCTTCCTGATGATCGCCGAACAGGAAAAAGCGATTCGCAAGGATCCGATCGGCACGGGTTCGAGCATGCTGCAGAAGGTTTTTGGCGCGCTCGGAAAATAGGAGTCAGGCAGAGGATGCCTGTTCGGTGACGGTCACGCATCTTTCGGGGCGTCTCTGCGGTGGGTGTCATGGCGGCAATGCAATCGCCCTGATCTTTCCTTGAGCCTCTGGCGATCCATGATAAAAACCATGTACACTTCACAACCAGCGTCACCAGTCTGAAAGGCGTGCCGGATTGTTGATTCAGATTCAATCCGTAGCGCCCGATGATCCGAACAAATATCCCATCAGGAGCCTGAGCTAATGAAACCCCTTGTCTTGTCCTTTGATCAATTTGCCCCATTTTTGACCGATCCACTGAATGCTCACTTCGATTTTCACCACGCGGTGGACAAGAACGATACGGCTGCACTGGAAAAACTGTCCGCAGAAACCCGCGCCTTCGTCGGCAGGGGCGAAACCATCCTGACCCGCGAGCAGATGCTGCGTTTTCCAAAGCTGGAAATCATTGCGATCAATGGCGTCGGTTATGACGGCATCGATGTCGCGGCGGCCCGTGATCTTGGTATTGCAGTGACTCATACCCCGAACGTATTGACCGATGACGTAGCCGATCTGGCCATGGCGCTGATGCTTGCGGTATCCCGCCGTGTGGTTTTCGCCGATCAGCATGTGCGCACACAGTCCTGGCTCAAGGGTGCTTTCCCATTAGGCCGCAAGCTCAGCGGTAGCCGTCTGGGCATTGTCGGGCTGGGGCGCATCGGCAAGGCGATTGCCCGGCGTGCCGTAGCCTTTGACATGTCGATTGCCTATACTGATATTGCGCGCAGCGTGGATCCCGATCTGCCCTACGCCTTCTATCCCTCGCCCAAGACCCTGGCTGGTGAAGTCGATTTTCTGGTGGTGGCTGCTTACGGCGGCCCCACTACGCGCGGGCTGATCAACAGCGAAGTCCTCAATGCGTTGGGACCGAATGGCTACCTGATCAATATTGCCCGCGGCTCGGTGGTCGACGAACCCGCCCTGGTTGCCGCCTTGCAGGAAAAGCGCATTGCCGGCGCTGCACTTGACGTGTTTGTCGATGAACCCAACGTCCCCGTCGAGTTGTTCGCCATGGACAATGTCGTGCTGACGCCGCACATAGCCAGCGGAACGCTGCAGACCCGCACCGCCATGGCCAATCTGGCCGTTGCCAACCTGGTGGCGCATTTTGCCGGACAGCCGTTGCCGACGCCGATACCTCGCTGATCGTGAGACTGCTGCCGCGCCGGCCTGGTTTGACGAGTCTGCCCGGTACGGCGGCAGTGCGCTGAGGGCAACTGGGAGTGCTCTCCACCTTGATTTCCGGCCTGCGGGCGGCTTTTCTGCCGGCCTTTGACGGCATCAATCTGGGCAAACTGAAGCCCGGCGTCTCGACGCTGCACGAGGTGCGCAAGATCATGGGAGCGCCGGCCATGGAGTGGCAGGATGCGGATGGAACGCTGACCTGGGAATATCCGCGCACGCCGCAAGGCGTGGTCAATTACATGATCGACTTCGGCGCGGACAAACTGCTGCGCGAAGTTCGTCAGACATTGACCGGGGAGAATTTTTCCCGGGTCAGACCCGGAATGCGCAAGGATGATATCCGCCGTCTGCTCGGACAACCGGCGCATGAAGTGTATTTTTCCCTCAGCAAGGAACACGTCTGGGATTGGAAGACCCGGCTCGAAGCCGGCATGGACGGGTACTTCAACGTGCATTTCGACGAAGCCGGGTACGTGCTGCGGACAAGCACCAATCCGGATACCAGGAATTGAGTCCGCTCAGAGAGTGCTTGCGCGGGCCTGTCATGTGCTGAACAAGGCTTTGTGGCTTGACAATCAAGGGCTTGCCGCGTAGATTCACGCCCTCGACCGGCCTCATTGTCCGGCTCGCGCCGATTTGAAGTTCAGCTTGCGGGCGCGTAACAAATGCGGCTAAAGCGGGCGCGATTCGAAGCTTTTTCCGAAACCCGTTCGTCTGAACGGGTTTTTCATTTCTGAGGTTTCAAATGCAGCCTGACCGTAGCGCCGAACTCTCCACCCTGTTGCAACAGCGCATCCTCATCCTCGACGGGGCGATGGGGACGATGATCCAGCGGCACAAGCTGCTGGAAGCCGACTATCGCGGTACGCGCTTTGCCGACCACGCGCATGACCTGAAGGGCAACAATGATCTGCTGCTGCTGACGCGGCCCGATATCATCCGCGGGATTCACAGCGAGTATCTGGCGGCTGGTGCCGACATCCTTGAAACCAATACCTTCAATGCCACTGCTGTTTCGCAGGCCGATTACAAGCTTGAAAACATCGTCTATGAGCTGAACTTCGCCGGAGCAAAGATTGCCCGTGAGGCATGCGACGAATTCACCGCCAGGGACCCGGCCCAGCCACGCTTTGTCGCCGGCGTGCTCGGCCCGACCTCGCGTACGGCGTCGATTTCACCCGACGTGAACGATCCAGGCTACCGAAATACAAGCTTTGACGAGTTAGTGGGCACTTACACCGAAGCTATTCGCGGACTGACCGACGGCGGTGCCGACATGTTGCTGGTCGAGACCATCTTCGACACGCTCAACGCCAAGGCCGCGTTATTCTCGATCGAGCAGTTCTTCGAAAAGACTGGCCGACGCTGGCCGGTGATGATTTCGGGTACGATCACCGACGCCTCCGGGCGCACCCTCTCCGGACAGACGGCCGAGGCCTTCTGGAACTCGCTCAGCCACATCCGGCCATTGTCCTTCGGCCTCAACTGCGCGCTCGGCGCGGCCGAACTGCGCCAGTACGTCGAAGAGCTCTCGCGCATTAGCGATTGCTTTGTTTCTGCACATCCGAATGCCGGCCTGCCCAATCCGCTATCGCCTACGGGTTACGATGAAACGCCCGAGCAACTGGCGAAAGAAATCGTCGACTGGGCCCGGAACGGTTTTGTGAATATCGTCGGCGGTTGCTGCGGTACTACGCCAGCGCATATTGCGGCGATTGCCCGTGGGGTTGCCGGCATCGTGCCGCGCGCCATCCCCGATGTCGAAAAGAAGCTGCGCCTGTCCGGCCTGGAACCCTTCAATGTCGGCAAGGAATCGCTTTTTGTGAACGTCGGCGAGCGCACCAACGTCACCGGATCGAAGGCCTTTGCGCGCATGATTCTTGAAGGCCGGTTTGACGACGCGTTGGCGGTTGCCCGCCAGCAGGTCGAGAACGGTGCGCAACTGATCGACATCAACATGGACGAGGCGATGCTCGACTCGCAAGCGGCGATGGAGCGCTTTCTCAAGTTGATCGCCTCCGAGCCGGACATCTCACGCGTGCCGATCATGATCGACTCGTCGAAGTGGGAAATCATCGAGACCGGCCTCAAGTGCATCCAGGGCAAGGGCATCGTCAACTCGATCTCGATGAAGGAAGGCGAAGCCAGGTTTGTCGAGCAGGCGAAACTCGCGCGCCGTTACGGTGCTGCGGTCATTGTCATGGCTTTCGACGAAGACGGGCAGGCCGACACCTATGCACGCAAGACCGAAATCTGCAAGCGCGCCTACGAATTGCTGATGAGCATCGGCTTTCCTCCCGAAGATATTATTTTCGATCCGAATATCTTCGCCATCGCCACCGGCATCGAAGAGCACAACAACTACGCCGTCGACTTCATCGAGGCCTGCCGCTGGATTCGCGCCAATTTGCCGTTCGCGCAGATTTCCGGCGGCGTCTCCAACGTGTCCTTCAGCTTCCGCGGCAACGATGCGGTGCGCGAGGCGATCCACACCGTTTTTCTCTATCACGCGGTCAGGGCCGGACTGTCGATGGGCATCGTCAACGCCGGCATGGTCGGCATCTACGACGACCTCGAACCGGCGCTGCGCGACAAGGTCGAGGATGTGGTGCTCAACCGCCATCCGGAAGCCGGCGAAGCCCTGGTCGAGTTCGCGCAGACGGTCAAGGAAGGCAAGGCGAAAGACACCGGCCCCGATCTTTCCTGGCGCGACTTGTCGGTCGAAGCGCGGCTCTCGCACGCGCTGGTCAAGGGCATTACCGACTTCGTCGTCACCGATACCGAGGAATGCCGCGCCGCGCTGGAGGCGGCCGGCCAGCCGCCGCTGGCAGTCATCGAAGGCCCGCTGATGAGCGGCATGAACGTCGTCGGCGACCTCTTCGGCGCCGGCAAGATGTTCCTGCCGCAGGTGGTCAAGTCGGCACGCGTGATGAAGCAGGCGGTGGCGCACCTGATCCCCTATGTCGAAGCCGAGAAGCTGCGCACCGGCGCCACCAGCAAGGGCAGGATCATCATGGCCACGGTCAAGGGCGACGTGCACGACATCGGCAAGAATATCGTCGGCGTCGTGCTCGGCTGCAACGGCTACGACGTGATCGACCTCGGCGTCATGGTGTCTTGCGACAAAATTTTGCACGCAGCCAGAGAGCACGGCGCGCAGGCCATCGGGCTGTCCGGTCTGATCACGCCGTCGCTTGAGGAAATGAGCCATGTGGCCAGCGAAATGCAGCGCCTCGGTTTTGCCGGCGGTCACAGTGGCGAGGCCATTCCGTTGCTGATCGGCGGCGCGACGACCAGCCGTACCCATACCGCCATCAAGATCGCGCCACATTTTTCCGGCCCGGTGGTCTACGTGCCGGATGCCTCGCGTGCCGTCGGTGTGGTCACCAAGCTGCTGTCTATTGACAACGCCGCCGGGTTTAAGGACGAAATAGCCGCCGACTACACCCGAGTACGCGAACAGCATGCGCACAAGAAAGGCGTGCCTCTCGTATCGCTGGCTGACGCGCGCCGCAACCGTTTTGTCTGGAATGCCGATCCCGCTTACCGCCCGCTGGCGCCGAACAAACCCGGCCTGCACGTGCTGCGCAATGTCGATCTGGCGACGCTGGCCGAGTACATCGACTGGGGACCATTCTTCCAGACCTGGGATCTGGCCGGCAGTTTCCCGAAGATTCTCGACGACGCTGTGGTCGGCGAATCGGCACGCTCGGTGTTTGCCGACGGCCAGGCCATGCTGCAGCAAATCATTGCGGAAAAGTGGATCACCGCCAATGCCGTCTTCGGTCTCTATCCGGCCAATGCCGTCGGCGATGACATCGAGATTTACGCCGACGAAACACGCAGCGAAAAATGCATGACCTGGCACAACCTGCGCCAGCAGCACGAACGCCCGTCAGGTAAAGCGCACTACTGTCTGAGCGATTTCGTTGCCGAGAGGGAAGACAAAGGCGGAACTTCCGACTGGATCGGTGTTTTCGCCGTCAGCGCCGGTCACGGCATCGAGAAGAAACTTGCCGGATTCGATGCGGCGCACGACGACTACCGCGCCATCCTGCTCAAGTCGCTCGCCGATCGCCTCGCCGAGGCTTGCGCCGAATGGCTGCACGCCCGGGTGCGCCGCGATTACTGGGCTTATGCCGCAGACGAGTCGCTGGACAAGGGCGCGCTGATCCGCGAAGAATACTGCGGCATCCGGCCGGCCCCCGGCTATCCGGCGTGCCCCGATCACACCGCCAAGGGTCCGCTGTTCGCCCTGCTCGATGCCCCGGCCAACGCCGGCATGGGCATCACCGAATCTTTCGCCATGACGCCCGCAGCAGCGGTTTCCGGTTTCTATCTGGCGCACCCGCAGGCGCACTACTTCGCCGTCAGCAAGATCGGTCGCGACCAGCTTGAAGACTGGGCGCAGCGTGCCGGAATGAGCGTTGCCGAAGGCGAACGCTGGCTGGCGCCGGTACTCTAGGGCGATGGCCGCGGGCCGACTGATGACACCAAGTCCTCTGATCGAACGCGACGTCGATCTGTCGACACGTACCACGCTGGCCCTGCCCGGCCATGCGGCACGCTTTGCTGAAATCAACTCGGCCGATCAGTTGCGCTCGCTTGCCGATGACCGCTATACGCCGCGTTTCGTCCTCGGCGGCGGCAGCAATCTGGTGCTGACCGGCGATTTCGACGGCCTCATGCTGCACATGGCGATGCGCGGGCGCGAACGGGTCGGTGACGATGCCGGGGCCTGGTACGTGCGCGCCGGAGCCGGCGAGAACTGGCATGACTTCGTGCTCTGGACGCTGGCGCAAGGCTGGCCGGGACTGGAAAACCTGTCGCTGATTCCCGGCACGGTCGGCGCCGCGCCGATCCAGAATATCGGCGCCTACGGCCTGGAAGTGGCCGAACGCTTCCATTCGCTGAGCGCCTGCGACATGCGCAGCGGTGAGTTCGTGCGTTTCGACCGCGAAGCCTGCCGCTTTGGCTACCGCGACAGCGTGTTCAAGCAGGAAGGCTGGCATGTGGACGGGCGCTTTGTCATCACGGAAGTGACTTTCCGTTTGCCCAAGGCGTGGACGCCACTTGCCTGCTACGCCGATGTGGCCAGCGAACTCGACGCCCGGGGAATTGCGGCTCCTGATGCGCAGCAAGTGGCCGCAGCCATCATCGCCGTGCGCCAGCGCAAGCTGCCCGACCCGGCGCAACTGCCCAACGCCGGCAGTTTCTTCCATAACCCGATCGTTGATGCGGCGACGGCAGATCGCCTGCGGGCAACTCATCCCGGATTGCCGTGCTACGCGCAGCCCGATGGCCGGGTGAAACTCGCTGCCGGCTGGCTGATCGAGCAGGCCGGCTGGAAGGGCAGGAATTTGGGCACGGCGGGGATGTACGAAAAACAGGCGCTGGTGCTGGTCAATCGCGGCGGCGCCACGGGCGCCGACGTGCTGGAACTGATGCAGGCCGTACAGCGCGATGTGCACGCCGGATTCGGCGTCGCCCTGACGCCGGAACCCATATTTCCCTAAGTCAGTACCCTACTCGACGCGCTCGAAACTCATCTGCCCGTACATTTCCGGGTGCGTGCTGGCAATCCAGTAATCGGCTTCCGACTCGGCGCGTTCCCAGGTGGCGGCGCGCAACGGGATGGACTGCGCCTTGCCGTCGTCCTGTGGCCATTCGAGGGTGTAACTGCGGAAGCCGCCGCGTTCCTGCGAGAGTATCCGGCGTGTCCAGCGCGGCTCCTCGCGGCGCAGGGTGATGACGCCCGGCGCGAATTGCAGCCTGAAAAACGGTCCTTTGCCGCGATGCTGGACGAGGTATTCGTGGTCGATCTCGATTTCGTCGACGATATTCCAGTTGGCACAGCCGTCGATGATGGCGCCGATGGCCTGGTGCTGACTGTCGCATACGATCTCGGCATGGACGGCGTGCGTTTCGTCCTGGCTCTCAAGCAGGTCGTGCCAGGGCAGGCCATGCCGGGTGGGCGGCGGGAAGGGCAGCGGCCGCTTGCCTTGCCGGATGCGGGCAAAGAGTGCCGATTTGAGCACGTCTTCGAGTTCGACCAACGGGAAGGCCGAACGGGGTTGCGAGGGGAAACTGCCGGCCCCCATGTAGCCGACGTTCCACAAGGTTTTCAGCCACTCCGCCGCGTCCAGTGCCACCTGGGCAAGTTGGGCTTCGATCGTATTGCCGTTGCTGCCGGCGTCGCCCTCGACTGACCCGGACATCAGTTCGGCCTCATGCGTGCGCGCGCGCAGACACTCCACAAACAGGCGTGCCGCCCATTCGGCGTCAGCGGGGGGCAACTGTTCGATGCGATCGGCAATGTTCATCAAGTCGTCGGCGTCGAGCGGCGTTTCGTCATTCATGATGAGTTTCCTGGCCCGTTGGAGGACTATTAGTGTAACGATAAATAGGGCTTCGGGACAGCGCCAGCCCCGATCAGGTGTAAAGGGCAATTGCATTCGGTCACCTCTGCGGTGGGTTTTTGAAGTCAGATGAGATCACCTTGCCCAGAGGATAATGTAGAGAATTCGGGAATTACCCTGATCGGGCGGCGAAGCGGGAAATCCGTTAAAATCCCTCTCCTTGTATTCGGCAGTAAGACTCGGGAGTCGGGTGTGATCGGCAAAACGGTATTGGTGACCGGGGCGGCAAAGCGGGTGGGGCGATCGATCGCCCGCGAGTTGCATGCGGCGGGGGCCAACATCATGGTGCACTACCGAACGGCGGCGGAAGCGGCCGAAGCGATTGCCGCCGAACTGAACGCCGTACGACCGGGTTCTGCCCTCTGCCGGCAGGCCGATCTGCTGGACATTGAAGCGCTCTCTGCTCTGGTCGCCGCTACGGTGGTGCATTTCGGCCGGCTGGATGCGCTGGTCAATAACGCATCGAGTTTTTTTGCCACGCCGCTCGGCAAGATTACTCTGGCAGACTGGGACGATCTGCTGGGCAGCAATCTGAAAGCGCCGCTGTTCCTGATACAGGCGGCCGCGCCACATCTGAAGGCGGCACATGGCGCGGTGGTCAATATCACCGATATCCACGCCGAGCGCCCGCTGGCCGGATATCCGCTGTACTGTGCGGCCAAGGCCGGTCTGCTCGGGCTGACCCGGGCGCTGGCCATCGAACTGGCACCGGAGGTACGGGTCAATGCCGTGGCGCCGGGGCCGATCCTGTGGCCCGACGATAGTGCCTTTGATGGCCAAGCGCGCGAGCGTATCGTGGCGCATACGCTGCTCAAGCACGCCGGAAGTCCGCAGGACATTGCTCTTGCCGTGCGCTTTCTGCTCAATGACGCGCCCTACGTCACCGGGCAGGTGATCAACGTCGATGGGGGGCGCACGGCGCATCTGTAATCGATCCAAGCGAAACAATCCGTAGAGGTCTGGTGGAAAATTCAAAGAATCTTCAGCGCTTGAAAAAGCGGCTCGAAAGCGACGTCGGCAAGGCTATCGCCGATTACAACATGATCGAGGATGGCGATACCGTTATGGTTTGCATCTCCGGCGGCAAGGATTCCTGCGCCATGCTGTCGATTCTGATGGCGATGCAGAAGCGGGCACCGGTCGACTTCCGGCTGATTGCCATGAATCTGGATCAGAAGCAACCGGGCTTTCCCGCTGACGTGCTGCCGGCGTATCTTTCCGGTCTCGGTGTCGAGTACCGCATCGTCGAGCAGGATACGTATTCGATCGTCCGGGAGAAGATCCCCGAAGGCAAGACGACGTGCTCGCTCTGCTCACGCTTGCGGCGCGGCGTCATCTACCGCACGGCCAAGGAACTCGGGGCCAACAAGATCGCCCTCGGCCACCATCGCGATGACATTGTACACACCCTGTTCCTCAATCTTCTGTTCGGCGGCAAGCTCAAGGCCATGCCGCCCAAACTAGTCACCGATGACGGTGCGCATGTGGTGATTCGTCCGCTGGCCTACTCCAGCGAGAGCGACATCGCCCGTTTTGCCCGGGGCATGGCCTTCCCGATCATTCCCTGCAATCTTTGCGGGTCGCAGAACAACCTGCAGCGCCAGAAGATTCGCGAGATGATGGCCGACTGGGATCGCCGTTATCCGGGACGTACCGAGTCGGTGTTTTCTGCCCTGCAGAATGTTGTCCCTTCACATCTGGCCGACAACGCCCTGTTCGACTTCAAGGGTTTGCTCGTCGGCGCTGCACTGGCCGAACTCGATGGCGGCGACACGGTATTTGATGTCCCGCAGTTCGCTGTTGGATTGTCGCTGCCGGGACCCGTATGAAAGATCCGGCTTTTCTGTGCTCAGTGCTTTGCGTCGCCGTATCGGGAAGCGAACAACTGCACGCCAAGCTCGGCAGTCGCGAAGCACTGCGCGCTGTCGAACGCTGTCTGAAGCGGATCGAGCGAACGGTAGAGGCTGGCGGCGGGCGCGTCATCAAAACCGCCGGCGATCAACTGCTGGCGGAGTTTGAGCTTGCCGACAGGGCCTTTCAGGCGAGCATCGAGATGCAGCAACGGGTGGCTGACCTGCCGCCGGTATCGGGAGTCAAGCTGGCACTGTGTGTCGGTTTTGCGCAGGGTCCGGTCAGCATTGAAGACGGAGCCGTCTTTGGCGAAAGCGTCGATGCCGCCGCCCGGCTTGCCGGTCTGGCCCGGACCGGACAGGTGTTGATCAATGCTCAGGCGCACGCGGCGCTGTCACCGGCGCTAAGGAACATGACACGTGGCCCCGGCCTGGCTGGCGCCAGGGAAAGATCTTCAGGGACGCCGGTGTTCGAGCTTTTCTCGCTGGATTCGTCGTCGGCATTGAGCAATCCAGACAAGAGCGGGAAAGACGGTCTGCCGGATACCCGGCTTATGCTTCGTTATTCGGGCAAGGTCATCCTGCTTGAAGAGCGCAATCCGCTCATCCGACTGGGGCGAGAGGATGATAGTGATGTACTTATCCACGGTCGCCGGGTGTCACGCAACCATGCCCGGATTGAACGGCGGGGTAAGTGCTTCGTCATCACCGACACCAGTGCCAACGGCACCTACGTCACCCTGAATGACGGGACAGAGTCATTCTTGCACGGGCAGGAGTGCGTTCTTCACGGCCGGGGCGTACTCAGTTTTGCCGCTCCGGCAAGCAGTCCGGATGCCGACTGTGCGGAATTCGAGTTGCTCTGAGCGGTCCGGAAAATAACGGCGGTGTGAAAACACCGCCGATGCCCGGCTTCGCTTATTTCTTGTCAGCCTTGAGGCACTCGCTCATGAACTTCTTGCGTTCGTCACCCTTGAGTTCCTTTTTTCGGGCATCGGCATTACAGGATTTCATTTTTTCCTGTTGCGCCTGCTGTGCGGGTGATGGAGCTTTTTTCTCCTGGTCTGCAGCCATGGCATTGCCAGCAGCAAAAGCAAAAGCAACAAGAGCGATCGCGATTTTCATCAGGTACTCCTTGACAGGGTTTGGGAAGGTTCGATGATTATAGGCGGGAATCAGACCTCGTCGTCAAGCACGGCCTGTTGCTGGCGATTGATGAACTCGCTCATGCTGTCGATGCCGCGCAACTGCAGGATGCTGTTGCGGACGGCTGCTTCGAGCAGAACGGCGAGGTTGCGCCCGGGCGCGACATGGAAGATCACCCTGCGCACCGGGATGCCAAGTATTTCCTGCGCCTGGGAATCGAGCGGAAGGCGTGGCGTGTCGTCTCCGATGGTTTGCTTCTGCAGGTGGACAACCAGCTTGAGTTTCATTTTCCGCCGTGCCGCCGTTTCACCGAAGATGGTCCGGATGTTGAGCAGGCCGAGACCGCGGACTTCAAGGTAATCCCGCAACATGCCGGGGCACCGCCCCTCGATGGTCGTCGGCGCGATGCGTGCGAGTTCGACCACATCGTCGGCAACCAGCCCATGCCCGCGCGAAACCAGTTCAAGCGCCAGTTCGCTTTTTCCGACACCGGAATCGCCGGTAATCAGGACGCCCATGCCGAACACGTCCATGAACACGCCGTGCACCGATACCGTATCGGCGAACCGGCGGGCAAGGTAGAGGTGAAGAATGTCGATCACCGCCGAGCAGGCTTTCGGACTGACAAAGAGCGGCGTTCGCGTCGCTTCGCAGATCTCGCGGACGCCGGGCGGGATGTCCAGACCGTCGGCAATGATCAGAGCCGGTGGTTTTGATGCCATCAGATCATCGATCTGGCGGCACCAGCGTTCCACTCCGGCGTCTTCCAGCCAGCGCTGTTCGGCTTTGCCGATGACCTGCACGCGATGGCTATAAATCAGATTGAGGTGACCGACGACATCGGGACCGAAAACTTCCTGATCCTTGAGTTCGACATGGCGCTCGACGCCCTCTGCAGCAACCCAGGTGAGTTTGAGCTTCTCGATATGGTCTTCGTAAAGCTGGGTAATGCTCAGGGTACGGGGAGTGTTCATGCTGGCGGTCCTCTCAGTGGGCAAATATCTGGCGGATGGCGTCTGCACTGTCTGCAGTGCTCAACGCTTCACGGCAGCTACGATCAGAGAATCGTTCGGCGAGTTCGGACAGAATCTGCAGATGCTGCTCGGTAGCCTGTTCAGGACAAAGCAACACGAAAAGGAGAGTCACCGGTTTGCCGTCCGGCGAGTCAAACGGAACGGGCGCAGCAAGACGTACAAAGGCGGCCCGGGCCTCCTTCAGACCCTTGATGCGACCGTGAGGAATGGCGACACCCTGGCCGAGACCGGTCGAGCCGAGTTTTTCGCGGGCGAAAAGACTGTCGAACACCAGGCTGCGAGCAATGCCCTGATTGTTTTCGAACAGCAGGCCGACGGTTTCGAAAATGCGTTTCTTGCTGCTGACATCAAGATCAAGGACGATATTTTCAGTGGCTAATAGTTGAGTGATCTGGCTCATACAGGGTTAACAATGCGGTGAACGGGCAATGGAAGAAGGGAATATGGGTTTCACGGGCGGGTTTGACCAGAAAGGTGAAACCCGTCGCTCGCGGTTTGTCAGTCCTTGACGATATGGCTGATCTTCTGTCCGCGGTGATGATCCTGGAGTTTCTGCTTGTGTTTCTGGACCTGGCGGTCGAGTTTGTCGACCAGGCTATCCACGGCGGCGTAGAGATCTTCGTCAATGGCTTCGACGAAAACGTCCTTGCCGGAGAGGTGGACAGTGACCTCGGCCTTCTGCTTCAGTTTGTCCACCGACAAAATCACGTTCACGTCGATGACGTTATCGAAGTGGCGTGTGACGCGCTCAAGTTTCCCGGTGACGTAGGCATGAATTGCCGGGGTGATCTCGAGATGGTGTCCACTGATTTGCAGGTTCATGGTGTGGCTCCTTCTTAACAAGGTGATAGTCGCGACGGCGACTGTCGAATCTCCCTTTGCCCACTCGTGAGGGAAGGCGCGGGGGTGAGGGTGGCGGGCTTGGCTTTGATCATTGCAGAGATGTGATTTTGGCAATGCCCGTTAGATGGTTTTGCGCAGCTTTACCGGCGGAATGTTGAGCGCTTCCCGGTATTTGGCAATGGTTCGCCGGGCGACCATAATGCCCTGCTGACCAAGAATCTCGGAGATCTGGCTATCCGAAAGCGGCGTCTTCGGGTCTTCCGCACCAATCAACTGCCTGATCAGTGCACGGATGGCTGTTGCCGAACAGGCGCCACCCGCTTCAGTGGCCACGTGGCTGCCGAAGAAATACTTCAATTCGAAAATTCCGCGCGGTGTCGCCATGTATTTCTGCGTCGTCACCCGCGACACCGTTGATTCATGCAGACCCAGAATGTCGGCGATTTCGCGTAGCACCAGCGGTCTCATGGCGACTTCGCCGTGATCAAAAAACTGGCGCTGCCGGTCGACAATGGATTGCGCCACGCGCAGGATGGTGTCGAAGCGCTGCTGCACATTCTTTATCAGCCAGCGCGCTTCCTGTAAGTGGCCGGCGAGTCCAGATCCGCGCTGTTTGGAAAGAATCTGGGCGTACAGGCTGTTGATGCGCAAGCGGGGAAAGGCGTCTGAATTGACGTTGACCGTCCACTGGCCGCGAATTTTGCGGACGACGACGTCGGGGGTTATGTAGCGGGCGTCAAGTGCCGCATATTTTGCGCCGGGCCGGGGATTCAGGCTGCGGATGAGGAATTGGGCTGCACGCAACTGGTCGTCGTCGCACTCGATGAATTTCTTGATTTTCACGAAATCACGACCGGCGAGAAGGTCGAGGTGATTGCGCACTATTTGCAAGGCCAGGACCTGGGTGTCATCCGCCGGCAAGACTTCCAGTTGCAAGGCCAGGCACTCCTGTGCATTGCGCGCGCCGACACCGGTCGGGTCAAAATACTGCAGGTGCCTGAGCGCGATCTGCAGTTCCTCGGGTTCGATTTCCAGTTCGGGCGGCAGCGTTTCGGCGAGATCTTCGAGGGTCTGGGTCAGGTAGCCATCATCGTCGAGCGCTTCAATCAGACATTGCACCAGCGTCCGGTCGCGCTCGGGAATGTTCATCAGCCCGAGTTGCCACGACAGGTGCTCGCGCAACGAGGTGGTTGCAGCCTGCACGTCCTGAAAGTCGCTGTCATCGTCGTCGAACGATCCGGAAGAGCTTGAGTAGCTGCTTTCTTCGCCTAGCCAACTCTCGTCATCAGCCGAGGAGGGAGGGGCTGGCTCGCTTTCGGGTTTTTCGGCCGTTTCGGCTTCGACCTCGCTGCTGGCGGCTTGCTGTGGGGCGTATTCCTCTTCCTCGCGTTCGAGCAAGGGATTTTCCTGCAGATATTTTTCCAGCTCCTGTTCAAGCTCGAGCGTCGACAGTTGCAGCAGACGTATCGACTGCTGCAACTGAGGGGTCAGTGCCAGATGCTGAGAAAGCTTGAGTTGGAGGGATGGTTTCATTTGCGGAGCCTGACCGGCCGCCGGAGTGGGGGAGAGTTTGCCCGCCTTGTTCTTGACATCTCGAAATGAAAGTACAGGGTTTAGAGGCGGAAATTTTCGCCCAGGTAAACTTTACGAACGTTTTCATTATAAATGATTTCGTCGGGTCGACCAGAGGCGAGAACACTGCCTTCGTTGAGGATGTAGGCGTGATCACAAATGCCCAGCGTTTCGCGTACATTATGATCAGTGATCAGGACGCCAATATGGCGTTCCTTGAGGAAACGGATGATTTTCTGGATATCGAGCACGGCAATCGGATCGATGCCGGCAAAAGGCTCATCGAGCAGGATGAAACGCGGCTCGGTCGACAGGGCGCGGGCAATCTCGACCCGCCGGCGTTCCCCGCCCGAAAGCGCGGCGGCCGAACTGTTGCGGATATGGGCAATATGAAGTTCTTCGAGCAGTTGTTCGGCCCGCCGGTCAACCTCGTCAGGCTCAAGATTCTGCAGTTCCAGCACCGCCTTGATGTTTTCGATGACGCTCAGCTTGCGGAAGACGGAAGCCTCCTGCGGCAGGTAAGAAACGCCGAGTCGCGCGCGCTGATGGATGGGCAGATGGGTGATCCTTTGCTCGTCGATATGAACTTCGCCGCCATCGCAGGCGACCAGACCGACGACCATGTAGAAACAGGTCGTTTTCCCCGCGCCGTTCGGGCCGAGCAGGCCGACCACTTCGCCGCTGCTGACCTCGATGGAGACGTCCTGTACGACCGTGCGCTTCTTGTAGCGCTTCTTCAGATTGTGCGTGGACAGCGTGTTCTTGCCGCTTCTGTTTTCGGACATCATTCAATCGTCTTCAAAATTGCCGCGCAGGACGCGGCGGATGGTCTCGCCGGAAAATCCCCGGCTCATCAGAAATCGGGTCTGGCGGGCGCGTTCGGCGGCATCACCGCCCCCGGTCTTGTCACCAAACTTGCGCTGCCAGACCTGACGCGCCCGTGTCAGTTCATCCTCGCCGGCGGCCAGTGCGCCGGCTACCAGCGCTTCGGAAACGCCCTGGGTACGCAGTTCATGCGCCAGACGAGCGTTGCCAAAGCGTGCGCCGCGAGCGTTCATACGCATCTCGACATAGCGTTCGTCAGAAAGCAGGCGACGTTCGCTCAGTTCATCCAGCAGCGCTTCAAGTGCTTCGGCCGACTCGGCGTACGGCGCCAGTTTCCGGGCCAGCTCGACCCGCGCGTGTTCGCGGCGCGCCAGCAGCCGCAATGCACGCTCGCGCAGCGAGCCGTTCATCTCCGCTTACTCGACGGGATTGAGCGCTTGCGGCGATGGTACATTCACCGCCGTACGAATCCTGGCTTCAATCTCCTCGGCGATTTGCGCATTGGCTTTCAGGTATTCGCGGGCGTTGTCCTTGCCCTGGCCGATTTTCTCGCCATTGTAGGCGTACCAGGAGCCGGATTTCTCGACCAGTTTATGAATCACGCCCAGTTCGACGATTTCGCCTTCGCGCGACGTGCCTTCGCCGTAAAGAATATCGAAAATGGCTTCGCGGAAAGGCGGTGCCACCTTGTTCTTGACGACCTTGACGCGGGTTTCATTGCCCACCACCTCGTCACCCTTCTTGATGCTGCCGATGCGGCGGATATCCAGGCGCACCGAGGCGTAGAACTTGAGCGCGTTGCCTCCGGTCGTGGTTTCCGGACTGCCGAACATGACGCCGATCTTCATGCGGATCTGGTTGATGAAGATGACCAGCGTGTTCGTCCGGTTGATGTTGGCCGTCAGTTTGCGCAGCGCCTGACTCATCAGGCGGGCTTGCAGGCCGGGCAGCGAATCGCCCATCTCGCCCTCGATTTCGGCTTTCGGCACGAGCGCGGCGACCGAGTCGATGACGACCACGTCCACACTCGCCGAACGCACCAGCATGTCGGTGATTTCAAGCGCCTGTTCGCCGGTATCCGGCTGCGAAATGAGCAGATCATCAAGATTGACACCCAGCTTCTGGGCGTAAGTCGGATCAAGTGCGTGCTCGGCATCGATGAAAGCCGCGGTCCCGCCGAGCTTTTGCATCTCGGCGATGACTTGCAGCGCCAGCGTCGTCTTGCCTGAAGATTCCGGGCCGTAGATTTCAACGACGCGGCCTCGCGGCAAGCCGCCGATACCCAGGGCGATATCCAGTCCGAGCGAGCCGGTGGAAACGACCTGAATGTCCTTGACGACACTGCCGTCCCCCATTTTCATGATCGAGCCCTTGCCAAACTGCTTTTCGATCTGAGCCAGTGCGGCGGCTAGTGCTTTTGCCTTGTTGTCGTCCATAGCGTGTCCTTTATTCTGAGTGGCGGGAATTATCTCATGTTCGACGTCGTAGAACCCGTAGCCTGCACCAGCGCCGAATACTGTAATTATATACAGCATTCAGCAAAAGGCGAATACTTCCGGAATCCAGGCTGCGCGAATTACATTTTCAGGCCGTCATTGTGACGCAACGCTCCAGCAGGCCTGCCAGGGCGTAGGCGACCGATTGCGCGCGAATCTCCTCGCGGCTGCCTGCGAAGCGGCAGCTTTCAACCGCGATGCACCCATCCGGCCCGGCCCAGCCGAAGCAGACGGATCCGACCGGCTTATCCGCCGAACCGCCTCCCGGGCCGGCAATGCCGGTGATCGCCAACGCCCAGTCGGCGTGACTGTGGCGCAGGGCGCCGGCGGCCATCGCCACCGCCGTCGCTTCACTGACCGCGCCGTGCATGGTCAGTGTCGCGGGCAGGACGCCGAGCATTTCCTGCTTGGCCGCATTCGAATAGGTGACAAAACCGCGCTCGAACCAGTCCGAACTGCCGGCAATGGCCGTAAGGCTTTGTGCCACCCAGCCGCCGGTGCACGATTCTGCCGTCGCCAGCCGCTGGCCGGTGCCGAGCAGCGCAGCGCCGACTGCAGCGGCGAGGGCTTCCAGCGCCTTCTGGTCGTAATCGCTCATGACAGAATGAAGCGCAGCAGCGCCAGCACCAGCAGGGTGTAGAGCGCGGCGAAAAAGTCATCGGTCATGACGCCGAAACCGTTCTTCACCTGTTCGTCAAAATAGCGCGCCGGCTGCGGCTTGACGATATCGAAAAAACGGAAAAGCAGAAAGGCCGTGCCCTGCCACAGCCAGCCCGGAGGACAGAACACCAGCACCAGCCAGAAGGGAACGATCTCGTCCCAGACGATGCTGCCATGATCGACGACGCCGAGGTCGGCGCCTGTCCGCTGTGCGGCCAGCACGCCGCCGATGAAGCAGACAAGAAGAAAACCGAGCAGTTCGAGGTCACTCATCCATGGTCTGAGCAGCGGAAGCGTGGCCCAGGCGAACATGGTTCCGACGGTGCCCGGGGCAAACGGTGAAAGACCGCTGCCGAAGCCACAGGCGATCAGATGCGCCGGATGCGAGAAGAGAAAGGCAAGCGAAGGCGATTTACTGAATATCTTGAGCAAAATGATCGAATCCTTTGCGCGTGACCGGCAAAACTTCTCCGTTTTCATCGAGCAGGCGAACCTCGCCCCGGCCCTCCACCATGCGCCCGATGCGCCACAGCGGCAGATCGAGACGGATGGCCAGTTCGGCCAGCTCGCGGCGCTTGCCGGGCGAGGCGGTAAATATCAATTCGTAATCGTCGCCGCCGGCCAATTGACAGTGGCGTGCCAGCAATGGTTCGGCGCCGGCAGGCAAAGACGGCATCTGTGCCAGGAAAACTTCGCCATCGACGTCCGAGCGTTCGGCAATATGGCCAAGATCAGCGAGCAGGCCGTCCGAAACGTCGATGGCCGCGTGGGCAAGTTTCCCGTTCAGCAGGGCCTGTCCGAGTTCGACCCGCGGCAGCGGCTGCTGCAGGGCGAAAATGCAGCGGCTGGCAAGGGTTTCCGGCAACTGCGTCCGGCCTTGCAACTGCGCCAGGCCAAGGGCGGCCAATCCGGGCTGGCCTGAAATCCAGAGGTCATCGCCGTCCTGCGCCTGGTCGCGGCGCAGCGCGCTACCGGCCGCTACCTCGCCCAGCGCGGTCAGGCACAGATTGAGTGGTCCGCGCGTGGTATCGCCGCCGACCAGGTCAACACCATAGCGTCCGGCGCAGGCAAAGAGACCGTCGGCGAAGGCGGCAATCCAGCTCTCGTCAGCCTGTGGCAGGCTGCCGGCGAGCAAAATCCAGCGCGGTCTGGCGCCCATCGCGGCAAGGTCGGAAAGATTGACTGCCAGTGCTTTCCAGCCCAACTGGTAGGGGTCGGTGTCCGGCAGAAAATGGGTGCCGGAAACGAGCATGTCGGTGGTGATGGCCAGCTCCATGCCCGGCGAAGGTGCCAGTAGCGCGCAGTCGTCACCGGGGCCGAGGACGCTTTGCGGCGTCGGTCGCGCGAAGTAGCGGGCGATCAGGTCGAATTCGGAGGGCATGTCAAGAACCTCTTTCAACGCAGAGAGCGCAGAGGCGCAGAGGTCGCGGAGAAAAACAAATAGATTGAATAGTTCATCTCTGCGCGCTCTGCGTCGAAGGCGCTTAGCCCCCGGCGCGCGCCGCGCGCTTGGCCTCGACTTCGACCGGGCGCAGCTTGGCGGCCAGCTTGTCGAGCACGCCGTTGACGTATTTGTGGCCGTCGGTACCACCAAAGCCCTTGGTTAGTTCAATGGCTTCGTTGATGATGACGCGATAGGGGGTTTGCGGATAGCTGGCGAGCTCATAGGCACCGGCCAGCAAAACACTGGCCTCGACAGGGGAAAGTTCGGAGAACGGACGGTCGAGGTACACCTGAAGCTGTTCCTGCAGCAACGCATGCTGGGCCAGCACGCCGTGCAACAGGCCGACAAAGAACTCGCGGTCGGCCTTGTCAAAGCCGGAGCTGTCGCGCAGGTGCGCTTCAATGGCGGCCTCGTCGTTGCCGCTCAACTGCCACTGATAAAGACCCTGCAGTGCAAATTCGCGGGCTCTGCGGCGCGGTGACTTGGCCGCTGGCTTGGCTGGGGACTTGAGCGCATTGGCGGCGGGGGTTTCCGGCTTGATGCTCATGCTGGTTTTTCTCCAATGGCGCGCAGCAGATTGACCATTTCGACCACCGCACGGGCGCAGTCCGTTCCCTTTTCCTGACTGCGTGCCAGCGCCTGATCGTCGCTTTCGCAGGTCAGGATACCATTGGCGACGGGAATGCCGGTATCCAGTTGCACCTCCATCACGGCGCGGCAGGAGTCGTTGGAAACCACCTCGAAGTGATAGGTTTCACCGCGGATGACGGCACCGAGGGCAACCAGCGCATCGAAACGGTCGCTTTGCGCCATCGTCTGCAGCACCAGTGGTATTTCCAGTGCGCCGGGGACCGTGGCAATCTCGATATCGCCTTCGGCGACGCCCAGTTGCCGAAGTTCGGCGACGCAGGCGGTGAGCAGACCTTCGCCGATCTGTTGATTGAAACGGCTCATGACAATGCCGACGTTCAGGCCCTTACCGGCCAGAGAGGTTTCGTACTCGAAAATGTTTGCGTAATGGGCCATGTCAGCGCCTTGGTAATTAGTGCGGGTTGGCTTATTCGAGTTCGGCGGGTGTGGCAATGTAGCCGGTCACCTCAAGGTCGAAGCCGGTCATGCTCGGCATGCGGCGCGGACTGGAGAGCAGCTTCATCTTGCGTACCCCGAGATCGCGCAGGATCTGTGCCCCGATGCCGTAGATGCGTGGGTCCCATTTTTTTGTGTGGGGCTTGTCCGCATTGGGCGCGCTGAGTGCCGCGAGAATGTCCTGGCCAGTTTCGCTGCGCCGCAGCAGCACAATGACGCCGGATTCGGCACGCGCCAGCGCCTGCTGGGCGAGATCAAGCGAAAACGTGTGGCGGCCGCTGGCCAAGTCGAGAAAATCGAGCACCGACAAGGGTTCGTGCACGCGCACCAGCGTTTCCCTGTCCGCGCAAATCTCGCCCTTGGTCAGTGCCAGATGGACTTCATTCGATGAGCGGTCGGTGTAGGCGTGCAGCAGAAACTCGCCATGTACCGACCTGACCGGTTTGGAGAAGGCCCGCTCGACCAGGGTTTCGTTACGGCTGCGGAAGTGGATGAGGTCGGCAATGGTACCGATCTTCAGACCATGCTCGCGTGCAAACTCGATGAGATCGGGCAGGCGGGCCATAGTGCCGTCGTCCTTGAGGACTTCGCAAATGACCGACGCGGGTTCGAGTCCAGCGATCTGGGCAAGATCGCAACCCGCTTCGGTGTGTCCGGCGCGCACCAGCACGCCGCCGTCCTTGGCGGTGATCGGAAAAATGTGTCCGGGCTGAACGATGTCCTCCGGCCGTGCGTCGCAGGCGACCGCCGCCTGGATGGTGCGTGCCCTGTCCTGTGCCGAAATGCCGGTGGTGACCCCGCTGGCGGCTTCGATCGAGACCGTGAAGGCGGTGTTGTACGGACTCTTGTTGTCGCGCGCCATCTGCGTCAGGCCGAGTTGTTTGCCGCGCGCTTCGCTGATGGTCAGGCAAACCAGGCCGCGCGCATGCTTGACCATGAAATTGATCGCGTCGGGCGTAACCATTTCGGCGGCCAGGACAAGATCGCCTTCATTTTCGCGATCTTCTTCATCGACCAGGATGACCATGCGTCCGGCACGCATCTCGACAATGATCTCCTCGATCGGCGAGATTGCGGGTGAAGTACTTTGCGGTGCCATTTATGCGGCCTCCGGAGTGTCGGGATTGAGTATGTGCTCGGCGTAAAGTGCGCGGAGATCGAATAGCGTCATGAGAGATCCGCAGCTTGAATCGAATGAGCAGTAAAAAGTACTGCCACCGAACTGTTTAGGCTGAGCCACAAGAGTAAGCATGTATTTTCGCACGCCGACGCCCTGGGCGCCAGCATTACCGCTCCTCGAAGCATGCAACATTCTGATTATTTGAAAGTTATCTAACGCCATTGAGATCCTGGATGCTTGCTCTACAGGTTGTTGCGAAATGCGCCCGCTCAATGAGTACACACCTTGGACTGTCGGCCTCCCGGCAAGCATTGACCGGTGGGGTGCGGTCGACGATACTTCTCGGCTTTCTGTAGAGCTTTCCATTTCCGAGGCCATCATGACCGTACTGAGCGTCAAACAAATCCTTGCAGCCCTCGCGCCTGCCGACATGTCGGTCACGGTCAGGGGCTGGGTACGCACGCGGCGCGATTCCAAGGCCGGCGTGTCGTTCGTTAACATTTCGGATGGTTCATGCTTCCAGCCGATACAGGTTGTGGCGCCCGAGACGCTGGAAAATTACGCTGCGCAGATACGACATCTCACCGCCGGGTGTTCGGTCGTGGCGACCGGCCTGATCGTGCCGTCGCCAGCCAAGGGACAACCCTTTGAGATGCAGGCGACGGCAATCGAAGTAATCGGCCGTGTGGATGACCCGGACAGCTATCCGATCCAGCCCAAGGCGCACAGCATGGAATACCTGCGCGAAGTGGCGCATCTGCGGGCGCGAACCAATGTAATCGGCGCCGTCACGCGCGTCCGCCACACCATCGCGCAGGCGATTCACCGCTTTTTCAACGAGCAGGATTTCTTCTGGATCAATACGCCGATCATCACCGCCTCCGATGCCGAAGGCGCCGGCGAACTGTTCCGCGTATCGACTCTGGACCTGGCTAACCTGCCGCGAAGCGAAACCGGCAAGGTGGATTTCTCGAAGGAATTCTTCGGCAACGAGGCCTTCCTCACGGTTTCCGGGCAATTGAACGTCGAGACCTACTGCATGGCGATGTCGAAGGTCTACACCTTCGGCCCGACCTTCCGTGCCGAAAACTCCAACACCAGTCGCCATCTTGCGGAATTCTGGATGATCGAGCCGGAAATCGCTTTTGCCGACCTCTCGGATGATGCCGCACTGGCCGAAGCATTGCTCAAATACGTGTTCAAGGCGGTGCTCAGCGAGCGCCCGGATGACATGGAGTTTTTCGAGGAACGCATCGAAAAGGGCGTGATCGCCAAGTTGCAAGCCATGATTGACTGCCAGTTCGTGCGCATGGACTACACCGACGCAGTCAGGATTCTCGAAAACAGCAAGGTAAAATTCGACTACCCGGTGAAATGGGGCACGGATCTGCAAAGCGAGCACGAGCGCTTCCTGGCTGAAACACACGTCAAGGCCCCGCTGGTCCTGATGAACTATCCGAAGGAGATCAAGGCGTTTTACATGCGTCTCAACGATGACGGGAAAACGGTCGCCGCCATGGATGTACTGGCTCCCGGCATCGGCGAAATCATTGGGGGTTCGCAACGCGAAGAGCGGCTCGAAGTTCTCGACAGGCGCATGATCGAAGTCGGTGTCTCCCCGGCACATTACGGCTGGTACCGCGACCTGCGCCGTTACGGCACCGTGCCGCATGCCGGTTTTGGCCTGGGCTTCGAGCGCACCATTTCGTACATCACCGGTCTGGCCAACGTGCGCGACGTGATTCCCTTCCCGCGTACGCCCGGCAACGCTAAGTATTAAACGATAGTCCTGACCCATGTCTTTGCGAATCATCATTACCGGAGGTACATTCGACAAGCGCTACGATGCCATCCGCGGCCAGTTGACCTTCAAGGATACGCATCTTCCCGATATCATCGAGCAGGTGCGCACCTGTCTTCCGATCGCGCTTGAATTGAACCAGATGGTGGACAGCCTGGACATGCAGGACGTTAACCGCCAGTCCATCCTTGGCGCCTGCCGTAATGCCGGAGAAGAACAGATCGTCATTACCCACGGAACCGACACCATGGCGGAAACGGCGACTGTTCTCGGGCAGGCCTTCTGCACGGGCGAACCGGCTCTCGCCGGAAAGCGCATCGTCCTGACCGGAGCCATGGTGCCGTATTCGGTTTCAGGTAGCGATGCCATGTTCAACCTCGGTAGCGCCATCATGGCGGCGCAACTGGTTGAAGCCGGTGTTTACATCGCCATGAATGGCCGTTGCTTTCCCTGGCGCAGCGTACGGAAAAACCGCGTGCTTGGCGTTTTCGAAGGCGAAGCGCTGTGATTGCCGGCTGCAGGTCCGGAATTATCTTTGTCCTTGACGGCAGAAAACGCGGTCTGTAGCATTGGCCGATTTATTTAAGGGGTTTTCATGAAAAAGATTGCGTCTGCTCTGACGCTGGTTGCCGCGCTGGTGTCCGCTGCAGCCATTGTGTCCTGCTCCACTTCCAGTTCTGATAGCGATGTCATCAAGATTGGCGTATTCGAGCCACTTACCGGCGCCAACGGTGCCGGTGGCGCTGACGAAGTCGATGGCATCAAGCTGGCCAACAAGCTTTTCCCGAAGGTGTTGGGCAAGACGGTGCAACTGGTCGTCGTAGACAACAAGTCGGACAAGGTCGAAGCTGCCAATGCCGCTACCGTCCTCGTACAAAAAGAAAAAGTCAAAGCCGTTATCGGTTCCTGGGGCAGCTCGTTGTCGATGTCCGGCGGCCCGATCTTCGCCGAAGCCAAGGTTCCGGCAGTCGCCGTTTCAGCGACCAACCCGAACGTGACCAAGGGTAACGAATATTATTTCCGCGTCTGCTTCCTCGATCCATTCCAGGGCACCGTCAATGCGGCTTATGCGTTCAATACGCTGAAGGCCAAAAAAGTCGCCATCATCCGCGAAGTGTCCAATGACTATTCCGTTGGTTTGGCCAAGTTCTTTGTCGATGGCTTCGTCAAGCTGTCTGGCGATCCGGCATCTATCGTCGCAACGTCCGACTACAACACCGGCGATCAGGACTTCTCGGCGCAACTGACCAATATCAAGCAGTTCAACCCCGACGTGATTTTTGCTCCGGGCAACTACACCGAATCGGCCCTGATCATCAAACAGGCGCGCGCCCTCGGCATGACCGCACAGTTCCTCGGCGGCGACACCTGGGACTTCAATGCTTTCCTGGAAATCGGCGGCGCCGCGGTTGAGGGGGCGACCTTCTCGACCTTCTTCGCCAATGACGTGCCGATCAACAAGACGTCCGAAACTTTCCTCAAGGCTTTCCGTGAAGAGTACAAGAAGGAACCGGCTGCCGTTGCCGCCCTCGGTTACGATGCCTACATGGTGATCATGGACGCCATCACGCGTGCCAATTCGGCCGATTCGCAAAAGATTCGCGATGCCTTGACGCAGACCAAGAACTTTGAAGGTTCGGCGGGATCGATCACCATCAATGCCGAGCGCAATGCCGACAAGGATGCCGTGTTCAAGACCGTGAAGGGCGGGAAGTTCGTCTTCCTGACCACCGTCAAGCCCTGACTGAAAGAGCTGCGGAGAGAACTTGCTTCGCGGTGACCCGAAATCCGGATGTGCTATAGCTGCCGCTGCTGTCGCATTCGGATTTTTTCTTGCCTGCACCTGGCGTTCTTCATGCTTGGCCAGGGCGCGGTCGCGCAGCCTGGCCAATCTGGCTGATTGACTTGGACGGCAGTTCCAGAAGGAAGACATGGATTTTCAGACTTTTCTGCAACAGTTCGTCAACGCCCTGTCGCTGGGCAGTCTGTACGCCCTGATCGCCATCGGTTACACGATGGTGTACGGGATCCTGCGCCTGATCAATTTCGCCCATGGCGACATTTTCATGGTCGGCGGGTATCTCGCCTTTTATGGCGTCAGCACTTTTCTCATGCCGTGGTGGCTGGCGGTCATCGTGGCCATTGCGCTGACCACCATTTTCGGCGTCGGGCTTGAACGCGTTGCCTATCGGCCGCTACGCGATTCGCCGCGCATCTCGATCATGATCAGCGCCATCGGCGCGTCGTTCCTGCTCGAGAATCTGGCGATCGTGCTTTTCGACGCGCGCCCCAAGGCCTTTCACGTTCCCGAATTCTTCGCCACGAATTTCATTCTCGGCGGTGTGCACATCGCCAGCGTCAGCCTGGTCATTCCCGTGGTGACTGCGGTCATCCTCGCCGTCCTGCTGTGGGTCGTCCACAGCACCCGCGTCGGCATGGCGATGCGCGCCGTGTCCACCGATATCGAGGCGGCGCGCCTGATGGCCATCGACGTGGACCGGATCGTCTCGATCACCTTCGCCATCGGTAGCGCGCTGGCCGCCATCGGCGGCATCATGTATGCGCTCAAGTATCCGCGCCTCGAACCGCTGATGGGCATCATGCCCGGACTCAAATGCTTTATTGCCGCGGTCATCGGCGGTATCGGCAGCATCGGCGGCGCGGTGCTCGGCGGGCTCCTGCTGGGCATCATCGAACTGATGACGGTGGCTTTCCTGCCGGAACTGACCGGTTACAAGGATGCCTTCGCCTTCGTCCTGCTGATTGTCGTTCTGCTCGTCAAGCCGACCGGTCTGCTCGGCAAGAACCAGGGAGAAAAGGTCTGATGAACCCAGGTCTGATCAACACCGGCAAGAAACTGCCCATGAGCCGAAATCAGATGCTCACTTTCGCGGCGGCCTGCATCGGTCTCGCCCTGCTCTTTGTTTTCGACGCAACGTTCGACAGTTTTACCATGCAGATCTTCAAACTTTGCGCGATCAACATCATCCTGGCCCTATCGCTTAACCTGATCAACGGCTTTACCGGTCTGTTCAGTCTCGGACATGCCGGTTTCATGGCGGTCGGAGCCTATACCTGCGCGATTCTCACCATGTCGCCCGAGCAGAAGGAAGTCAATTACGTGCTGCAGCCCATCGTCCCCTGGCTGGCGCACGTGCAGTTGCCCTTCCTGCCGGGATTGCTGATCGGCGGCTTCCTTGCCGGTTTCATCGGCTGGTTGCTCGGCGTAATCTCGCTGCGCCTGCGCGATGACTACCTGGCCATCGCCACGCTGGGATTTTCGGAAATCATCCGGGTGCTGCTGACCAATGCCCAGACGGTGACCAATGGGGCGCTGGGCTTGAAGGGTCTGCCGCGCTTCACCACCATGTGGTGGGCCTGGGGTTCGGCCATCCTGATTACCGTGTTTCTGGTGTTCCTGATCAAGTCGAGTTATGGACGGGCGTTCAAATCGATCCGCGACAACGAGATCGCCGCCGAGTCCATGGGCGTCGATGTCTTTGGCATGAAGGTGCTATCCTTCACCATATCGAGCTTCCTCGCCGGAATTGCCGGTGGGCTGCTGGCGCATTATCTGACGACCATCGATCCCAAGCAGTTCATCTTCCTGAAGACTTTCGACATCCTGCTGATCGTCGTGCTGGGTGGCGTCGGCTCGATCACCGGTTCGGTGATTGCGGCGATCGCCGTCACCATCTCGATGGAAGCGCTGCGCTTCCTCGACGGGCCGCTCAACCTAGGATTCGTCGCCACCACCGGCATACCCGGGCTGCGCATGGTCTTCTTCTCGGCCTTGCTGATGGTCGTGGTCATTTACCGCCAACAGGGACTGATGGGCAAGGCTGAATTCAGTTGGGATGCACTGGCCAGAATCGGCCTGCTGCCGCGCCGCGGGCCGAAGTCCGGGAAAGGGGGTCGGTGATGGACGCCCTGTTGCGCACCACCGGCGTCGACAAATACTTTGGCGGACTGGCCGCCGTCAGCGCTTTCAACATCGACGTCCATGCCGGCGAGATCGTCGGACTGATCGGGCCCAATGGCGCCGGCAAGACTACCTCGTTCAACCTGATCACCGGCGTCTACACGCCAACCAGCGGACGCATCCAGTTCGAGGGCAAGGACATTGCCGGCATGAAACCGCACGCGATTACCCGTCTGGGTGTGGCGCGCACTTTCCAGAACATCCGCCTGTTCAAGGAAATGAGTGTACTCGACAATATCCTGGTCGCCGAGCACATGCGCATGGGGACCAATCTGCTCGAAGCCACGCTGCGCCTGCCGTCCTACATGAGAAAGGAAAGGCACGTCCACGAGCGCGCCCGCGCCCTGCTCGATGAAGTCGGCCTCTCCGCCCATGAACAGGCCAGTGCGACCAGCCTGCCGTACGGTAAACAACGCCGCCTGGAAATCGCGCGCGCCCTGGCTACCGAACCCAAGCTGCTGTTTCTCGATGAACCGGCGGCCGGGATGAATCCCCAGGAATCGGTCGAACTGATGAACTTCATCCTGAAGATTCGTGACCAGTTCAAGCTGACCATCGTGCTCATCGAACACCATATGCAAGTGGTCATGGGCGTCTGCAAGCGCATGTATGTGCTCGATTACGGTGTGACCATCGCGCAGGGAACACCTGAGGAAATACAGAATAATCCTGCCGTCATTGAAGCCTACCTGGGGGTGGGATAATGCTGTCGATAAAGAACCTCTCCGTCCATTACGGTGGAATTCATGCGCTGCGCGGCATCAGTCTCGATGTTCCGGCCGGCAAGATCGTTACCCTGATCGGGGCCAACGGCGCCGGCAAGAGCACGACGCTCAATTCGATCATCGGACTGGTCAAGGCGGGTTCGGGATCGGTCAACTGGAATGGCCGGGACCTCTTCGGCGCCAGGACCAAGACCATCGTCGAATCCGGCATCGTGCTGGTGCCGGAAGGCCGGCGGGTGTTCCCCAACCTCACTGTGGACGAAAACCTGACGCTCGGCGCCTATGCCCGCAACAATCGGACGGAGATCGAAGAGGACCGGCAGCGCATCTTCGGCCTGTTCCCGCGCTTGAAGGAACGTCACAAACAGAAAGCCGGAACCTTTTCCGGTGGCGAACAGCAGATGCTGGCCGTCGGTCGCGCGCTGATGTCCAAACCGACGGTGCTGATGATGGACGAGCCGTCGCTGGGGCTCTCGCCGATTTTTGTCGGGATGATCTTTGACATCATCCGCGAGATCAACGCGACCGGGGTCACGGTCCTGCTCGTCGAGCAAAACGCCAAAGCCGCGCTGAGCGTCGCCGACACCGGTTACGTCATGGAAACCGGCACCATAAGCTTCTCGGGCAGTGGCAAGGAGTTATTGGCCGACGACCGGGTGCGCCGGGCCTATCTCGGCGAAACTTGAGGCTAGAGCGGATTACTCAACAGACAAGCCGATTAGGCCGTTACCGGAGACCCCGGCTGTACCGTTAACCGCAGAAGCCTGACTCTGGCGGGAACTTCATTCGATGGTATCCGACGCCGATAACATCCGCTCGACATAGCGCGCGATCAGGTCAATTTCCAGGTTGACCGCGCTTCCCGCCTGTAGCGAGCCCAGCGTCGTTGCTTCCAGTGTGTGCGGAATCAGGTTGATGGAAAAACAGTCAGCGTTGACCGAATTGGTGGTCAGGCTCACCCCATTGACGGTAATCGAGCCCTTGCGGGCGATGTATCTGGACAGGGAGTGCGGGGCGCGGATTTCGAGCAGGCGGTTATCGCCAACCGGGTCGAAACGCAAGACTTCGCCAACGCCGTCGACGTGGCCGGAAACGAGATGGCCACCGAGACGATCAGCTAGGCGTAGCGCCTTTTCCAGATTGATCGCACCCGGTTGGTTCAGGCCGACGGTGCACGACAGCGTCTCCGGCGAGACGTCGACCGAAAACCGGCTGTCCTGCTTGTCGACCACGGTCAGACAGACCCCGTTGCAGGCGATCGAATCGCCCTTGGCCACATCGTCAAGGCCAAGACCTCCGGCCTCGACCGTCAGGCGAACCGTTGGCGTGCCATCGTGACGCGGCGTCAGTTCAGTGATCTGGCCAACGGCGGCAATGATTCCTGAGAACATAATGAAGATCAACCGGATAGGAATGGGCAGAGGACATCATTCTATCACGTTGCCGTAATGCCCCCCGCCGATCTCCCTGCTGCATCGCTCAGGCCGCCCTGACCGTCGCTCCGTTCACGCTCAGACGGTTGACCCCGCTCATCAGCGCCTTGATCGAGGCCGTGACGATATTGGCGTCCATGCCCACCCCATAGCATTCGCGCTCGTTGCCGGTCTGCGTCACTTCCATGAAGGCACACGCCTTCGCGTCGCCGCCTTTGCCCATCGAGCGTTCCTCGTAGCTGCGCACCTGCAGGACGATGCCGAGTTTGCGCAAGGCATGGACAGCGGCATCAATCGGGCCGTTGCCTTCGCCAGATAAGACATGCGTTTCGCCGCTCATGCTCACCGTGAGGTGGATGCCTTGCGCCTGGCCGTCTTCAAAGAGATGGTGTTCGACGTAGCTCACGGAATTGCCGGTATCGAGATAGGTCTGAGCGAAAAGCGCCCAGATGTCGGTGGCCTCCATCTCGCCGCCGTGTTTGTCGGTGTAGCGCTGCACTTCGCCGGAAAACTCGACCTGCAGGCGACGCGGCATGACGACGCCGTATTCCGTTTCCAGCAGATAGGCCACGCCACCCTTGCCGGACTGGCTGTTGATGCGGATCACCGAATCGTAGCTGCGGCCGAGATCGGCCGGGTCGATCGGCAGATACGGCAGATTCCACAGGGCATCGGCTTCCTGTGCGGAAAAGCCTTTCTTGATGGCGTCCTGGTGCGAACCGGAGAAGGCCGTGAACACTAGGTCGCCGACGTAGGGATGGCGCGGGTGAATGGGCATTTGCGTGCAGTACTCGAAGTGCCGCGCGACGGCGTTGATGTCCGAGAAATCGAGATTCGGTGAAACGCCCTGCGTATAGAGGTTGAGCGCCAGCGTGACCAGGTCAACGTTGCCGGTGCGCTCGCCGCTGCCGAAGAGGCAGCCTTCGACGCGATCGGCACCGGCCATCAGGGCCAGTTCAGCGGCAGCGACTGCCGTCCCCCGGTCATTGTGCGGATGCAGGCTGACGATGATGCTGTCGCGATGCGCCAGATGGCGGTGCATCCATTCGATCTGGTCGGCGTAGATGTTGGGCGTGGCCATTTCAACCGTGGTCGGCAGATTGAGGATGATCTTGTTGTCCGGCGTGGCACCCCAGGCTTCGGTCACGGCGTTGCATACCTCCAACGCGAAGTCGAGTTCGGTCGCGGTAAAGTTCTCCGGGCTGTATTCAAGCACCCATTCCGTCTCTGGATTCTCCGTGCAGAGCTGCTTGACGAGTTTGACGGCGCTTACGGCCATGTCCACCACTTCGGCCTTGCTCATGCCGAAGACAATCTCGCGAAACGGTTTCGAGGTCGCGTTGTAGATATGCACGATGGCGCGGCGAGCACCCTTGAGCGCCTCGAAGGTGCGGCGGATGAGTGCTTCCCGCGCCGGTGCGAGCACCTCGATCGTCACGTCATCGGGAATGTGCCGGCCAGTGATCAGCTTGCGCACGAAGTCGAAATCGGTTTGCGAGGCCGACGGGAAGGCGACTTCGATTTCCTTGAAGCCGACCTGGCACAAGGTCTTGAACATGCGCATCTTGCGCTCGGCGTTCATCGGTTCGAACAATGCCTGGTTGCCATCGCGCAGGTCAGTGCTCATCCACACCGGAGCATGGGTGATGGTGCGGCCTGGCCATTGACGATCGGCAATGCCGACCGGCGGGAAGGCGGTATATTTGCTGGCTGGATTCTTCAACATGGTGGCTGACTCCTGGTCTCGGGGCGAATGCTTGTTCGGTATAGGGATCATAGCCGAAGCTGTACGGCAGGTGCTTGCGTTTTCAGGCGATAAAGTCAAATAAACAAGCATATAATTGCTATAAATATAGTAAATGAGAAAATATATGGCTAATAAAGTGAAACAGGAGGAATAACATGGAAATCGATCGTTTTGACCGGCAGATACTGCAGGTGCTGCAGGACGACGGACGCATCAGCAATCAGGATCTGGCCGACCGCATCGGTCTTTCTCCTTCGCCCTGCCTGAGGCGGATGCGTACGCTCGAAGAAGCGGGAATCATTACCGGCTACCGTGCGTTGCTCGATGCCAAGTCACTCGGCTATACCCTGATTGCGCTGATTTATATCTCGATGGACAAACACACGCCCGAGCGCTTTGAGCACTTCGAAAAGGAAATCAGAAAAATCCCCGAAGTACTCGAATGCCTGCTCATTACCGGGCAGGATGCCGACTATCAGATGAAGGTATTCGTCAAGGACATGGACGCTTTCCAGGAACTTCTGCTCAACCGCATCACGCGCATCCAGGGCGTGACCGGCGTGCATTCGAGCTTCGTGCTGCGCCGGGTGGTCGACAAGACGGCATTGCCGGTGTGATGCGGCTCACTGTTGCCTGACTACATCGAGTATCAGATAGGCCTTGCCGTCGAGAAACAGGGTGTGCCGGTAAAGCGAAATTTCCTGGGCGCGAACCGTTAGGGTCGTACGCGAGGACAACTCGCGTACATCAAGCCATTCCTCTCCATCGTACGTGTACCGGCAGATCGGACCGCTGCTACCTTCTTCCCTGATCAGCAGTTGATATTGTGTGCTCATGGCGGGCTTCCTCTGAACGTCTGCGTCCATCACGGCAGACAGAGATCAGCCTACGCGAAAGGTGTAAATGAACAGGTAAGCGTTGGTAAGCAAATGTAAGCGCGACCCTATGCCGGAAAGCCTGATCGAACAGGCAGGCGGATGTGGAAGATGAACTACTGGAACAACTGCGCGAGTAAGCGACCCGTAGCGTCAGTCAGCGGTCTTTTTCAGCCACTTGAGCAAGGTCGCAAAGAGGATGTCCGGATTGACCGGCTTACTGATGAAGTCGTTCATCCCGACCGCGAAGCAGCGCTCGCTATCCTTGGTAAACACGCTGGCGGTCAGGGCCAGGATCGGGGTCTGGGATTTGCCGGGAAGTGCACGGATCGCGCGCGTGGCTTCAATCCCATTGAGCCTGGGCATACGCAGATCCATAACAATCAGGTCATAGTCTTTGCGTTTCACCATTTCCACCGCCGCATCGCCATCGTCGGCCAGGTCGACCCACAGACCGGCTTCCTCCATCAGAAACTTGGTTACCTCCTGGTTGATCGGTTCATCCTCGGCCAGCAGGATCCAGGCCCCTGAATGGCGGGTTTTCAGTTCTTCTTCGGCCGACAGCGCGACGTTCGGTGACAACGGTTTCCCGCGGCCTGCGCTCTTGCCCAGGCGGGCGGTGAACCAGAAGAGGCTGCCGGCACAGGGCTGGCTTTCGACCCCGATGCTGCCTCCCATGGCCTGCGCCAGCCGCTTGCTGATCGCCAGTCCCAGTCCGGTTCCTCCATGCTTGCGGGTCATTGAACTGTCTGCCTGTTCGAAAGCACTGAAGAGACGCTTTTGATTCTCCGTCGAAATACCGATGCCGGTATCGCTCACTTCGAAGCGTAACAGGACATCGTCCGGGGATTCCTCGGCCACCCGAACGCGTATGCTGACTGAACCGCAGGCCGTGAACTTGAGGGCGTTATCGGTCAAGTGGGCCAGCAGGTGTCGCAAGTGCAGTGCGTCGCCGTGCAGTGTCATTGCGGATAATTCAGGGGGTATAGCGATGACGAGTTGCAGCCCTTTCTCATGGGCCTGTTGTCGCAGCAGACCGAGCAGATCCTCCAGGGCAGCGTCAAGCTCGAAGTCTGTGAACGACAGGTTGAAACGCTCGGATTCAACCCAGGAGATGTCGAGAATCTTGTTGATGACGGAGAGCAAATGCTGAGCCGACTGCGCAACCTTGCTCAACTGGCTTTTCAGCAGCGGATCGTTGGTACCGCGCAGCGCTATCGCTGTCATGCCCATGATGCCGTTCATCGGTGTGCGCAATTCGTGGCTCATGTTGGCCAGGAAGGTGGTTTTTGCCCGGTTGGCCGCTTCCGCGGCATCCTTGGCGATGGACAGGGCGGCAGTACGTTCTTCGACCAGTTGTTGCAGATGGTGCCTGTGCTGTTCAAGCTCTGCTTGAACGAGTTTGCGCTCGGTAATGTCCTGCACGGAACCGCGCAGTTTCACAATGTGGCCGTCGTGATCTTTCACACCCTCACCAAAAATGCTGATCCAGCGGTGGTTTCCGTCGGGACGTATCAGTTCCGCATCACATTCATAAGCAACCCCGTCGACCAAGCACTTTTCTACGGTTGTGCACAGCAAACTCCTGCTTTCTTGGGTGAAGTGTTTCTGAATTTCGGGGTAATGGACTGGACCGAGGGCGGGTGGAAGGCCGAAGATGGTAAAACTTCGTCTGACCATTCGTGTGTATCGGTACGTATATCCCAGGCCCAGTTGCCGACATGAGCCAGATGCTGCAAAGCCGCCACTTCTAGCTGCGCCTTCTGCAATGCTATTTCGGCATTTTTGCGCACAGTGATATCAAATGCGATGCCCATAATGCGCAGCGGGTTGTTTTCGCTGTCCCTATCGACAACCCTGCCCTGGCTTTGAATCCACACCCAGTGGCCATTCTTGTGACGTATTCGGTATTCGGCTTCATAAAGCGGGGTTTCACCCCGGTAGTTGCGCGCGAGCTTTTCCCTGAACTGCGGCAGATCCTCCGGAAAAATGTACGCTTCAAAGCTTTCGATGCGCCGGGGTAGTTCCGCCGGCGTAACCCCCATCATTTCTGCCCAGCGCTCGCTGAAATGCAAGGCACCACTTGGAATATGACGATCCCAGGTGGCCATTGCGGCGCCGGACAGCGCCAGCTTGAGCCGCGATTCACTCTCGTGCAATAACTTTTCGTAAGCGTTACGCCGCCGCCTGATGCGTTGTCCCACGATACCGGTCAGGATCAGCGCGAAGGTTATTAATGCTCCGCCCGCCAGTGCCAGATGGGTCAGCGTGCGACGAATCGGTCCATTCACCTCCGCTGCGGGGACGCCAATGGCCACCGACCAGCCCGTCATCAGGGAGCGGCTGAAAACCGTATAGACCGTGTCCCCCTCCTGATTCAGCGCCTCGAACATTCCGCTTTCGCTGGCACTGATGGCATCGGCGAGTGTCGGCGTGGCCCGCCGGCCGACGAAACGCTCCGGTTCGCGGGATCGACCGGCCAGCCGCATCTGGCTGTCGAGAATGGCACCAGTCCAGGACGTGGCCAGTTGCTGCTCGGTGAAGAGCCTGCTCAGCGTCTTCGTATCCATGACCACCGCAAGCACATAGCGCACCTCGTTGTTGCGCATCACCGGCGCCAGGATACGGATAGTCGGTTCCCTGGTAATCCTGCCGGCAGGGAGCACGCCGATAATCATCGGCTTGCGCGTCCGCGCGACTTCGTCCACCTCGGCCGGCGATGAGGTGGTTGGGGCTGGCGTAGCCAGCGGCAAGCTGCTGGCAATGATGACATGCGATTGCGGATCGATGAGAACCACGTTGCGCCAGTCAACGCGTGCCTTGAGTGCCCGTTGAACACGGTCATTGAAGGCCGGCAGGTCGCCGGTGTCGAGGCCGGCATCGGTTAACAGAACGTCGATCGAGGCCAACTGGCTGGACAATTCGCGGTCGACGGCAACCTGCAGCGCGCGTGCCGTACCCATCAATCCAGCAGCCAGCGCCGCCTTTTCCTGGTGCACGGCCAGCCAGGCAACACCGCCGCCGAAGACCAGCACGGGAAGTACCGCAACCAGCACCAGGATTCCCAGAGAGAGTCCAACGCTTGCTTTCCCGGTATTGCCCTTCTCAGGAATAAACCAATACATGCGCACCGCCCCTTATTAGAGCTTTGCGGGATTGTAGGCGCAATTCAAAGCAGGTGTGTCTTATTCCGGCTCAAGGCCGGAGTTCCGGGTCAGAAGCGTTCGTTCTCGTGCAGGTAGCGCCATTGTCCGGCCGGGAGTTTGCCGAGCGACACGCTGCCGATGCGTATACGCTTGATACCGGTCACGCGCAGCCCGACCAGTTCGCACATGCGCTGAATCTGCTGCTTTCTGCTTTCGTGCAGGACAAAGCGCAATTGCTCTTCACTTTGCCAGGAGACCTGCACCGGCTTGAGCTTGACGTCGTCGAGCGTGAGGCCGTGGTTGAGCAGCCTAAGGCCGTCCGGCGCCAGTTCGCCTTGCACGCGTACCAGGTATTCCTTTTCCAGTCGCGTTTCGTCGCCGTTAATACGGCGGGCAACACTGCCCTCCTGGGTAAACACCAGCATGCCCGTCGCTTCGGCGTCGAGTTTGCCGGCCTGGACCAGACCACGCAAGTGGGTGGCCTTGAATGTAAGCCGTGATTCGTCTTCCGCCCAGTGATTTTCCGGGCTGATCTGCGGCAGTAAGGCGACAACGCCTTCCTCGGCCTGTCCGGCCGGTGAGTCGAGTGGCTTGTTGAAGACGATGGTCACGCTCTCCGTCCGGTGCTGGCGCGCCTCCTTGCTGATCTCGATGCGTGCGTCGGGATGTGCCCGCGTGCCGAGCGTGGCCAGTACCACGCCATCGACGCGTACCCAGCCGTTCTCAATCCATTCATCCGCCTCGCGCCGCGAACACTGAGCCATCTCGCTGATGCGCTTGGCCAGTCGCGGCGGTTCATTGAGCGGGCGGCGCGGTACGTTCGCCCCGGTCACCGGTGACGCGGGTGGTGCCTGGTGGCGGGGCACGGAAGCCGACACCGGGGGGGGCGACGGTGGTACGGCACGGCTTTCCCCGGGAGCCTGTCGAGATGACGCAATACCCGCGCTATCGGTGCGGGAAGGCGGGAAGGCGCGTGCGCCTGTGCTGCGTGCAATACCACGCTTGGGATAGGCTTTTGGGGTGGGGGTCTCTGTGCCACCTGCTGCCCGCGCGGGTGGCGCTTCCTTTTTCAATGCCGCAGTTTGTACACTTGCGCGGAACGGTGGACGGGAGACCTCCCGCTCGCGACGTGGCCGCTCGTCAGCTATATGCATTTTGTTCGTTTTCACCGCTTCGGCAGATGCGGCTTTGGTCGCGAGGCTGTTGGCGCGCTGGGCGACAGACTGTTTTGCCGCCTTGAATCCGCCGCGTACCGGCTTGCGTGATGGTGATCTGGAGTGCTCGGCAGCGCTTTCCGTGGCCGGTTTGGCGGGCAATTTCAGGGTAGGACGGGACGGGGAGCGAGGCATGGCGGCAGACTTTCCGGTTCAATAGCCCGCCAGTTTACGCCAGTCGGCACGCGCAGCGGCATCAATTCGCTGATTAACTCCCGCAACGGAGGCTGTCAGGGCTGGTCCTTCGCCATCCTCATTGAAGTATGCCCGCCTTCGACAAGCCTGACTACGCACTCACCAAATGCCCGGAGACACATCCTGCATCGCTTGTTTTTGCCGGGGAATCAAAATGGAATCCGGTTTGACACGAGCCGTGAGCGCGGCACTGGTTTTTAGCAACTCTATTGCATCGCCGATGATATTGACGGCTTCATCCAGAAAGATGTCTTTGGCTTTCCTGCGCGATTTTTCGGCGGCCAGTTCACTATTCAGATTGCGTTCGGCCGCCTGCAGACCATCGTCCATGAGCGCGGGTTTTATTGCCGATCCGGTCTCTTGGGTGAGGTTAGTTTCATCGGCACTTTTCCCTTCTTTCCTCAGTACTTCACGGGAGACCTGCCGGGCCTCCTGAATCTGACGCTCCTTCTGTCGTTCGGCTGCGTTCAGCGAAACCTGGTTTTTCCTGCGTTGCAGTTTCAATTCGGCGAGATCTTCCTGGAGAAACTGGAAATCCCTGTCCTTCTTCACGCGCTCCTCATGGCGGACCAGCAGCGTCGGCAGTAGATGTTTCAGGTTTGCGCTCGGCGTATAGCCAGCGGCCTTGATCTGCATCCAGGGGAGTGCATTGTCGTAACTTGATTCGCCAAGATTCTCTTCATCAGGAACCGTGGGGAAAAGGATGTCAGGCCTTACGCCGCGCAGTTGTGTCGTTCCGCCATTGATGCGAAAAAACTGGGCAATGGTCATTTTCAGTTCGCCGAATTGTGGTTTGTCGTTTTTGACCAGTTGATCGAGATTGATCATGGTTTGTACCGTGCCTTTACCAAAGCTCGGCTCGCCGATCACCAGTCCCCGACCGTAATCCTGAATGGCGGCGGCAAAGATCTCTGACGCGGATGCCGAGCCGCGGTTGATCAGGACGCCAAGAGGGCCTGCCCACAGAGCCTTGGTCGTCGAGTCGTTTTCCACCGTGATCTTGCCCCGGGCGTTGCGTTGCTGAACAACCGGCCCCTTGCCGATAAACAAGCCGGTGAGTTCAATTGCTTCGCTCAATGAACCGCCGCCGTTATTGCGCAAGTCGATCAGTACGCCGTCGACCTTCTCCTGCTTCAACTCCCCTAGCAGGCGTGCCACATCCCGGGTGGCGCTCTTGAATTCCGGGTCGCCCTTTTGCCTGGCGTCGAAATCCTGGTAGAACGAGGGAAGCGATATCACGCCGACGTGACGGGTCGCTTTTCCGTCCATGACGGAGAGGACAGATTTCCTGGCTGCCTGCTCTTCGATCGTGATTTTTTTCCGGATCAGCGAAACCTGTTTAGGTCGGTCATTCGGGCCGGCCTCCGCCGGCAGTACGTCAAGCAGGACGACCGAATCGGACGCACCACGAATCAGGGTGACCGAGTCGTCCAGACGCCAGCCCAGGATGTCCGTCATGGCGCCGTTTGCCCCCTGGGCAACGCCGAGAATGCGGTCCCCGACTTTCACCTGGCCCGAAAGGGCCGCGGGACCTCCCGGTATCAGTTCCCGAATCGTGGTGTATTCGTCTTTCTCCATCAGTACCGCGCCTATCCCGACCAGTGAGAGTTTCATCGCAATGTCGAAATCTTCAGCCGCCCGCACGCCCATGTAATTGGTGTGCGGTTCGATGGCCATGGTATAGGCGTTCATGAAGGCCTGAAAGGCATCTTCACTCTTTAACCGGGCATTGCGCTTCAGGGCGTGCTGGTAACGAGCGTCAAGCGTAGCGACGATACTCTTGTCGTCTTTCCCAGAGAGCTTGAGCTGCAGCCAGTCGTTCTTGACCCGTTTATGCCACAACTCGCGCATTTCGTCATCGGACCTTGCCCAGGCCGCTTTCCTGCGTTCGAACTGATAGCTTTCCTGCTGCTGGAAATCAAATCCATCCCTGAGCAAGCGGCGGGCATAAGTGAAACGCTCTGACACGCGCTGGGCGTAGAGATTGAAAATGACGAAGGGAGCGCCAAGGTTTTCTTCAAGAATGGCGTCGTCGAGCTTGCTGCGAAACGCAGTCAATCGGTCGATATCGGACTGAACAAAAAAAAGCTTTTCGGAATCAAGCAGCTTCAGATAGTTATCGAATATCTTTCCGGACAGGGCGTCGTCGAGAGGTTTCGGCTTGTAGTGGTAGCGGGTCAGTACTTCGGTCGCCAGGAATGCCGCCTGCGCCTGCTGCTGCTCCGGCCTCAGCTCCGGGGGGCGTGGCATCCCCGAGTCGGGAATCGCGGCCTGCACCGTCGTCGTCAGTGCAAACACGATCCATAGCAGTTTGTTTTTCATGTGTTTTCCGTCACAAAGCGCTGCAATACTTTGCCGGCAGGGGTAATAGAGCGTTCAGGTATTAGCGCCGACTTGCTTATGACCACGAAGCCTGGAATTCGTTGCCCCACCATTGGCAAATACCGAATACGCTTGAGCCGATACCGAGTTGGACAAGACAGGCGGGGTGGGGCTTAAGCCGGATTACATGCACATGCGGCGGATTTCATTTTCCCTGATGGCCCGTTCGACCTGTTGCAGAACGGCGTCGACGTCGGCGAGCCGGTCGTCAAGCGCGACCTGTCCGGTCAAGGCCTGTTCCGGGTGCAGTAGGCCCTTTTCATAGAGGCGCCAGATTTCCTTGCCGAACTGCGTCCCCTGGAGTGCCGGGGCGAAGCTGCTGAAGTAGGCTCTCAGATTGCTGACATCACGTTCGAGCATTGCGGCCGCATTGCTGTTGCCGGCGGCATCGATGGCCTGCGGCAGGTCGATGATGACCGGCCCGCTTGCGCCGACGAGGATGTTGTATTCGGAAAGGTCGCCGTGAATGACGCCGGCGCAGAGCATGCGCACCACCTGATTGACGAGCATGGCGTGATACTCCAGCGCCAGTTCTTCGGAAAGCTCGACATCGTTGAGGCGCGGTGCCGCATGGCCGTCGGCATCGAGCACCAGATCCATCAGCAGCACCCCATCGAAGCAGAGGTGCGGCTGCGGCACGCGCACTCCGGCGGCAGACAGGCGATACAGGGCATCGACCTCGGCACTCTGCCAGACCTCCTCCTGCATCTTGCGCCCATAGCGGCTGCCCTTTTCCATGGCGCGCGCCTGCCGGCTGTTCTTGACCTTGCGCCCTTCCTGATAGGAGGCATTATTGCGGAAGCTGCGCTGGCTGGCTTCCTTATAGACCTTGGCGCAACAGATGTGTTCGCCACAGCGAACGACATAGACGGTGGCTTCCTTGCCGCTCATCAACTGTCCAACCACTTCGTCAACGAGGCCTTCTGCAACGAGTCCGGCGAGTCTTTTCGGGGTTTTCATCGGGTGCTGGGATTTCGCTTTGTCGTACGTGAAATGCAAAAGTGATCGGCTTCCCTGCGCGAATCTCTGCGCGCTGGAATGATCGGCTTGTTTGACGAAGGTGAGCAGTTTAACCGGCATGGCGCGGCAACGCCGAAAAATAGCGAGAGCCAGGCGAGGTCGGTGACCCGCCGGGCAATCTCATTTGACTTCGAAACTCCGGGTCGCCGAAAGTCCAATGGCAGCGTGCCCGTTGATACGCGGAGGTGACTATTGATACAGCCCCGGAAACTGTTTGCGCAAGTTTTCGAGTTTGGGCATGTCGTGGTAAACGATGTAGGGCTGATCAGGATGCAATGCCAGATAGTTCTGGTGATACGCTTCCGCGGGGTAGAACTCCTGCAGCGGGACCACCTGTGTCACGATCGGCCGGGGAAAGCTGCGCGCATCGGTAAGCTGCTTGATATAGCCCTGGCTCATCTTCTGTTGCTCGCTGTCGGTGAAAAAGATTGCCGAGCGATACTGGGTGCCGACATCCGGGCCCTGGCGGTTGAGCTGGGTCGGATCATGCGCCACACTGAAGAAGACCTGCAGGAGTTGCTGGTAACTGACCTGCGCCGGATTGAATTTGACGCGTACGGCTTCGGCGTGTCCGGTCGTGCCACTGGTGACTTTTTCATATGTAGCGGTGGCTGCCTTGCCGCCGGCATACCCGGACTCGACCTCGGCGACGCCCTTGACGTGCTTGAACACGGCATCGACGCCCCAGAAACAGCCTCCGGCGAAAACCGCGGTCTGGGTGCCTGTTCCCGTTGTCGTTGGCTTTCCGGGGGAGGCAGCCCCGGCGTTCAGGCACACAGCGAGTGCAATGGCAGCGAATGCCGCTTGAGTCCTGCTGATCGAAGCAGCGGAAGTTTTTTGTTCACTCATGATGACGGTCTCCTTGTTTGACCATGATGGTTAAAAGAGTGTTGTCGCATTGATCCAGGAATCCGGCAGCAGATCGACCACTCGGGCTTCGACCCACTTGTCGCCGCCAGTCAGTATGGCGATTCCGGTTACGAGGATCACGACGCCAAAGGCCTTCTTGATCGCGTCGATGCGCGCCAGTACCCAGCCGCGTGCGCGGGAAAACCCGCTGCGCGAAGCATAGGCCACGGCAACCAGTGGAATTGCAGCACCGATGCCGAACAGTCCGAGAATCAGCGCGCCGCGCGAGGCGCCGCCTTCGCTGGCCACCAGCGTCAGCGCCGAGGCCAGCAGCGGACCCGAGCAGGGGCTCCAGACCAGCCCGAGCACGCCGCCGAGCAGAAACGCACCGCCCAGCGAACCGCCATCGAGGCGCGAGGAAGCGGCATTGGCCGACGAGGCAATCGGCAGCATCCATTCGGAAAAACGCCGGTTGAGCAGCGGAACCAGCATGACCAGGCCAAAAACGATCAGCAGCAGCGCGCCAAATATGCGCACATTGTCCGAATCGATTCCCAGCGCCGGCCCCAGCGCGCCGATGACCAGACCGATCAGGGCAAACGAAACCGCCATCCCCGAGCCCATGGCCAGCGGCGCCAGACGGTTGCCCTGCACCGCCCCGCCCAGTACCAGCGGCAGGATCGGGAAAACGCAGGGCGAGAGCGTCGTCAGGCTGCCGGCCGCCAGACTGAGGCCGACATGGCTGAGGGAAAGCGCATCCACGTTCAGTTGGCCGAGAGTAATGCGGCGCGCAGTTTGTCGGTGTCCGTATCACCGGCCAGGCGGGCTTTCTCGACGCTGCCGTGATAGGCGATCACGGTTGATTGCGTACGTACGCCAAGCTGTTTCTTGAGTTCCTTTTCCTTGTCGTAGTCGACGACCAGCAAGGTGCCGGGAACGCTGGCATCGCCCTTCCATTGTTGGAATACTTTTTCCTGCGCTCGGCAGGTCGGGCACCAGTTGGCATGAAAATGCAGCGTGACCGGCTTGCCGGCCTGCTGCTCGGCACTCAGCACCTGCGCCGAGTAGGGTTTGATGTCGAGCGCGAAGGCGGTGGCGCTGGCGGTCAGTAACAGTGCGGTGGCAATAATTCTGCTGATCATGATTTCTCCGGGTGGCTGGTTTTTCCGTTCCCCCGCATCGGGAAATGGGGGGTGGGCAACACAATGAGTCTGTGATTATTTCTTCATTTCGTCCTTGGCCATGGCGTCCTTCTTCATGCCGCCCTTGGCCATGGTGTCTTTCTTCATTCCATCCTTGGCCATGCTGTCCTTCTTCATTCCGTCTTTGGACATGTGATCCTTGGTCATGGTTTCCTTTTTCATGCCATCCTTGCCCATCCCGTCTTTCTTCATCTCGTCCATGGCGAGAGCGGAACCTCCGGCCAGCAGCAGGGAAAGGGCGAGCAGGCTTGAGGCAAAGGTCATTTTGTTCATGGTGAGCTCCTTTGGTGGTCATTGAATGGCAGAATTGCCTTTATTCAGGGCCGACGAGCGCTTCCGCTCAACGGCCTCCGAACCAGTTGTACCCCTGGTCTTCCCAGTAGCCCCCGGGGTAGGTATCCTTTCAGTTGGCAGGTCATGTTCCGTGTGCTCTTCAGTGGCGACTGATTTCAGCGCGTTGTACTAGGTAGTTCGTGCGCAAGCGGCGATCGGTTACACGCGCTGGCAAATAAACCTTTTTTCATTTGGCTGTAACCAAAGACCTCGATGCAACGAATAACCAGAGAAGAGGGATGGCGTGCCAAAGAGGATCGCCTTCGCACGTTATTGATCGGCGGGCTCGCCGGCGACAGTCAGGACTATCAGGTCTTCCTCAAGGAATTGAGCGCGCACCTGAGAGCCTTTCTGCGCAAGCGCCTGGCGGGCTTGCCGGATGAGGTGGAGGATCTTGTGCAGGAATCACTGATTGCGGTTCATAACCAGCGCCATACCTACGACCCCGGGCAACCGCTGTCGGCATGGGTACAGGCGATTGCCAAATACAAGCTGATCGATCTTCTGCGTCGACGTGCAGCACAGGAGCTGCTGACCGATCCTTTGGACGATGAGCCCGATTTTTTCTCGACCGCCGACGCCGACGCCGCCGAAGCGCGCCGCGACCTGAACAAGCTGCTTGATGATCTGCCTGACCAGCACCGTCTTCCGATCATCTACACCCGGCTGGAGGGCTTGTCGGTGCAGGAAGCGGCAAGGATAACGGGCATGTCCGAATCGGCCATCAAGGTCGGAGTACATCGCGGTCTCAAGGTACTGGCCGCCAGGATACGAGGTAGTACATGAAAACAGACGATCTGATCAGCATGCTGGCTACCGGCGCAAGCGCCGTGCCACCCCATGTGGCCGAGCGGCGCTACGCGACGGCCATCGGCGGCGGCGCGATCGGCGCGCTGGCCCTGGTGCTTTCCCTGCTGCGCATCCGTCCGGATCTTGCCGAAGCGGCCCTGCTGCCGATGTTCTGGCTAAAAATCGGATTTGTCGCCAGTCTGGTGCTTGTCAGCCTGTTCGCCGCCTTGCGTTTGTCCCGGCCGGGCGCGCGGCTCGACTGGGTGCCGGCAGTGATTGCTGCCCCGGTGCTGGTGATGTGGTGCATCGCCGCGTATGTCCTGATCCAGGCGGAACCGTCGCAACGTTCCGGCCTGTTCCTCGGATCAACGTGGAGTATCTGCCCCATCCTGATCGCCCTGATTTCGCTGCCGGTGTTTGTTGCCGTAACGTGGGCGATGAAAGGACTCGCCCCCACCCGGCCGCGCTTTGCCGGATTCGCTGCCGGGCTGCTTTCCGGAGCGACCGCCGCACTGGTGTACTGCCTGCACTGCCCGGAACTGGACGCGCCATTCATCGGTTTCTGGTACGTGCTCGGCATGTTGATCCCGGCGGGCGCCGGTGCTCTCCTCGGGCGTACGCTCCTGCGCTGGTAACTGGCGGTGAATCCTTGCCGTGGGCGGAGCAAACCCCTGGCCTGGGCAAAAGCCCTGTAATCCCTATGTTCCTCAGGCTTCTTGCGGGTTAAGATATCGCCTCCAGTCCATCACCATCGAGACCCGTCATGCCCGTGAAAATCATCCCGTCCACGCCGTCGGCCTATGCCTATCCGCTGCTCATCAAGCAACTGCTGCACACGCCATTGGCCATTGCTCCGGACCAGGAGATCACGTATCAGGGAAAACTGCGCTATTCCTACAGAACCCTGCGCCAACGCATCGGGCGGCTGGCCGGCGGGCTGGCCGGGCTGGGTGTGGAAGCCGGGCAAACCGTAGCCATCATGGACTGGGACAGCCACCGCTATCTGGAATGTTTCTTTGCCGTGCCGATGATGGGCGCCGTGCTGCAAACGGTCAATGTGCGCCTGAATGCCGAACAGATCCTGTACACCCTCAACCACGCCCGGGCCGATGTGCTGCTGATCAATCGCGATTTCTTCCCGCTGCTGGCGCCTATCGCCGCACGCCTGGAAAGCGTGAACCGTTTCGTGCTGATCGATGATGAACAAACGCCAATCGACAGCCCGGTCAGCTTTGCCGCCGAGTACGAAGCCCTGCTCGCCGGCGGCGATGCCAATTTCGAATTCCCGGATTTCGACGAAAACGCCCAAGCGACGGTGTTCTACACCACGGGCACGACGGGGCTGCCCAAGGGCGTGCATTTCAGCCACCGCCAACTGGTGCTGCACACCCTCGGCGTCGCCACCTGCGTTGGCACTGCCGCCGCCCACGGGCGACTGCACCGCGAAGACGTATACATGCCGATCACGCCGATGTTTCACGTGCATGCCTGGGGCTTCCCCTACATCGCCACGCTGCTTGGCCTCAAGCAGGTCTATCCCGGCCGGTACATGCCGGGCACCCTGCTGCAATTGATCAATGACGAGAAAGTCACCTTCTCGCACTGCGTTCCCTCGATCATGCAGATGCTGCTCAGCCATCCGGGTTCCGAGAATATCGATCTTGCCGGCTGGAAAGTGCTCATCGGCGGTTCGGCCATGTCGCCGGCGCTGGCCAATGCCTCGCTCAAGCGCGGCATCGATGTGCTGACCGGCTACGGGATGTCCGAAACCTGCCCGGTGCTGACCATCGCCCATCTCGATAGCGCGGATCTGCAGAGTTTACCCGAACAGCAGACCACGTTGCGTTGCAAGACCGGTCTGCCGCTGCCGCTGGTCGACTTGCGCATTGTCACGCCGGAGATGAGCGATGTGGCTCACGACGGCAATGCCACCGGCGAGATGGTGGTGCGTGCGCCGTGGCTGACCCAGAGTTACCTGCAGGCGTCGCAGGCTTCCGAGGAGTTGTGGATCGGCGGCTATCTGCACACCCAGGATATCGCCAACATCGACGCGCGCGGCTATGTAAAAATCACCGACCGGATCAAGGATGTGATCAAGACGGCTGGCGAGTGGACCTCATCGCTGCAGTTGGAAGATGTGGTCTCCAGGCACGAAGCCGTGCATGAGGTGGCGGTGATCGGCTTGCCCGACGAAAAATGGGGCGAGCGCCCGCTGGCGCTGGTGGTGCTGAAACCGGAATTCGAGGGCAAGGTAAGCGAGCATGCGATCCGCAATTTTGCTGCACACCTGGTCGATACAACCGGCATTTCGCGCCACAGCGTCCTGCTGCAGGTGCGTTTCGTCAAGGCGCTGACCAAGACCAGCGTCGGCAAGATCAACAAGCGTGAAATGCGCGAAACCCTCGGGAAGCCGGCGCTGTGAGCGCCATTCTTCTTCTCCTGGGAAAACGCTGAAGGCATACGCACAAGGAAGAATCATGCTCAAAGGTTATACGCTTCCGCGTACCCCTCGCGGCACCTCGAGCCTGGCACCCGCTCCGCCCTGGCACTACGTCGGAACTGCCCTGGCGGTCGAATTCGACGCCGACCCGTCGGCCGCAGCGAAGTTTCTCCCGGCAGGACTGGAGCTGCATTCGGGGCGCTGCGCCGCCTATTTCATTGACTGGCAATATGCCAGCGAAAGCGGTAACGAGTACCTCGATCCCGTGCGCAGCCAGTACCGTGAAACGATCATCCTGCTTTCGGCGCAGTTTGAAGGAACGCCAGTTGCCTATTGCCCGTTCATCTGGGTCGATCAGGATGTCTCGCTGATGCGCGGCTTGGCTCAGGGCTGGCCGAAACAGATCGGCTCGATCTGGATTACCCGGGCTTACGAGTTGCCGTCAAAAGCCGCTCCGCTGGTAGGTCCGGGCGGCCGGTTCGGGGCCACGCTGGCGGCCAAGGACAGACGCCTGATCGAAGCGCAGGTTTGTCTGCGTGAACAGACCGATACGCTGCCCTCGCCGAGTTTCGCCAAGGCGGTCAATACACGGCTTTTCCCGGAGCTGAGCGCCGGCAAGCATGAGCAGCCGGCCGTGCACGAACTGGTTCAACTGAAATCGCGCGACGTGCGCATTTCGCCGATCTGGACAGGCGAGGCCGAGATGCAGATTTTCGACCACCCCTATCTCGAACTCCCCGACCTGAAACCGCTGGCGGTGATCGCGGGTTATCGCTTCACGTTTGCGCTCACCGTCGACGATCTGCTCTTCCTGCGCGATTTGAGAACCCCGACCTGAGCCGGTTTGTCAGGCGCCGAGTACCCTTGGGGTCAGTTTTGCATGATGGATATTCACGGGACGTGATGGTGACTGACCGGACAGAGAAAACAGGCGCCATCGTCATCGGCGCCGGCATTGTCGGGCTGGCCTGCGCCCGTGCGCTTGCCGAAAAGGGCTTCGAGACCATCATCCTCGAACGCCACGCCGCTTTCGGGCAGGAAACCAGCTCGCGCAACAGCGAAGTCATTCACGCCGGACTCTACTACCCCAGCCATTCCCTGAAAGCCGGCCTGTGTGTCGACGGCAGTCGCCGTCTCTACGAATACGCGGTGGCAAGAGGCATTGCCCATAGACGCTGCGGGAAACTGATCGTCGCCACGCAGCAGCAACAGGAAGAACGCTTGCACGCCCTGCACGAACAGGCCGTCAACAACGGCCTTGGCGACACCCGTCTACTGACGCAAAAACAGGCGCTCGCGCTCGAACCGCAATTGCGCTGCGTTGCCGCGCTGCATTCGCCCGCGACCGGCATCATCAGTGCGCACGCGCTGATGCTGGACCTGCTCGGCGACGCCGAAGCCGGCGGCGCCGTACTCAGCCTCAGATCCGCAGTGCTCGCCGGAGAGGCGCGCCCCGGCCAGGGCCATCGGCTGCTGGTCGAAAGCAGCGGCGAGACGATGTGGCTGGCTGCCGACGTGATCATTAACGCCGCCGGCCTGTCCGCCGTCGCCCTTGCGCGGCGCATCGAGGGCTGCCCGCAGGCCCTGCTGCCCGAGGCTTTTTTTGCCAAGGGGAATTACTATGCCCTGAGCGGGCGTGCGCCGTTTTCCCGCCTGATCTATCCGGTCCCGGAACCCGGAGGGCTGGGCGTGCACCTGACGCTCGACCTCGCCGGGCAGGCGCGTTTCGGCCCGGATGTAGAATGGGTGGAAACACTGGACTACACGGTCGATCCGCGACGGGCCGACGGGTTTTACGCCGAAGTCAAAAAATACTGGCCGGAGCTGCCGGATCGCTCGCTCGTGCCCGCCTACTGTGGTATCCGCCCCAAGATCTCGGGGCCACACGCGCCGAACGCGGATTTTCTCATTCAAGGCCCCGAGAGCCACGGCGTGCCAGGCCTGATCAACCTGTTCGGCATCGAGTCGCCGGGACTTACCGCGTGCCTGAGCATTGCCGACCAGGTCTGCCGGCAGCTTGGTCTGTCTGACTGAAGCTTGATTACCGACGTTCCGGTCGACTGGTTAGAGATGACCATATTTATTGGCTTACAGACCGATTCGTTCCAGCTTCTCGGTTCCTCCGGCGCAATTGGCGCCAAGCACATTGCTTCCTGTCATGCAAATCGCTTAGGATGGCATTTGGAAAGATATTCGATGCTCCTTTAACCCAGTGTAACTATGCCCATTCCTGACTATCAAACGCTGATGCTACCGCTGCTTCGTTTTGCAGCCGATGGCAACGACCATACCACACGCGAAGCCGTCGAAATTCTCGCCACTGAGTTTCAACTTACTCCAGTCGAACGCAATGAACTGTTGGCAAGTGGCCAGCAGGCCATTTTTAATAATCGTATTGGATGGGCTAATTCCTACCTCAAGAAGGCGGGACTTTTGGAGTCGCCACGCAGAGGGGCGCTGCGTATTACCACCCGAGGCAAACAGATACTTGGCGACAACCCCACAAGAATTGACGTCAGGTACCTTGAGCGCTTTCCTGAGTTCATCGAATTTCGCGACGCTTCACGGAACAACAGAGAAACGACAACAACGGAATCCGTTGCTATTGCAACGGAGCAAACCCCAGAAGAAGCGCTGGAGCTGGCTCACCAGAGTCTTCGGCTCAGTCTTGCACAGGACATTCTCAGTCGTATCCTCTCATGTTCCCCCGCGTTCTTTGAACGGCTTGTGGTCGAGCTATTAGTCAAGATGGGTTATGGCGGCTCACGCCGCGATGCCGGTGAGCGTATTGGGCAAAGTGGCGACGGTGGAATTGACGGAATAATCAAAGAAGACCGTCTCGGGTTGGATACCATCTTCATTCAAGCGAAGAGATGGCAAGGTTCTGTCGGGCGGCCAGAAATTCAAAAGTTCGTTGGTGCGCTACAAGGTCAGCGCGCGAAGAAAGGTGTATTCATCACCACCTCGTATTATACAGCAGAGGCGATTGACTACGCATCTCGCATCGACACCAAAGTCGTGCTCATTGACGGACAGCTTCTTGCAAACCTCATGATGGACTTCGACGTTGGGGTTTCAGTTTCTGCTTCGTACATCGTCAAACGCATCGACTCCGACTACTTCGAGGAGGGTGAAGTTGGTCTCTAACCCTGCCCTGAAAAAGCCCGTATTTACTCCCTCACCGGCCGATTGCTTCCCGCCACCATCTTGAACTCGAACAGCCGGCATTCGATGGCGCCGTTGTAGAGCGGCGTTTTCTTGCTCGGCGTCAGGCGCATCAGTTTGGGCATGCGCAGGTCGGCGCTCAGCAGGTAGCAGTTCCAGCCAGCGAAGTTGCGCTTGAGCGCACTGCCCAGCGGCGGGTAGAAAGCCGCCAGTTCGTCCTGTTCCGACAGGCGTTCGCCGTAGGGCGGGTTGGCGACCATGACGCCTTGTGCAGCCGGGGCGGCGATTTCAAGAAGGTCGCCCGTGCTCAGCGAGACGGCCGGCAGCAGGCCGGCGCGGTCGAGGTTGGCCAGGGCGGCACGCACGGCGACCGGCGAGATATCGCTGCCGTAGATCTGCGCGCTGGCGGCGTGCTTCTCGGCGTCCATGGCGGCATCGAGCAGGTCTTTCCACACGTCGAGGCGAAAGTTTTTCAGGCGCTGAAAGCCGAAATCGCGTCCGGCACCCGGCGCGATGTCGAGCGCTATCTGCGCCGCTTCAAGCAGGAAGGTGCCGCTGCCGCACATCGGGTCGAGCAGGGGCGTACCGGGCTGCCAGCCGCTAAGGCGCAGGATGCCGGCGGCGACGTTCTCCTTGAGCGGCGCTTCGACGGTCTTCTGGCGCAGGCCGCGCTGGTAGAGCGGGGCGCCCGAGGTGTCGATGTAGAGCGTGCATTCGTCGGCGGTGATGAAGCCGTGCATGCGCACTTCCGGCTCGCGCGTGTCGACGCTCGGGCGCTTGCCTGTATCGGCGCGGAAGCGGTCACAAATGGCGTCCTTGATGCGCAGGGTGATGAATTCCAGGCTCTTGAGCGGGCTTTTGACGGCGGTAACGTCGACGCGTATCGTCTGCACCGCCGAGAACCACTTCGACCAGTTGCAGTCGAGCGCCAGCTTGTAAATGTCGTCTTCCTTGGTATAGCGGCCGTGGGCGACGCGCCACAGAATGCGTGTGGCGATGCGCGAATGCAGGTTGGCGGCGTAGCAGGCTGGCCACCCGGCGACAAAATGCACGCCGCCGAGTATCGGCTTCAGATCGCCGACACCGACGGCGACGAGGTCTTGTGCAAGCAGGGCTTCAAGACCACGCGGGCAACTGGCAAAGAACTTTTCCAAGGGGAATTCCTAGAAGGGTTTCAAATTTGTCATTCCGGGCTTGACCCGGAATGACGGCTCAAAAAGGTTTGAGAACGACAAGAACAATGACGGCAAGCAGCACGACAACGGGAATTTCGTTGAACCAGCGGAACCAGACATGGCTGTGCGTCTGGTTCCCGGATATGAATTTGCTGAGCAACCGGCGACAGTAGAGATTATAGACAAGCAGACCGGAAACCAGCACCAACTTGGCGTGCAGCCTGGCGCCGCCAATGCCCACGCCCAGCCACAGCCAGAGGCCGGTGAGCAGCGCCAGTACCCCGATCGGGGTCATGAAACGATAGAGCTTGCCGGCCATCAGCAGCAGCCGGTCGCGTTCGGCGCTGCTGTGCGCCGGCACCATCGCCAGGTTGACGAAAATGCGCGGCAGATAGAACAGGCCGGCGAACCAGCTCACCACCAGCAGGATATGCAGGGCCTTGATTTCGAGGTAAAGCATTAAGGATTCCTTTCGCGCCAGGCGGCGTTGACGCCATCGGCAATCTGCGGATAACGCAATTGTGCGCGCAGTTCCTTCCTGATGCGCTGGTTGTCGAGCCGGCGCGATTCGCTCATGAATGACAATAACAGTGGCGATAACTGCGTCCGTGCCTCGCCGCGCGAGATACGCGGTGCGCGCGGCAGACCGAAACGGTCGGCGACGAGATCAAAATAATCGCCCATCTTCATTTCCGAATCGTCGCTGGCGTTGTAGCAACGGTTGGCGCGTCCGTAGCGCAGAGCCGCGCAGGTCAGCATGGCCAGGTCGTCGGCGTGGATGTGGTTGGTGAATACGTCATCTTCGGCACGCAGCAAACTGACGCCTTGTTGCAGCCGTGCGACGGGCAGACGATCCGCTGCATAGATTCCAGGGGCGCGCAGTATGCTGACGCAGACATCGTGGCGCGAACCGAAGAGCCGCAACTGGCGTTCGGCATCGACGCGACGCAGGGCGCGGTCAGTCGCCGGACGGAGCGGACGCGTCTCGTCGATACGCGCGCCAGCGCAATCGCCATAAACTCCGCTGGTACTGATGTAGATAAGGCGCTGTGGTAGACTTTTCCCGCGCGTCAATGCGGCGATCAGGCGGCGCGTGCGGGTATCCGCCGTGCTGCGTTCCGACGGCGGCGCAAAATGCAGCACGACGTCAGCCAGGCCGCCAATGCGCTGCAGGCTGGCGGCACGATCAAGGTCGGCAAGGATGGGGCGGGCGCCCTGATCGCGCCAGAACGCGCACTGCTGTGGATCACGCACCAGGGCGAAGACCCGATAATGGCCGAGCAGACGGGGCAGCGTACGGCGAGCCACATCACCACAGCCGACGATCAATAGTTTTTGCACGGCGCAATTTTACCGGATTCATGCTTTCGGGGAGATTCGATGGGCTTTCGCATCACCGTACAGCCAAGCCGGCACACTTTTCTGGCCGGGGAAGACGAGACCCTGCTCGACGCCGCGCTGCGGCAGGGGTTGATGCTGCCTTACGGCTGCCGCGACGGAGTCTGTGGCGCCTGTCGCGGGAAAGTGCTGGCCGGGCAGGTCGATCATGGCCGGGCGCAGATCGATACGCTGGGCGATGCCGAGCGCAAGGCAGGGCAGGCCCTGTTCTGCTGCGCCACAGCGCAAAGCGACCTGGTCATCGAAAGCCGGGAATTTCGTTCGTCACTGGAAATACCGGTCAAGACCTTGCCGGTGCGGGTACAAAAGCTTACCCGTGCGGCACCCGATGTGATGCTCGTCGAACTCAGGTTGCCGGCCAGCGAACGACTGCAGTTCCTGCCCGGGCAATACATCGAGATCGTGCTCAAGGACGGTCGCCGCCGGGCGTTCTCGCTGGCCAACGCGCCGCACGACGATGCTTGCCTGCAACTGCACATCCGGCACGCGCCGGGCGGATTTTTCACCGATCAGGTGTTCAACACCCTGAAGGAGCGCGACATGCTGCGCATCAACGGGCCGCATGGCAGTTTTTTCCTGCGCGAGGATTCGCCCAAGCCGATGCTGCTGGTGGCCGGCGGCACCGGTTTCGCGCCGATCAAGTCCATTGTCGAACACGCCATTGCGGAAAATTCGTCGCGGCCAATGGACGTCTACTGGGGCGGGCGCAGGTGCAGCGACCTCTACCTGTGGCCTTGCGCCGAACGCTGGGCGGCAGAGCATGCCAACATCCGCTGCATTCCGGTATTGTCCGAAGACACAGCGGAAAACGAGCGCTGGCAGGGACGGAGCGGTCTGGTGCACCAGGTAGCGATGCAGGATTTTCCTGATCTTTCGGGCCATCAGGTGTATGTTTGTGGTTCACCGGCGATGGTGGCTGTATCCCGAAGGGATTTTATCGGACAATGCCGTTTGCCGGAGGACGAGTTTTTTGCCGATGCCTTCGAATTTGCCAACGACGACGCGACCGCTGCACGCAGTCCGTCCATTACTGCAGGTTGACCGCCATGCCCGACGTCTATATTTCCCGACAACCTCTGGTCAATCGTCAGAGCAAGATCATCGCCATGCGATTGACGCTGCATCTTGATGACGGAGCGACGACGACAGATGCCGCCAATGCTCTGGGTGCTCTGGTGGAGTTCTGGCCCCAGGGCGAAAAACTGGTCTTCATCAATTGCGGCAACACGCCTTGCGACGCCGATTTTCTGGCCTGGCCGGCACCGGACAATGCGACGATCGAAATTCATCCGGCGTCTCTTGTTGACCCGGGAGCAGCCGATTTCATCGCCGCCTTGCAGGGTTCCCAGCCATCGCTTTGCTTGCACTTTGATGCACAGGCGCAGGCGGCTCTGTCTGCCGGCGTAAGCTTCCGCTTCATCGCTTTCGATGCGCAGCGCTACACGCCGGCACAGCTCAAGGTGCTGGCCGTGCAGACGCAGCCTTTCGGTATTGCGGTAGCATTCAACGTTTTCGACGGGCAGAGTTTCCAGACCTGTCTGGATGCCGGAGTGAACGCGGCCGCCAGCTGGTTCTTCAAGCACTCGACCAAGACCCAGGCCAAGGCGCTCAATCCGGGGCAGGCGCAGATCGTCCGGGTGCTCAACCTGGTGCGCAAGAATGCCGACATCAAGGATATCGAAACCGCGCTCAAACAGGATGTCGCGCTCTCCTACAAGCTTCTGCGTTATATCAATTCGGCGGGCTTTGGCCTGTCCTGCGAGATCCAGTCCTTCCGCCATGCGGTGACCATCCTCGGTTATGACAAGCTCAACAAATGGCTGTCTCTGCTGCTGGCTACGGCGAGCAAGGATCCGATGGCGCCGGCGCTGATGCATACGGCGCTGACCCGGGCACGGCTGATGGAGCTGCTGGCGCACGGCCTGGTTGAGCGGCAGGAGTACGACAACCTGTTCATCACCGGGGCTTTCTCGATGCTCGACGCTCTGCTCGGGGTGAGCATGGACAAGGTGCTGGAGTCCATGAGCCTGCCCGAATCGATCTGCGATGCCCTGCTCGGCAAAGGCGGAGTCTATGGCCCCTTCCTCGAACTGGCCAGGGTCAGCGAGGGAGAGGACGGCAAGGCGCTGGCCGAACAGGCGGCCATGCTCGGTCTGTCCGCCGACCAGTTCAACCGTGCGCAGATGCAGGCGCTGGCTTTTGCCGACACGATGGAGTTGTAGGGCGTTCATCGGCCGCTGCTTCGACAGGCTCGAGAAAAACTCGCTGGCCCGATTCTCGCTGTAGTCACATCAATAGAGCGATTCCTGTCGCTACGAACCAGCCCGTAAAACAATGCCGGTCATGGCGGCGACACTGATTTTGTTGTATTTTGGTTATCGTTGTATACACGACAATATCACGACAATGATGGAACAAATCCGACATCAGCTGCGCGGCAAGCTGCACGTCGATACCGAGTTCGGTACCTTTCTTGGCGATACGCGCATCCGCCTGCTCGAAGCGATAGCCACCCATGGCTCGATAACGCGCGCGGCCAAGGCCGTCCCGCTCTCGTACAAGGCGGCCTGGGATGCCATCGACGCCATGAACAATCTGGCCGAACATCCGCTGGTGGTGCGTTCGACCGGCGGCCGTCACGGCGGTGGCACGGCCATCACGGACTACGGGCGCAAGGTCGTCGCCCTGTACCGGGCACTGGAAGCGGAATACCAGGCGACGCTGGATCGAATGACTTCAGCGATGGGCGACGAACAGACTGGGGATTTCAAACAATTCCGCCAGTTGCTCAGGCGCCTGTCTATGAAAACCAGTGCCCGCAACCAGTTTGCCGGGACAATCATCGGCCTGCGCGAAGGTGATGTCGACTTCGAGGTGCGCTTGCGTCTCGACGCCGAAAACGAACTGGTCGCCGTCATCACGCACGAATCGGCGGAAAGCCTCGGCCTGCAGATCGGCATGGAGATCAATGCGCTGGTGAAATCGTCGTCCGTCCTGCTGCTCACCGATCCAGGCGTGCGAACCTCCGCCCGCAACCAGCTATGGGGTGAAGTGGCGCGCATTTCGGATGGATCGGTCAACGCCGAAATCACGCTCGTCCTGCCCGGTGGCAAGACGATTTGCGCGGTGATCACCCACGATAGCATGGTGAACCTCGGCCTCGCCGTTGGCCAACACGCCTGTGCAGTGTTCAAGGCCTCGACCGTCATACTGTGTCTTTACGCCTGATCCAGGAGATTTTCATGGCTCGCCACGGCATTACACTATCCGCTTTGCTCTCAAGCCTGCTGCTGGCTGTTGCGGCCCAAGCTGACGAAGTCCAGGTTGCCATTGCCGCCAATTTCACTACGCCGATGCAGCAGATCGCCGCCGAGTTTGAAAAGGATACCGGCCACAAGGCGGTACTGTCTTTTGGCGCGACCGGCAAGTTCTACGCCCAGATCAGCAACGGAGCTCCGTTCGAAGTGTTTCTGTCGGCCGATGACGAAACGCCGGCCAGACTGGAAAAGGAACTGCTGATCGCCCCGCAGTCCCGCTTCACCTACGCCATCGGCAAGCTGGTGCTGTGGTCGGCGAAAGAGGGCTACGTTGATGCCTGGGGTGAGGTACTGAAAGCCGGCGAATTCAGGCACCTGTCGCTGGCCAATCCGAAGACTGCGCCCTACGGCGCCGCGGCCATCGAAACCTTGAAGAAACTCGGTGTGCTTGAACGTGTCGAGCCGCGCTTCGTCCAGGGCGAGAATATTGCCCAGGCGCACCAGTTCGTCGCCACCGGCAATGCCGAACTCGGTTTCGTCGCCCTGTCGCAGGTGTACAAGGAGGGCAAGATTACGTCCGGTTCCGCCTGGATCGTACCGGCCAATCTTTACACGCCCATCCGCCAGGATGCCGTGCTTCTGGCTAGGGGGAAAAATAACCGGGCGGCGACTACGTTGCTGGATTATCTGAAATCAGGCAAGGCACGCGCGATCATCAAGGCGTACGGCTACGAGTTGGTGAAAACAAACTGAATCCGGGGTTCTGATATGTACAATGCCGATCTGGGCGCCGTCTGGCTGACCCTGAAACTGGCCAGTGTGGTCACGCTGCTGCTGCTGCTGGTCGGCACGCCCATCGCCTGGTGGCTCGCACGCACGCACTCGCGCTTGAAAGGGGCCGTCGGTGCCATTGTCTCGCTGCCCTTGGTGCTGCCACCGACTGTGCTCGGTTTCTACCTGCTCGTCGCCATGGGGCCAAAGGGCCCCGTCGGTCAACTGACCGAAGCGCTCGGGCTGGGCATCCTGCCTTTCACCTTTCCCGGCCTGGTCATCGCCTCGGTGTTTTATTCCCTGCCGTTCATGGTGCAACCGCTGCAGAACGCCTTTGCGGCCATCGGCGAGCGCCCGCTCGAAGTCGCCGCCACGCTGCGTGCCAGCCCCTGGGACCGCTTCTGGTCGGTGGCCGTGCCGTTGGCCAGGCCGGGCTTCATGGCCGGCGCCATCATGAGTTTTGCCCATACGGTCGGCGAGTTCGGCGTGGTGCTGATGATAGGCGGCAATATCCCGGACCAGACCCGGGTTGTCTCGGTACAGATCTACGACCATGTTGAAGCGCTCGAATACGCGCAGGCGCACGGGTTGGCCGGCGGCATGCTGGCCTTCAGCTTTATCGTCCTGCTGACGCTGTACACCCTGAACCCGCGCGCCGGGAGGGTCGGGCAATGAGCCGCAACGTCCGCGTTCGTTTCCGTCTCGAACGCGGCGATTTCTGCCTCGATATTGATCTCGAACTGCCCGGTCGCGGCATCACGGCGCTCTTCGGGCATTCCGGTTCGGGCAAGACCACCTGCCTGCGCGCGATGGCCGGCCTGGAACGTGCAGCGGGCGGCTTTTTTTCCGTCGGCGACGAGGTCTGGCAGGATGAGCCGAACGGTATTTTTGTGCCGACGCATTGCCGGGCGCTGGGCTACGTATTCCAGGAAGCCAGCCTCTTCCCGCATCTTTCGGTACAGGGGAACATGGAGTTCGGACTAAAACGCGCAGCGTCTAGCAAACAGCGCTACGACTTGGCCACGGTCGCCGACCTGCTGGGCATCGCCAGCCTGCTCTCGCGTAAACCGGCCGGCCTGTCCGGCGGCGAACGCCAGCGCGTGGCCATCGCCCGCGCCCTGCTCGCCGCGCCGCGCCTGCTACTGATGGACGAACCTCTGGCGGCGCTGGATTTCAGGCGCAAGCTGGAAATCCTGCCCTACCTGGAACGCCTGCACGACGAACTGTCGATCCCAGTCATTTACGTCAGCCACGCTCCGGACGAAGTGGCGCGGTTGGCCGACCATCTGGTCCTGCTCGAAGACGGCAAGGTGGTGGCCAGCGGTCCGCTATCCGAAACGCTGGCCCGCGCCGACCTGCCGCCGGCCTTTGCCGACGACGCCGGCGTAGTCCTCGAAACCACCCTCTCCACACACGAAGCCGACAACCTCTCGCAGCTCGATTTCTCCGATGGGCACCTGTATGTCGGCCGTCGCCCGGAAGCGCCGGGCAGCCGGCTGCGTTGCCGCATCCACGCGCGTGATGTGAGCCTGGCGCTGGAACGGCCGCGGGCGTCGAGCATCGTCAACATTCTGCCGGCCACCGTCACCGCGGTCGCCGCCACCGACACGCCGGGACATGTGCTGGTGCAGCTACGCGTCGGTACCACACCCCTGCTCGCGCGCATCACCGAGCGCTCGCAGCGCGAACTGGCGATCACGCCCGGCCAGCCGGTCTGGGCCCAGATTAAGGGCGTTGCCCTGCTCGCCTGAAAGGAAGGCTTCAGCGTCTCGTTGCTGCGATGACGTCGGCAATGGCCTTGCCGACGTCGGTCGTACTGGCCTTTCCGCCCATGTCCGGTGTGCGCGGGCCTTCAGCAAGAACCGTCTCGATGGCGCGCAGGACAGCGGCGGCGGCCTCGGGGTAACCGAGGTGTTCGAGCATCATCGAGCCGGCCCAGATTTGCCCGACCGGATTGGCGATGCCTTTGCCGCAAATGTCGGGTGCCGAGCCGTGCACCGGTTCGAAGAGCGAGGGAAACTTGCGCTCGGGGTTGAGATTGGCCGAAGGAGCAATGGCGATGGTGCCGGTACACGCCGGACCCAGGTCGGAGAGGATGTCGCCGAAGAGGTTCGAGGCGACGATCACGTCGAACCAGTCCGGGTGACGGACGAAATTCGCCGCCAGAATGTCGATGTGATACTTGTCGGTGCGGATGTCCGGGTAGTCCTTGCCGATCTCGGCAAAGCGCTCATCCCAGTACGGCATTGAAATCGAGATGCCGTTCGACTTGGTCGCCGAGGTCAGATGTTTTGCGGGGCGTGTCGCCGCCAGTTCATAGGCAAAACGGATCACCCGGTCGACCCCGATCCGCGTAAACACGCTTTCCTGCACGACGAACTCGCGCTCCGTTCCCTCGAACATGCGTCCGCCCAGACTCGAATACTCGCCTTCTGTATTCTCGCGCACGATGTAAAAGTCGATGTCGCCGGGTTTGCGCTTGGCCAGCGGCGAAGGAACCCCAGGCATCAGCCGGGCCGGGCGCAGATTGACGTACTGGTCGAATTCACGTCTGAATTTGAGCAGGGATCCCCACAGCGAAATGTGATCCGGTACCTTGTCCGGCCAGCCGACGGCGCCGAAGAAGATGGCATCGTGTCCACCGATTTGCACCTTCCAGTCGTCTGGCATCATCACGCCATGCTTCAGGTAGTAATCGCAGTTCCAGTCGAATTCGTCCCACTGGAAATCGAGCGCAAATTTTCTGGCTACTGCGTCGAGACAACGCAGGCCCTCCGGAACAACCTCTTTTCCGATGCCATCGCCGGGGATAACAGCAATTCTATGGGTTTTCATGCGTTCTCCAATTAAAGACAAAGGTGATCGTCACCGGGCCGTAAACGATCGCACAGGAGGGGCTGGTACGCAGTTCAGTTTATCGCATTGCCGGATTTTTCTGTGGGCTAAAACATAGTTGAATAACCACTTTTGATGGCGGCTTTCGGCTGCAAATTCTCCAAGAGGGTTGTCGCTTGGCGACCCACACCCACTGTACAAGCCCTCGGCTAGCCTGTAGCGGGTATACACAATCAAGCCACCGATCAGTTGAGCATCTTCCGGCCAGCGATACTGATGGAATCAGCCATGACCGATCCCGGCCCGATCGAACCGCTCAGACCTTGAACCGGCTTACCGCCTCGCGCAGCTTGCCCGACAGGCCGTCGAGTTGCCGCGCGGTCTCGGCAGCATTGGCCGCAGCGGCAGTGTTTTCCTCGGTCATCTGGGCGATCTGCTCAATGCGCTTGGCGATTTGCTGTACCGCGACATCCTGCTCACGCACCGCATCGGAAATGCTCCGTACCGATTCACTCACCCGTCCGGTATCGTCACTGGCCGAATCGAGCGCGCCGCTGGAGGCGGCAACGTGATCGCGGGTCGCACCCGCCTTGTCGTTGGCCGTACGCATGTGCGTAACCGCCGCGTCGACTTCTGACTGCACACCGCCGATCAGTCCGGAAATTTCTACAGTGGCTTTGGTGGTGCTTTCGGCAAGTTTGCGCACTTCGTCGGCGACGACGGCGAAGCCGCGCCCCTGTTCGCCAGCGCGCGCTGCCTCAATAGCGGCGTTCAATGCCAGCAGGTTGGTCTGGTCGGCAATGTCCTTGATGGTTTTGACGATGCCGTCGATCTGGCGTGAGCTTTCTGACAAACGGGCAATGTCTCTGCTGGCTTCATCGATCATGCCGGCGAGACTGTCAACGTTTTTCACGGTTTCGCGTACGGCGGTCAAGGTTGTTTCGATGTCGCCGCGTGCCCGTGTCGCGGTCTCGTCGGCCATGCTTGCGTTGCGAGCGGTCTCGGAGATGCTCACCGAGGTTTGTTCAACCGCCGCAGCGACGGCCGAGGCCGCTTCGGATTGCGCGCATGAGCTTTTTTCGACCTGCGAACCGGCGGTGGCCATCGACTGTGCCGCAGTCGCAATAGCGTCTGCGGATTGGCGCACCTCGGTGACTGAACGCTGCAGTTCGCTTTGCATGGTCTTGATCGCGGCCATCACGCTATCCTGCGCAGCGTTTGCCACCTCAACACGGGTCGAAAGATCGCCGGCCGCAATGCGGCTGGAGACTTCCATTGCGTAGCTTGGCTCCCCGCCTAGTTGCCGGGTGATGCCGCGGGTGACATAGAGCGAAACGGCGACCACAACGACAAGCATGAACAAGCCGGCGAGGCCCAGCATGCCCAGCACGGTACGGCTATCGCGAGTGAATTCTTCTGTGTAGCTCCCGCTGCCAATCAGCCAGCCCAATTTGGCGTACGTGGTGACGGCGGCGACTTTCTCACGCGGCGCGGTCTCCCCTGCCTCCTTGTTCATCCACTGGTAGTGGAGAATGCCGTCCTTCTTCTCCAGCATGGCCTTAATAACAAACCTGCCTTGCGCGTCTTTGGTCTCGATCAGGTTCTTGCCTTCCGCGACGGGATGGACCATCGCCTTGCCGGGTTCTTTGGCGGCGTCGAGCACAAAGACATAGCCGGTATCGCCTATCTTGAGGCTCAGCACTTTTTTCTTGAGCGCGGCCAGGCCTTCAGTGAAGTTGATACCGATAAAGGCGATCCCCTGTACCTGGCCGGTAGCGTCCAGCAGCGGGGTGTAGTGGGTCATGTACTCCTGGCCAAAGAGCGTCGCCGGCCCGGTATACGTCTTGCCGGACTTGATCAGCGACATAGCCGGGTGCGTTGTTGCCAACGAAGTGCCGACGGCACGTTCGCCCTTGTCATTCTTGAGTGTCGTCGCGATACGCACGAAATTGTCGCCCTGGCGGGCAAAGATCGTGGCGACCGCGTTCGTGTTGCGGGTGAACGATTCCACTGTTTGGTTCGCTTGTGCTGCGTCGCCAGCAATGGTTTTGGGCAGGGGGGCGGCGAACTGTGCGCCCAGCATGGCAGCGGCGCTTTCCAACTGCTGCGCGTAGGCATCGATCATGTCGACGACCTGCCGGTTGGTGCGCCGCAATTCATCCAGCGCCTTTTCCTCCATTCGGGTACTCAGCCAGTTGCCGAGAACAACACCCACGAGGCACAGTACGGTGATGATCGCGCCAATCAGCGTGGCGTTCAGCTTGAAGGCAATCGTTCGATCATTGAAGGTCAACATTCCCATCGTTACTCTCCAAAGAGTGGTTTGAAGCGCTCATGCTTCGAGTGACGGCGGGCAAGGGCACTGCGTTCAGTAAGTATATTGTCATGCGGGGGGGGGGAGTCAAGGCTAGCATGACGCAACCGCAGTGGACAGTGCCGGTTCGATGCCATCCGGCTGGTTTATGGAAGGACATAACGGCGGCTTTGGCCGGGTGCTGCAGTTGCCAAGTGTCAACTCTGGCGCATCACAAATCAGGATACACAATTAGGTTGCCCATAGAAACTTCTCGCGCTGGATCAATAATCAGCCGAAGTCGGTTTTTGGCATCCACTCCCATAAGAATCATGATTCATTCATTGACGTTCATGGCCGATGGAACCGGGCCCGGATCTTCGTGTCTATGCGACGGACGGAGAACAAGAGCAGGGGCAGGTGGTACTCCTATAACGAAAAATATTTTTCAACTTGGGGAATAAATACCGGGCTCGCCTCGTTTATGCCCATGTAGGACCCCAAAACCACCATTGGAGATTGCCATGAAAATGCAAAAAATTGCCCTTGTACTGTTCGCTTCCGCCACCCTTGCCGCCTGCTCCGCCTATGAAACCCGCCCGGCTGCACCGGCCATGGTCTCCAACGGCATGCTCACCGGTAGTAACGGCATGACGCTGTACACCTTCGACAAGGATGCCGCCGGCAGCGGCAAGAGCGTGTGCAATGACGCCTGCGCCACCAACTGGCCGCCACTGTTTGCCATGAGCGGCGATACGGCCAGCGGCGATTACAGCATCATCACCCGCGATGACGGCAAGAAGCAGTGGGCGGTGAAGGGCAAGCCGCTCTATTACTGGGTCAAGGATCAGAAGGCGGGCGACAAGACCGGTGACGGGGTCAATAACGTCTGGCGCGTGGCCAAGCCTTAAAGACAGCGCGTGGAAAGCAGCGCGATCCTGGCCGAGATTCCCCGCCTGCGCCGTTATGCGCGGGCGCTGCTCGGCGATCGCGCGGCGGCCGATGACCTCGTCCAGGACACGCTTGAACGGGCCTGGTCCCGGATCAGGCAATGGCAGGCGGGAAGCGACCTTCGGGCATGGTTATTCAGCATCATGCATAATCTGCGTGTTGACCAGATACGCCACCCGGTCGTGCCCACGCATTCCTTCGACGAGGATGATTTCGCGGTGCCGACGCGCCCCACCCAGACCGATACACTGGAGCTCAGGGATCTTGAATCCGCCCTGCGCCAGTTGCCCGATGAACAGCGCGAAGTCCTTCTGCTCGTGGCTCTTGAGGACATGAACTATGCCGACATTGCTGCTACGCTGGCTATTCCGATTGGCACGGTCATGTCCCGCCTGTCGCGCGGTCGGGAAAGATTGCGCCTGGTCATGGATGGCCAGGCGCCTGTTGCCAGACTGAAAGTCGTGCGATGAATAAGCTCCCGATCAGTGAAGCCGACCTCCAGTCTTGCGTCGATGACGCCCTGCCCGCTGCCCAGCGCAGCGATGTTGAAGACTATCTTGCCGCTCACCGCGAAGAGGCCGATCGGCTACGTGCCTATCGGTCGCAGAAGCAGGCGCTCAAGGCTTTATTCAATCCGGTGCTCGACGAAGCGCTGCCACAGAACCTGAGCGCACTGGCTTGCTCACCACCTGAACGCGCAGTTGAACGTCCGGCCAGATCATTTATGGCGCGTTGGTCGCTGGAGCGTATCGCCGCCGG
>JAIFKU010000101.1 GCA_020049495.1 Accumulibacter sp.
CATGCAGTTGCGCTTCGCTTCGTTTGCTGTGGCCAACTTACGAGAGGACTTTCACCTCCAAGATCGCGCCCATGCTGGGCGCACAAAAAAACGGGGGCAAAGCCCCCGTTCTCATTTCAGCAAGCTGACTATTTGCGACTGAACATGAATTTGGCAAATTCGTTTTCCGCCACCCGGAACCACGAATTCTGTTCGTCGAGGAATTTCTTGTAGTCGTCGTAGATTTTCTTGAACTCGGGGTTCTTTGCCGACGTTTCCGCGTAGTACTCCATGGCGGCCTTGTAGCTGGCCTCCATGATATCCTTCGGGAAAGGCAGCATCTTGGTGCCGGAAGCCCGCAGTTGCTTGAGAGCTGCCGGATTTTTGGCATCGTAGCGCGCACACATCTCGGCGTTGGTGTCGGCACAGGCCGCCTCGATGATGACCTGATATTCCTTCGGCAACTCGGCCCACTTCTTGGCGTTGATGTAGGTGGATATTTGCGGACCACCTTCCCACCAGGCCGGATAGTAGTAGTACTTGGCCACCTTGTTGAAGCCCAGCTTCTGGTCGTCATAAGGCCCGACCCACTCGACGGCATCGATCGTGCCTTTTTCCAGTGCCGGATAGATGTCGCTGCCGGCGATCTGCTGCGGCACCACGCCCAGCTTGGCCAACACCGCCCCGGCCAGGCCGGCCACGCGCATCTTCAGGCCCTTGAAGTCGGCGACGCTCTTCATTTCCTTGCGATACCAGCCCCCCATCTGCACGCCCGTGTTGCCGCTCGGGAAAGAGATGATGTTCGATTTTGCAAAGAACTCGCCCATCAGCTTGGCGCCATTGCCATGCCGATACCAGGCGATTACCTGACGGGCATTCATGCCGAACGGAATCGCTGTGTCAATACAGTATGTCGGATCCTTGCCGAAATAATAGTATGAACAGGTAAAGCCCATTTCAACGGTATTGTCCTTGACCGCGTCATGCACACCCGGGCCGGGAACGATCTCGCCGGCAGCAAACAACTGGATCTGGAACTTGCCACCGGTCATGTCGGAAATCCGCTTGACAAGGAACTCGGCCGAACCGTGCAAGGTATCAAGACTCTTGGGGAAACTCGATGCAATCCGCCACTTGATGGTCGGGGCATCCGCAGCAATCGCAGGCAGGGCTACGGCGCCGGCCGCAAGACCGACACCGGCTTTTTTCAAAAAGGAACGTCTTTCCATGGTTTATCGTCTCCGAGGGTTAAGAACAGGTATCTGCTGACAACTGAGTGATTATAGACAAAGCGGCGACGGGTTGAATGGCTTTTCAATGCTTTTTCAGCGGCCGCCCTCTATTCTCGCAAGCAGGGCTTAGGGCAACGAATCAGTTCCCTGCCACTTTCATCTGCTCGATCAGGATCGAACCGACCTGCTTCGAGCCGCGCACCAGAACATCGTTACCGACCGACGCCACATTGCGGAACATGTCCTTGAGATTGCCGGCGATGGTCACTTCTTCGACGGAATGCACGATCTCGCCATGCTCGACCCAGAAACCAGCAGCACCACGCGAATAATCGCCATTCACATAATTGACGCCCTGCCCGAGCAGTTCGGTCACCAGCAAACCGCGCCCCATCTTCTTGAGCAGGCCGTTGAAATCACGCTTGCCTGGATGCACGACCAGGTTGTGACAGCCGCCGGCATTGCCGGTCGTCTGCAAGCCCAGCTTGCGTGCCGTGTAAGCACTCAGGAAGTAACCTTGCAACACGCCATCGACGACCACTTCACGCTCATGTGTGGCCACACCGTCGCTGTCGAACGCGCTGCTGGCCATCCCGCCGCGCAAATGCGGACGTTCGCTGATCTGCACTTTCTTTGAAAAAACGCGCTGGCCCAGACTGTCCAGAAGAAAGGACGTCTTGCGGTACAGGCTGCCGCCGCTGACCGCGTGCGTAAAATTGCCGATCAGGGACGCCGCCAGCGGTGCCTCGAACAGCACAGGTACTTTGCAGGTCCTGATCTTGCGCGCTCCGAGTCGAGACAGCGCACGGCGCGCGGCATAGTCGCCAATCGCTTCGGGCGAGGCCAGGTATTGCGCATTGCGCGACGAGGAATACCAATCGTCGCGCTGCATGTTCTCGTCCTTGCCGGCGATCACCGAACAGGCGAGGTAGTGCCGCGAGGTCGGGTAGCCGCCCATGAAACCGAGACTGTTGGCCGAAATGAACTGACCTTCCTGAATCGAGACCGTCGCGCCCTCCGAATTGCTGATCTGCTCACTGACGGCAAATGCGGCCTGCTCGCAACGTCGCGCCAGATCGATGGCGCCCTCAACCGGAAGCAGCCACGGATGGTAGAGATCGAAATCGGCAAAGCCTTCCGTGCGGCTGGCGAGAAGAGTCGCGTCCGGCAAGCCGGCACAGGGGTCGGCGGCGGTGAAGCGGGCAATGCGCAGCGCCGCTTCGACGGTTTCGCGCAACGCCGCCGGCGAAAAGTCGGAGGTGCTGGCATGCCCCTTCTGCTGGCCAAGATAGACCGTGACGCCGATGCCTTTGTCGCGGTTGTACTCGATGGTCTCGACTTCGTGGTGGCGAACGGTGACAGACTGCCCGAAACCCTCCGAGACATCAACCTCGCAATCGCTGGCCCCGGATTTTCTGGCATGGGCGAGGACATCCCGGGCGAACTCCTGCAACGTCGCGAAGGGGTGGCCGAAACGGGACTCGAGAGAAGGCAAAACGGAGATTCGCGACATGGGATGACAATGCGAGCGTTGAAAGCCGCTATCATAGCAGTTCCCTGCCGCTCGTCTGTTCCGGCATCCCCGCTGAAAACGCTCCCCGTTGACCAACATAGAACCGATGAACCCTCACGACGAAGACCCCGTACCGCTATCCAAGACCCGACGCAAGCAGGCGATGGAGGATTTGCAAGCGCTCGGTGAAGAACTGGTGGCGCTGTCCGGCGACCGCGTGAAGAAAATCGACATCCCCGAGGATCTGCGCGAAGCCGTCAGCGAGGCACAGCGCATGACGCGACACGACGAAGCCAAGCGTCGCCAGATGCAGTACATCGGCAAGCTGATGCGCAACGTCGAAGTGGAGCCGATTCGCACCGCGCTGGCTCTGGTACGCGGCGAATCGGCGAGCGAAACGGCCAGGATGCATCGTCTTGAGCGACTGCGCACGGAATTGCTCAACGACGAGAAAGTGCTGCACGAAATCGCCACCCTGTACCCGTCGGTCGACCTGCAACACCTGCGCTCGCTGCGCCGGGCGGCGCTCAAGGAACATGAGCAGAACAAGCCGCCACGCAGCTACCGTGCGCTCTACCAGTTGCTCAAGGAGCTTGAATACGCAGCTTCAGGCGAGTCTCCGGAAGCCGGTCCAGAAACAGATTAATCCTCCATCAGCTCGCGATAGCGTCCGATCTCGAAGTTGCTGCCGCTTTCCTCAAGGGCCACCGGCGTCAACAGATAGTTCTGGCCGTCGTGCGCAAACTCCAGGCTTTCGCGCACATCAAAACTCGCTATCGGCATCACCATGCGGGCTTCACCCGGCGCGTTGCCCTCACGCAGCCAGATACCGGGAATGGCACCGGTTGCCGAAAACCCCGTTGTCCGTGGCCGCAGTTCAATACTCTGCGCTTTTCGCGACAGGGACTGGATGCCGACACTGGCGTGCGCATCAGAATCCTTGTTGTAGCGCCTGACCACCCCGAGCAGCCAGTTCTCACCGCCCTCGGGCTGCATGCTGATCAAGGCGCCAATCCTGAGCCAGTCGCCGAGTTCATCGACAGCGGCGCAAAAACCGCCGAGACTGACGTTCTCGACTACCCAGCTCTCGGCCGTACGCTCTTTGCCCAGACGGGCCACTTCACCGGCAAACACGGTAAAGCTGTCATCGAATCCCTGCAATACGGCGATGCGCGTTTTTACGGCATGGCGATCGTGCTCGCGTTGCGGCGGGTCCGGCGCCCAGTAAAGGGCGAGATGACGCAGCACGGGCAGCAGCACCCTGGCCTGGTATTCGCCGCCCAGATTCAGATCCGCTGGCACTTCGCCACGTTCCACACTGCGCATCAGCTCATTCAGCGACTGCAGTGCGGTTCCCGGCGAGATGAAGCGCAGGCCCGGCGTGAGCCTGTCGGGGCGGCGCGCCAGCCGAGCCGGCGGTATCCCATTCGCGGCATCGACCCAATATACGCTGTCAGGCAAACAATAGCCGGAAAAGACAAAACTCTGCTGGAAGTGGGCAATCAGCCTGTCTGCCAGCTCGATTTCGAGCGGCATCAGGCTGTCCATCGACGACGAGTAGAAAATCAGCGCCTGCACATATTGCTGGGTCACACTGGTCAGTTCCGGTTGAGTCGGATAGAGCTGCACGGGCTTTGCCGCATAAGCTGCCGCTTCTGCCGCCAGATAAGGCTGTCCGAGGCCTCGCCACAAGTCCTCGCCGATCGGCCCGTAGCGGAATTCAACCCATTTCAGCTGGGTGGCACGCGCCGCCAGCAAGCGCGCGGCGATCAGCGGCAGTGACGACTTGAGCGCCACACTGCCCTTGTCTTTCGGATTCTGCTGCACACGCTCAATGCAGCGCGCATAGAGACTGGCGACTTCGCCCCAGTAGTTGTAGCTCATCACCCACAAGCGGCGCTCTTCGCTCTTGGAAAGTCTGGGCGCATGCAGATAATCCCTTGACAGACGACGGATGTGCGGCTGCGCCGCATCGTCGAGCTGGCGCAGCACGTCAAAAAACTGATCAACCCGGAGATCGCCTGCCGGCTGCAGGGAACCGAACCAGCCATAGATCTCATCGACCGCCTTGAACGCATTATCCAGCGGCAGCTCGGCGATGATCCGCCGAAGCTCCCTGGCGTCAGCCAGCGGATGATCCGGACGCGACGAAAAGAAATTCAGCATCATGATGACCCGTCCTAAATCCCGGCCAGCGGGAAAAGTGAGAGAGAGTATCCCAATAGTATATAGCCCGGGCAAAAGCTGCAAGTCGGGAAGCTTTGCCATCGGTCGGCCGACAGGCACCGCCAATCGGTGTTCGAGAAAACAGGCAGGAGGGCGGGTCAATCCATTACAATTCGCTGGAGTCCAACTACCATGCAAATGTATGAAGCCGTATCTTGACCTGATGCGCCATGTTTACGAACACGGCACCCCCAAGTCCGACCGCACCGGAACGGGCACGCGTTCGGTGTTCGGCTGGCAGCTGCGCTTTGATCTCGACGCCGGCTTTCCGATGCTGACCACGAAAAAGCTGCATCTGCGCTCGATCATCCACGAATTGCTGTGGTTCCTGCAGGGCGACACCAACATCCGCTACCTGAAGGACAATGGAGTGCGCATCTGGGACGAATGGGCCGACGATAACGGCGATCTCGGCCCGGTCTATGGCCACCAGTGGCGTCACTGGAAAACACCGGACGGACGCGAAATCGACCAGATCGCCCGCCTCGTCGACGGCCTGAAGAATAACCCGGACTCGCGCCGGCACATGGTCAGCGCCTGGAATCCGGGCGATGTCGAGCGCATGGCCCTGCCCCCCTGCCACGCGCTGTTCCAGCTTTATGTGGCCCCGGCGGCAGCCGGCGACCCCGACCCGAGGTCCAGGCTTTCGTGCCAGCTTTACCAGCGCAGTGCCGACATCTTCCTCGGCGTACCCTTCAACATCGCCTCCTATGCCCTGCTCACGCTGATGCTGGCGCAGGTTTGCGGCTACCGCCCCGGCGACTTCGTGCATACCTTCGGCGATGCACACCTCTACAGCAATCACTTCGACCAGGTCCGCCTGCAATTATCGCGGGACATCCGCCCGCTGCCGCTCATGCGCCTGAATCCGGACGTGCAGGACATCTTCGCCTTCCGCTTCGAAGACTTCACGCTCGAAGGCTACGACCCGCACCCGCACATCGCAGCGCCCGTGGCGGTTTGATGAACCTGAGAATCACAACCGAGTACGACCAATTGGCATCAGCCCCCGTTTTGGCGGGCGTCTGGCCCTCACCCCAACTCTCTCCCGCAGGGCGAGGGAGCGTACACCCTTCTCCCCGCGGGAGAAGGGCCGGGGATGAGGGCTGGCGATCCTGGCATTACAGCTTACCGGGGGTTTTCTGATGAAACAGCCCCGGACCATGGTCTCGCTGATTGCGGCCGTCGCCGCAAACCGCGTCATCGGCAAGGACAACCAGTTGCTCTGGCACCTGCCCGAGGACATGCGGCACTTCCGCGAAACGACGCGCGGCAAGCCGGTAATCATGGGGCGCAGGACCTGGGAGTCGCTGCCCGACTCGTTCCGTCCACTCCCCGGCAGGCACAACATTGTGGTCAGCCGCAACCCGGCGTATCAGGCGTCGGGAGCCAGCCTTTGCGCTTCGCTCGAAGACGCACTGCTCAAGGCGGGAGATGCTGCCGAAGTATTCGTCATCCACTGGCCCGCCGGCTCTATCTGACCGAGATCGAGGAAAGCTTTGCTGGTGATGTTCTCTTCCCGGAAGTCCCGCCCCAGGAGTGGGAAGAAATTTCGCGCCAGGCACAGCGCGGCAGCACAGGACTGGTCTTCTCCTTCGCGGTCTATCAGCGCCGCGGACAAGCGCGAACCGTATTTGCATAGTCTGTTTCACCCCTTCAATGGTGGCACATCGAAGTCGATAGGCGGCAAACCGGCCGTGTGCCTCGCCCACATTGTCTCGTAGGCACGTTCGTAAAGCCTGACCTTGTACGGCGTATCGAATACCTTCGAACTGGAGCGCGCGCTCATCAGTTTGCCTACGATAGCCTGATACCTTGCCGGGTCGCTGGCCAACGCTATGGCACTTGCAATGTACTCATCGGTTGTTCGAGTAATCAATTCAGGCAACCCCAATTGCTTCAGGAACACGGCACAGAGCATGGAAACGGGTATTTGTCCTTCCTTGGTGAGGATGGGCAAGCCCATCCACAAAGCATCCAGCGCGGTGGTGTGCGCATTGTAGGCAAAGGAATCGAGAAACAAATCCGCGAGTCGCATGCGGGCAAGATGCTGATCGTTTGAACAATCCAGCGCCCGAACAATTCTTTCCGGCGCTATGCCATGACTCTCTGCACAGGACAGACAACGCGTCCACAATCCGTCGTTGGACGCGCGCAGCCACAGGATCGAAGCTGGCGTTGCGCGCAGGATTTCGAGCCAGACAACAAAGACCTCTTCGTTGATCTTGTAGTCGGTGTTGAACGAGCAAAAGACAAAGGCCTGTTCAGGCAGGCCGAAATCGCGTCTGGTCACAGTGAGCGACCATGGAGCCAGCGGTGCGCCGTAGGGTGAATAGAGTTCTGAGAAACGAACACGCTTCTCGAAAATATCCTCTCCCGGGGGATTTGTCGGCGCATCAAATTGATCGGCCAGTGCTTCGCAGAAACGGTAATCAATGTAAGTTGCATCCAACGCCCCGACCACACCGATATGCGTCACCCGCACCGGTGCCGGACGCATGTGCAGAATGCCATTGCGCGTCCCCTCGAAAAATCCCTGAAACTGGACCAGTATATCGATCCCGTCATCATGAATGCATTGCGCGGCTTCACGGTCGCTCAACGCAGCCAGTGAGACAAAGCTGTCGCAACCGTTGATGATGTCGCGTCTCACCTCGCTGCCATCGTCCACCCCGATGCAATAAGCGGTAACCGAGAAACGCGCGCGGTCATAGTGGCGAAAAGTGTTTCTGATCAGATACGCCGAGGGGTGGTCGCGGAAAGCGGGCGAGATGAAGCCGAGATTAAGGCGTCGTCCCGACGCGCCGTTGTTCCGCCTGGGATAAGAAAAGACCGTCTGACCAGCCGTGGCATCTTGCGCTGCGACCCGGCATGCCAATACCCGGTAATCCGCGTAGTCGATACCCATGGCCAGCGCATTGAAGGCATGTACGGAGGGCACCCGACGGTACGGGTCTTCGCGCACCCCGCCGGCCAGTCGGCGCAAACCCTGTTCAAGCAGTGGCCTGCACTCCCATTCGCCACGGCGAAAGCGTTCAAACAGCGCGACCAGAAAAACATCTTCGCGACCTGCATCTGACAGCTCCAGCGATTCCTTCGCCTGTGGTATGGCCGACACAATATCCGAAGGCAACTGCAGCGCCGCCAACTCAGCCTGCAACTGTGCCGAGCGGGCAAGTTCCCCGCACATCGCCAGCGAGACAACCCGCCCCAATGCCGCCGGCAGATGCCCCGGTGCCAGCATCTGCGCCTTGGCGAAAGCGGCATCGGCCGCGCGCGGATCGAAATTCGCAAATAGCGCGTGCCCGAGCGAACACCAGGCATCCGGCACCATCGGGTGTTGCTCAACCAGCACAAGTGCCTCACGTCGGGCTTCTTCCGGCAAACGCTGCATCAACAGCAGCGCACACAGGTTCAAGCGGGCCTTGAAATGCCCTGACTCAAGCGCCAACGCCTGCCGGTAAGCGTCACGGGCGGCGGAAAAATTGTGGGCCGCCTCAAGAGCAACGCCCAATTCGAAATAGCGTTCGGCTACCACGTCTTGCAGAAGCAAGGCGCGGAATGAACAAACGGCGTCCTCTGCCCGGTCGGCCGCGAGGTACAGTACGGCCAGCGTATGCAATGCAACGGGATTACCGGGATCCGCAGCAGCAGCACCCAGGGCAATATCCAGAGCACCTGGAATATCGCCTTGCGCATAGCATTGCTGAATCCTGTTGTACCAGCTTTCCCCATCGGACGGCATCAAGCCCGCATTTTTCATCACCTATCCAGATCCTCAGCCTGAATCCTTGACCAGCGACACGAAGTCCTCGTATTTCCCGCCGGCCGAGGGAGCGATCGTCGCCGGGTAGGAATAGCGGATTGGAAACTGCCCGTGCAGCATTTCGCACAGCTTTACCGAGAACAGGGCTTCTGCCTCGGAACGCAGAGGAGCGATGCCGGCCAGGCGCACTTCAATGTCCTGGAGCTGGTGCTGAATGATCTGGATCTGCCTAAAATCGGCGATCGGCTGCAAGCCCTTGTAAGAAAACGCAGGCCAATGGCTGCGCCCGTCCGTCAAGTGCAGCATGTTCCGCTGTCGCCCGGCGATGCGCCGTATCACCGGCAAGCCGCGGCCGCAGGCGCAGGACGACCCGGCTTCGGCGTAGTCGCCAATTTCGTAGCGCAACAGCGGCATGGTGAAATTGTGCAGCGTGCTGACAAGGACACGGCCGATTGCCCCCGGCGCACAGGGCGCATCATGTTCATCGACGATTTCTACGAGCAAATTCTCTGCCTGGACATGGTAACGATCGGCATGCTGCGGACACTGCAGCGCAATGTTGCCGAATTCTTCGGAGGAATATATGTCGGTTACCGGCAGTTGCCAAACCTCCAGCGCCAGGCGGCGCACCTCTGGAGGGAGCATCTCGCCGAAAGTACTCAATTCACGCAGGGTGGGAACGCTGATCGCGCGATCCCGGGCGCGTAGCAGCAGGCTGCGCAGATTGCTCGGATAGGTCAGCAGATAGACCGGCGCTTCTGCTTGGACCCAGTCGAGTTGACGGTCGATGTCGGTCGAACTATCGAGAACGGCCGCCGGTCCGGTGACAAAGGCCGAGGATTCAATCCGCCCCCAGTCAGAAAAGTCGTTGCTCACAACTTTACAGCGAATGGCCGCGAATTTCCCCGACAGGTCGCGCCGGTGCCAGAGATGATTGCGCACGATCAGCGCGCTGTTGAAGAGATGCGTCAGTTCGTTGCCCAGCCCCTGCACCGGCATTCCCATCGACCCGGTTGTCGAATACTCGAGCGGCCGTCCGTGCATGTTCAGGGCTTTCTCGACGATCAATTCGGTTCGCCGCGCCTGCACGGTTGCCCTTTCGAGAATTGGAATTCGCAACCACAAGTCGGATGTTATCGACTGCCCCGGTACCCAGCCCGCGTCGGCAAGGCGCTCGTGGTAGAAAGGCGAATTTTCCCAGAGGAATTCGGCTAATGCCTTGAGTTGCAGGAATTGCTGTTCCATCAGCCGTTCGTGCGCTAACCACTGGCTTTGCTCGAGCTGAAACAGCAGCGCCAGCAGCGTGGCACCGGCCGGCTGCACGATCGCCGGCCAGACAATTCCGGCCAACGACGTACGGAAGGGCAACATGCAGAACGCTTCTACTTCTTGAGCGCGACCGCTCCGGAAACGGTCGCGGGGAGGCCGGTGTCTGAGAACTTGAAGCTGACCCCGGCACGCGGGGCACCGGCCCCAAAGAAAGCACCGTTGACGTTGGCGGATGAACAGCCACTGCCACCGCAGGCACCGCCGGTTCCAGAGACGCTGGCAGACCCGGCGAATCGAGCACCGGTCGTAAAATCAGTAATGTCGATATTACTGGCGGACAGCCCGTACGTTCGAGTGTAAACATTAGCAACAGGGAGGAATCCAACTCCAATATTCAGCGAGGTGACCTTTGGATCCGCCGAAAAAACGACGGCCATCGTCGCGCTGGTGACGGCCCCGACGCCATCTTCTGTACTGATTGCCGGCGGCGCGCCGAGAAGGGTGTAAGTGCCCGACGAACCACCAAGAGCGACGCCGTCCGGCGCTATGGTTGGCAGACCGACGACATATTGTAATATACCCTGGTAACCTCCTTCGCCGCCGGCGAGCGAACCGCTGAAGCCGCCCACAGCCGTCGCCCAAGTACCCCAGGCTACTATTCCGTCATTTCCAAAGCTGATCGCGTAGTTGCCGGGCTCGCCCAGATTTGCGCCCGCCAACCCACCTGGTGTCGTAAACTCAGTCAGCGTCGCCGAGGTGATGGTTCCTGGCCCGACGGCCTGGCCGCTCTGGTTAAGACCAGCGCAACAAAAATCGATCAGAGAATACACCGTCGAATAGGTATTCGCCCCGGTCAGCACTCCCACGGGCAATCCCTGATTGCTGCTCGCAAACACCGGCTGCACGCTTGCCGGCACCCCGGCGGCGGTCGGCGGCAACTGTGGCTTGGTATCTGTGCGCTGCGGCGCGCTGCCGCTGATCACGCGGCCCGCCTCGCCGGCACCCAGTTGCACGCAACCGGCGCCGTTGCAGACCTCGACCAGTCCGTCGCCGGCAGCGACCGCCAGGGCGTTGCTGATCGCGTCGAAGATGGCGTTGTATTCGGTACCGCGAATGCCGATGGTAGCGACACTGGTCGTTACCTTGTAGTTATCGCGATTGCTTCGCCCGACCAGGCCGGTGATGGTGCGCAGCCCGCCCTTGATGAGACTGAAGAAGCCCTTCTCCTGGCCGTCCACCTGGCCCGAATACTGGTAGTTGTCGATGCGGAATTCAGTCTCTGGCTGTAACGAGACCATCGCTCCGTCGGAGAAACGCACTTGAGCGCGGCCACCAGTGCCGGTACGGATGGTGTCGCCATTGCCGATCTCGGCGCCTTTGGTGAGCGGCCGCTGGACCCCGGCGGCATTGACCGCCGTCACGCTGCCGGCGGTAAAATCGACGTTGGCTGCAGTGGCGGCATAGGATAGTAGCGGAAATGCGGCAGCCAGGGCCATCAACAGTACCGGATTGCGCAAACGGAAAATCTGATGTGCGGTCATGGAAGTCTCCTTCGCGGTCAGAAATCGCGGCGAACGGTCACTGAAACGACCTCGCGCTGATACTTGTTGAGTTCGATATTGGATTCGTTAACCGACCATGCCAGTTTGGGTGTTATTTTCCAGTATCTGGCCGGCGTGTAGTTGGCCCCGAGCGAGAGATCGTACTGGGTATCCTTGCGCGTCGTCAGAAATGAAGGATCCTCTGCCCCGTAGCGGCGATACTCGATGGAGCCATTGGCAAAGAGCGCTGTTTTTGCGTCATAGTTGATCTGGCCGCCAATACGCACGCCAACACCATCGAGTGCCAGCCACGGCACTGTACTGTCGCGCGGACGCTCGTTAACCAGATAGGCGCTGGCAAAAGCCACCTGGCCACCCGTGTAGGCATGCGCAAAGGCGCCGCCGGCCATCCAGCGCTCGGCATTGCGGTTAGACTGGGTCTGGTAACGCAGATCGGAATACTGGGCGAAAACGCTGAGCTGATTGCGTGCATCCATCTTGTATTGCCACTGCCCGGACAGGCCTGACGCCGTGCGATAGGTATCGCTAGCCAGTTCGTACTGGTTAAACTGGGCGTTGAGCGAAAATTCGTTCTTGTCCCGGGTCAGCACCACGCCGGCGTAGGCATCACCGACGAGACTGTCGAACTGACTGACATTGTTCTGACTAGGGCGACTTCACTATTGACCGGAGTACGCAGATTCAGCCCGCCGCCCATGGTCGCGTACCAGGCGTCGTTGGCTGTGCTGGCAGTGGACAAGGTAATCGGCAAACCGCCAAGTGCAGGAACAGCCACCGTAGAACCGCTCGGCCCGACGTTGACGTTGGTGTCGTAACCCGCCGAACCTTCGAGATAGCCGCGTATCGTGGTGCGCGAAACGGTATCGAGCCGATCGACGGCATCGAGAAAACGGTCGATGGTGGCCGAAACTTCGGGCGGCACACCCTGTTTCTGCACCGATTCGAATTCCTGCTTGGCCGTTGCGGTTTCCCCAAGCGCCAGATAGGCCCGGGCGATTTCGGCACGCGCCCTGGCGTTGTTGGGCTGGACGGCCAGCACACGCTCGAGTGCGAAAACGCTGCGCGTATTCTGCCTGGCTTCGAGCGCCACGATGCCGAACAGCAGATCGAAGTTCGCGTCACCGGCACGAGCGCTTTCAACGGCATCGAGCAACTGGAAAGCCTCGCCGGCCTTGCCTTGGTCAAGCAGGGCTTTGGCCCGATCAGTCAGTTCGTCGGCCGACACGATCTGTGACAGCAGCGATATCAGCAGTACAGCCAGAGTTTTGCGGAGTCTGTTGTTTATCACGTCTCGCTCTCCTGATACATCAAGTCTCGAAGCATTCAACGACCCAGCACGGGCTAAGGTAAAAAACTCAGCCCCCTGATGGGTGCGGGCATTTCGGGTAATTCTACAGGTTTTAGCGACGAAAAAGTTGATAAGGCCGGGGCCGCCGTCGCGCTGCCCGTGCTTTGCCCTTCCCGCCGTGGCGAACTGATGCGGTCGATAACATGAATCTGAAGGTTCATGGCAAAACGTCCACCCTGAAATCCTCGGTCGTAAGTGACGCATTTGGTGAGGGTTTGCCCCTCACCCCGCCCTCTCGCGGGATGAGGGCGTTGTGTGCCCTTCTCCCCGCGGGAGAAGGGTCGGGGATGAGGGCTTACGATTCTGGCATCAAGGCCATGTGTGCAAAAAAACAACAGTTCAGCGCACGCAATCCACGTAGTAGGTCGTCTTGTTGTTGACCACGTCCTTGACTAGCCCGTGGATATCCGTTTCAAAGCCCGGAAACTGTTCGTTGAAGTGGCGCGCAAATTTGAGGTAACGCACAATCGTCGCGTTGAAGCGCTCGCCGGGAATCAGCAACGGAATGCCTGGCGGGTAGGGCGTCAGCAGAATGCTGGTGATGCGCCCTTCGAGATCATCGATCGGCACGCGGTCGATTTCGCGGTGCGCCATCCTGGCGAAGGCATCGGCCGGCCGCATGGCCGGAATCATGTCGGACAGGTACATCTCGGTGGTCAGCCGCGCCACGTCGTTGACGGCATAAACCCCGTGGATCAGATGGCACAGATCCTTGAGGCCCATGCGCTCGTAGCAGGAATGTTTGGCGACAAATTCAGGCATGACCTTCCACAGCGGCTGGTTCTTGTCATGGTCGTCCTTGAATTGCTGCAGTTCGGTAACCATGGTATTCCAACGACCCTTGGTGATGCCGATGGTAAACATGATGAAGAACGAATACAGCCCGCACTTTTCGACGATGACGCCATGCTCGGCCAGATACTTGGTGACGACCAGGGCCGGAATGCCCCAGTCGGAGAAATCGCCATCGACACTGAGCCCCGCGGTAATGACCGTGGCCTTGATCGGGTCAAGCATGTTGAAACCGTCGGATAACTGCCCGAAGCCGTGCCAGCGCTCACCGGGCTTGAGCATCCAGGCTTCGCGCTCTTCGATGCCCTCTTCCGAAAGATCATCGGGACCCCAGACCTTAAACCACCAGTCGACGCCCCATTCCTCATCGACCTTGCGCATGGCGCGGCGGAAATCGAGCGCTTCGGCGATCGATTCCTCGACCAGCGCCGTTCCTGCCGGGGCTTCCATCATCGCCGCCGCCACATCGCACGAGGCAATGATGGCGTACTGCGGCGAGGTCGAGGTGTGCATCAGGTAAGCCTCGTTGAACACGTTGCGGTCGAGCTCGCGCCCCTCCGAGTTCTGCACCAGAATCTGCGACGCCTGCGACAGGCCGGCGAGCAGCTTGTGCGTTGATTGCGTCGAGAAAATCATCGACTCCTTGCAGCGCGGACGGTCGGCACCGATGGCGTGGTAATCGCCGTAGAAATCGTGGAAGGCTGCGTGCGGCAGCCAGGCTTCGTCGAAATGCAGGGTATCGATCTTGCCATCGAGCATTTCCTTGATTTCCTCGACGTTGTAGAGAATCCCGTCGTAGGTACTCTGGGTGATCGTCAGCACGCGCGGCTTGGTTTTCACGTCGCAGGCAAAGGGATGCGCGGCAATCTTTTTCTGGATGTTTTCCCAGAGGAATTCCTCTTTCGGGATCGGGCCGATGATGCCGTAATGATTGCGCGTCGGCATCAGGAAAACCGGGATGGCGCCGGTCATGATGATCGAATGCAATATGGATTTATGACAATTGCGGTCGACGACGACGATGTCGCCGGGCGCCACGGTCGAATGCCAGACGATCTTGTTCGACGTCGACGTGCCGTTGGTGACAAAGAACAGATGATCAGCGTTGAAGATGCGCGCCGCGTTGCGTTCGGAGGCAGCGACCGGGCCGGTGTGATCGAGCAGTTGCCCTAGTTCTTCAACGGCGTTGCAGACGTCGGCACGCAGCATGTTCTCGCCGAAGAACTGGTGGAACATCTGGCCGACCGGGCTCTTCAGGAAGGCCACACCACCGGAATGCCCGGGGCAGTGCCACGAGTAAGAACCGTCCGAGGCGTAGTGCGTCAGCGCCCGGAAAAACGGTGGCGGCACACTCTTCAAATAGGTCTTGGCTTCGCGCACGACATAACGGCCGATGAACTCGGGCGTATCCTCGAACATATGGATGAAGCCGTGCAACTCGCGCAGCACGTCGTTCGGAATGTGGCGCGACGTTCGCGTCTCGCCGTACAGGAAAATCGGGATGTCTTCGTTGCGGCAGCGGATTTCCATGACGAAGGCGCGCAATTCGGCAATCGTCTTCTCGGCCTCGCCGGTACTGAATTCCTCGTCGTCGATGGAGAGGATAAAGGCCGAGGCGCGGCTCTGCTGCTGTGCGAACGAGGTCAGGTCGCCATAGCTGGTCACCCCCAGCACTTCGAAACCCTCAACCTGGATCGCTTCGGCCAGCGCTCGGATTCCCAGACCCGAGGCGTTCTCCGAACGGAAGTCTTCGTCAATGATGATGACCGGAAATTTAAAGTGCATGGCAACTCCTGGGAACGCTGTAAAACGCCTTCAACACAGAGAGCATGGAGACACGGAGAACACAGAGAGATTTCCTAATTGCTGTTCTCTGCGTACTCTGCGCCTCTGCGCACTCTGCGTCAAAGGAGGTTAATCAAATTTTAGGCAGGGTGACGCCGACCTGACCCTGGTACTTGCCGCCACGGTCCTTGTACGAGGTTTCACACTCTTCGTCGGACTCAAAGAAAAGCACCTGCGCAATGCCCTCGTTGGCGTAGATCTTGGCCGGCAGCGGCGTGGTATTGGAAAATTCCAGTGTCACAAAGCCTTCCCACTCGGGCTCGAAGGGCGTGACGTTGACGATGATGCCGCACCGCGCGTAGGTACTCTTGCCCAGGCATACGGTCAGCACATTACGCGGGATGCGGAAATATTCGACGGTGCGTGCCAGGGCAAACGAGTTGGGCGGGATGATGCAGAAGTCATTGACGACTTCGACGAAGGAATTCGGATCGAAGTTCTTCGGATCAACGATAGTCGAGTTGATGTTGGTGAATAGCTTGAATTCGTTCGAGCAGCGGATATCGTAACCGTAGCTCGAGGTACCGTAGGAGATGATTTTCCGACCGTCGATCGCGCGCACCTGATTCGGCTCGAAAGGCTCGATCATGCCGTGCTGCTGCGCCATGCGGCGGATCCACTTGTCGGATTTGATGGACATCGCTGATTACCCGGAAACCGTTCAATAAAGGCGGCTATTTTACGGTTTACTGGGAACTGTGGGGAATTGCTTTGATACCCCACAATTCAGGCCATATTGCTCAGGTATTCTGCACCACGATATTCGGGAACCTGGCGCTCATGTCCTTGGCGCGCTCGGCTACTTTCACCGCGACGCGCCGGGCAATCGTCCGGTAGATGTCGGCGGCGCGCGAATCCGGCGCTCCGACCACCGTCGGCCGGCCGGCGTCGGCCAGTTCGCGGATCGACAGTTCCAGCGGCAAGGCACCAAGGAACTCGGCGTCGTAGTCCTTGCACATCTGCTCGCCGCCGCCGTGACCGAAGATATGCTCTTCGTGGCCGCACTGCGTGCAGATATGGATGCTCATGTTTTCGACAAGGCCCAGAATCGGGATGCCGACCTTGTCGAACATCTTCAAGCCCTTGCGCGCATCGATCAGGGCGATATCCTGCGGCGTCGTGACGATGACCGCACCGGTCACCGGAACCTTCTGCGCCAGCGTCAGTTGCGTATCGCCGGTACCCGGCGGCATATCAACGATAAGGTAGTCCACATCCTTCCAGTTGGTCTGGTTGAGCAGTTGCTCCAGCGCCTGGGTGACCATCGGCCCGCGCCAGACCATCGGCGAATCGACATCGATCATGAAACCGATCGACATCGTCTGCACTCCGTAAGCCTTCAGCGGATCCATCGATGTGCCGTCTTCTGACTCCGGCTGGCGACCGGCCAGGCCGAGCATCTGCGGGATCGATGGACCATAGATGTCGGCGTCGAGCAGGCCGACCGTCGCCCCTTCCTGCGCCAGTGCCAGAGCCAGATTGACCGCTGTCGTGCTCTTGCCGACGCCGCCTTTGCCGGAAGCCACGGCGATGATGTTCTTGACGCCCTTGAGCGGCTTCAGGTTGCGCTGCACGGCATGGGCCACGATGCTGACCGTTACCTTGGCATCGACGCTGACGACGCCCGGGATCGCCGCGATCGCGGCCCCCACTTCAGCACGTATCGACGCGATCTGCGTTTTTGCCGGATAGCCGAGTTCGATGGTCAGCGACACCTTGCCGTCGTCGACCTTGATGTTTTTCGCCGAACGCGTCGAAACGTAGTCCTTCTTCGTGTTGGGGTCGATCAGATCTTTCAGCGCTGCCTGTACGGCTTCCATCGTAACTGCCATTCTGCACTCCTAAATTAACGTAAAGGTCGCACCTGCGACTCGCAAACCTCCCCTCGCCCTTCGGGGCGGGGGTTAGTGAAACAGATTGATACAAAGCATCGTCATTCCGGGCTTGACCCGGAATCCATTAGTGCACCACTGGATTCCGGCTTTCGCCGGAATGACGGCATATTCATGCGTTTCAGCATGACTACCTACTAGCCAAGATCATGTCCGAGAGATACCCGAGTAATTTTGTCTAGTTTACATGAAAACGCCTTCGGCGGCACTATTAGAGATAACAGCAACGTCCACCGCAAAGGCGCAAAGGAAACGCAAAGAAGACCGATTCAAAAAGCTCTTTTCCAGATGCATTTGCCTTTCTTAGTGCAATCTTTGCCCCTTTGCGCCTTTGCGGTGGATTCTTAGCCTTCGCGCTTTGTTAGAATGCTGCTTTGCCGCGAGCGGCACCACCAATGCTTTACCGGAATTCCTGATCGCCACCCATGACCCGCAAAATCCTTGTCACTTCCGCCCTGCCCTACGCCAACGGCGCCATCCACCTCGGCCACCTCGTCGAATACATCCAGACCGATATCTGGGTGCGCTTCCAGAAGATGCAGCCCAAGGATAAAGTCAGTGAATGCTGGTACGTCTGTGCCGACGATACGCACGGCACCCCGATCATGCTGCGCGCGGAAAAGGACGGCATCACCCCGGAAGCGCTGATCGCCCGCGTGCATGGCGAACATTCGCGTGACTTTGCCGGCTTCCATGTGGCTTTCGACAATTTCCACACGACGCACTCGAAAGAAACGCAGGAGTGCGCCAACACGATCTACGCCCGGTTGAAGAATGCCGGACTGATCGAAAAACGTACCATCGAGCAGTACTACGACCCGGTCAAGCAGATGTTCCTGCCCGACCGATTCATCAAGGGCGAGTGTCCCAAGTGTGGCGCCAAGGACCAGTACGGCGACAATTGCGAAAGCTGCGGCGCGGCCTACACGCCCAATGACCTGAAGGATCCCTACTCGGCCATCTCCGGCGCCAAACCGGTACTACGCAACTCCGACCATTATTTTTTCAAGCTTTCCAGCCCCGGTTGCCAGAGCTTTCTGCGCCGCTGGACGCGGGAAACCGGCCGCCTCCAGCCGGAAGCCGCCAACAAGATGCAGGAATGGTTGGGGTTTGACGAAACAGCGGGCGATGAAAACAAGCTCACCGACTGGGACATCTCGCGCGACGCGCCCTACTTCGGCTTCGAGATTCCCGATGCTCCGGGCAAATATTTCTACGTCTGGCTCGACGCGCCGATCGGCTACATGGGTTCGTTCAAGAATCTGTGCGACCGCCAAGGCATAGACTTCGACGAGTACTGGAAAGCGGATTCATCGGCCGAGCTCTATCATTTCATCGGCAAGGACATCCTTTACTTCCACGCCCTGTTCTGGCCGGCCGAACTGGAGCACGCGGGTTATCGCACGCCGACCGGCGTCTTTGCGCACGGCTTCCTGACCGTAGACGGGGCCAAGATGTCCAAGTCGCGCGGCACCTTCATCACCGCCGAAAGTTATCTGCAGCAGGGGCTCAATCCCGAATGGCTGCGTTACTACTACGCCGCCAAGCTGAACAGCACGATGGAAGACATCGACCTCAATCTCGAGGATTTCGTCGCCCGCGTCAACTCCGATCTGATCGGCAAATACGTCAACATCGCCAGCCGCTGCGCCGGTTTCATCGGCAAGAAATTTTCCGGCCAGCTCGCCGCGACTGATGCTGCATGGATCAAGCCGCTGCGCGATGCCGCCGGGCCCATCGCCCAAGCCTACGAAGAGCGCGAATTCGGTCGCGCCCTGCGCGAAGTGATGGCCCTGGCCGACGCCGCCAATGTCGTCGTCAATGAGCGCAAGCCGTGGGATCTAGCCAAGCAGCAAGGCAAGGAAACCGAACTGCACGCCGCCTGCTCGGAAGCCATCGAAGCCTTCCGCCTGCTCACGCTATACCTCAAACCGGTGCTGCCCAAAGTCGCCGAAGCCGTCGAAGCCTTCCTCAACATCGCGCCTCTCACCTGGAACGACGCTGCGACGCCGCTTGCAGCCGGGCACACGATCAATACCTATAGTCATCTGATGACACGCATCGATGCGAAGCTGATTGCGGCACTCGTTGCAGCCAACACGGTCTCGTTGGCGCCCGTCCCGGAGGTCGCTGCAATCTCCTCCCCTCTCCCCGCGGGAGAGGGGCCGGGGGTGAGGGCTCACAAGCCCACCTTATCCCCTGAGCTGATCACCCGTGCGCGCACGCTGCGTCAAGGCCAGACCAATGCCGAAGCACTGCTCTGGGGACTGCTTGGTGACCGCCAGATCGCTGGCGCAAAATTCCGGCGCCAACACCCGCTCGATCTTGGTCATGGACAGCGCTACATTCTCGATTTCTTTTGCCAGGATGCGCTGCTCGCCGTAGAACTCGACGGCAGCCAGCATGCCGAAGCCGTGCATTACGACAATGAACGCACTCGCGCCCTTGCCGTCGCGGGCATCCGTGTGCTGCGCTTCTGGAACAATGAAATGCTCCAGGAAACCGAAGCCGTTCTGGAAACCATTTTTGCGGCACTTGAAGCGAAAGCTGCCCTCACCCCCAGCCCCTCTCCCGCGGGGAGAGGGGGGCAAGAGATAAGCATCGACGACTTCATGAAAATCGACCTGCGCATCGCGCGCATCGTCGACGCCGGCCACGTCGAGGGTGCAGAAAAGCTGATCCGTCTGGCGCTCGACATCGGCGAAGAGAAACCCCGTCAGGTCTTTGCCGGCATCAAGTCGGCCTATGACCCGGCACAGTTGATCGGACGCCTGACCGTCATGGTCGCCAATCTCGCGCCGCGCAAGATGAAATTCGGTCTCTCCGAGGGCATGATTCTCGCCGCCTCCGACCCTGACGGCAAGACGCCGGGCATCTTCCTGCTCAGCCCCGACAGCGGTGCACAACCGGGAATGCGCGTAAAATAGTTTTGTCATGCAACAACATATACGAAACTATCAGCGCCCTCGGATGACTCTGAAGATACTCCTGTACGCCATTTTCGATGTCGTCGGCATGGTGTTGTTTGCCACTGGCGCCATGTGGTTGGCGCAAAGGCAGGCACTGTTCATTCAGGGCTTTCCGGAGAGCATGGCCGAAGCCGTTGCTGCCACCGTCGCCGGGCTGTTGCTGATGTTCTGGGCGGCAGCGCAGATTCTGCGCGAGCTGCTCAGACCGCCAGCAGATAACCCTCAGGAAGGCAAATAGCCCGTGCGCCAGTTGCTGTTGCTTGACTGGGTGCTGATTACCGCCCTCGGCTGGCTGGCGATCGGCCTCGTCGGCGTATCCTTCCCGCGCAGGCTGACCCTGATCAGCCGCGTACTCTTCCCTCTGGGCGCCATCTTCGGCCTGGTGCTCGCGCTGCTGGCCCTCTCCGGCATGGTCGCCGGCACGCAGGTGCGCATCCTGCCCCTCGGCCTGCCTGACCTGCCCTTCCACGTGCGCCTCGACGCCCTCTCCGGCTTCTTCCTTTTCCTGCTCGGCGCCACGGCCGCCGGCATCTCGATCTACACCGCCGGTTATTTCCGCAAAGGCGAGGGCACGGCACCCGGACTGCAATGCCTGCTTTATCACATCTTCCTGACCAGCATGGCTTTCGTGATGCTGGCCGACGACGGCTATGCCTTCATGGTGGCCTGGGAAACCATGGCGCTCAGTTCGTTCTTCCTGGTCACTTCGGAACACCGGCACGCCGAAATCCGCCGCGCCGGCTATCTCTACCTGCTGGTCGCGCACATCGGCGCCGTCGGCATCCTGCTTTCCTTTGGCGTCATGGCCGGCAGTGCGGGTGATTACACCTTCGACGCCATGCGCGATTTTTCCATTCTGGGGTTCTGGCCGACCATCGCCTTCCTGCTCGCGCTGTTCGGCTTCGGCGCCAAGGCCGGCCTGCTGCCGCTGCACATCTGGCTGCCCGAAGCGCATCCGGCTGCGCCCTCGCCGGTCTCGGCGATGATGAGCGGCGTCATGCTCAAGACGGCGATCTACGGGATGTTGCGTGTCAGTTTCGACCTGCTGCATGCGCAACTGTGGTGGTGGGGCATCCTGCTGCTGCTGATCGGGCTGGCAACCGCCCTGTTCGGTGTCATCTTCTCGGCCATACAGACCGACATGAAACGCCTGCTCGCCTACTCGTCGATCGAGAACATCGGGCTGATTTTTGTCGGCTTCGGACTGACCCTGGTCTTCAAATCCTTCCTGCTTCCGCACCTTGCCGCGCTAGCGCTGACCGCGACGCTCTACCACTGTCTGAACCACGCCTTCTTCAAGAGTCTGCTCTTCCTGTGCACCGGTTCGGTACTGCACGCCACCGGCGAGCGCAATCTCGGCAAGCTCGGCGGCCTCATCCATCGCATGCCCTGGGTCACCTGGCTGGCCCTGGTCGGCGTGCTGGCCTCGGCCGGCCTGCCGCCGCTCAACGGCTTCGTCTCGGAATGGCTGCTGCTGCAGAGTTTCCTGTTTACCTCCGGGTTGCCACAGGGTTATCTCAACATGCTGCTGCCCGTTGTCGCCGCGGCCATCGCGCTCATCGCCGCCCTCGCCGGCTTCGCCATGGTCAAATTCTTTGGTGTCGTTTTCCTCGGCCAGCCGCGCGAAGAAAAACTGTCGCAGGCCCACGACGCCGGCCGCCTCGAACGCATCGGCCTGCTCTGGCTGGCCGCCGGCTGCATCCTGCTCGGCCTGTTCCCCAATGTCGTCATTGCCCTGCTCGATCCGGTTACCCGCCTGCTCGTCGGCAGCGGCCTGCGCGACGCCGCCAGCAGCCACGGCTGGTGGCTGCTGGCGCCGATCAGCGAAGACCGGGCCAGTTACAGTCCGGCCATCTTCTTCGGCAGCATCGCCCTGTTCACGCCCCTCGCTTATTGGGCCGTGCGCCGCTACTATCATGGGCGCCTTAAGCGGGTTCCCGCCTGGGATTGCGGCTTCCCGCTGCAGACTTCACGCATGCAGGACACGGCCGAGGGCTTCGGCCAGCCGATCCGCAGAATTTTCTCGCCTTTCTTCAAACGCACCCGCGAGCACCCCTCGCCCTTCGATACCCAGCCGCGCTACCGTAGCGTAGTTGAAGACCCACTCTGGTACTGGCTGTACCTGCCGATCGCCAGGATCGTCGACTACGGCACACGACTGATCGCCTTCCTGCAGCAGGGGCGTATTGCCATTTACCTGCTCTACAGCTTCGTTACACTGCTCGCTCTTCTGGTCGTGACCCGCGGATGAACTTCTACGCCCTCTTTGCCCAACTGCTGGAACTGGCCATCGCCCTGATCCTGGCGCCCATCCTCACGGGTTGGGTCAATCAGTGCCGCGCCTGGCTGCAGAACCGCTCGGCGCCGCCGTTGCTGCAGACGTACTACACACTTTCCAAGCTGTTCCACAAGGACGTGCTGCTGGCGCACAACGCCTCCACGCTGTTCCGCGCCGCGCCCTACATCATCTTTTCGTGCATGGCGCTGGCTTCGTCCATTGTACCGACGCTGTCCACCGACCTGATCTTCTCCCCGGCCGCCGACGCCATCGCCCTCGTCGGGCTCTTCGCTCTGGCGCGGGTGTTCATTGCCCTGGCCGGCATGGATGTCGGCACTGCCTTCGGTTCGCTCGGCGCACGGCGTGAAATGTTCATCGGTTTTCTCGCTGAGCCCGCCCTGCTGATGGTTTTCTTCACCGCCTCGCTGATCTCGCAATCCACGTCGCTATCGACCATCGTTGAGACGCTGGCACACAACGAGATTGCCATCTATCCGAGCCTGGCCTTTGCCGGCGTCGCCTTCAGCATGGTTTCGCTGGCCGAAAACGCCCGCGTACCGATCGACAATCCGACGACCCATCTCGAACTGACGATGGTTCACGAGGCCATGATCCTTGAATACTCGGGTCGCCATCTGGCGCTCATCGAATGGGCCGCCTGCCTCAAACTGTTTGCCTATTCGTGCATCGGCATTGCCCTGTTCTTCCCCTTCGGCATTCCCGAGGCTTCGGACCCGGCCTCGCTGCTCATCGCCGCAGCCATCCTGGTATTCAAACTGGCCATTGGCGGCTTCGTGCTGGCCCTGATTGAAACGCTGAGCGCCAAGATGCGCATCTTCCGTGCGCCTGAATTTCTCGGCACCGCATTCCTGCTCGCCGTACTGGCCATGCTGGTGCATCTGCTGCTTGAGGCTGGGCGATGAGTCCGTCGCTGATCCATACGATTCCACTCAGCGGACAGGTCATCAACCTGTGTGCAGCAATCATGCTGCTGCTGGGTTTCGCCATGCTCTCGCAACGCCGTGTACTGACGCTGATCAATCTGTTCATGCTGCAGGGGCTGGTGCTCTTCACGTCGACCCTGATCGTCGCCATCACCACCCACCAGAACCATCTCCTGTGGTCGGCCGGGCTGACTCTGGTGCTCAAGGTCATTGCCCTGCCCTATATCCTGCACCGCCTGATCCGCCGACTATCGGTCAAGTGGGACGTCGATACCCTGCTCAACATCCCGACCACCATGCTCGTCGGCATTGCGCTGGTGGTCATCGCCTTCAACGTGGCGCAACCGATTTCACATCTTTCGGGCACCATCACCCGCGCCACCATCGGCATTGCCCTGGCCTGCGTGCTGCTCGCCTTCCTGATGATGATCACGCGCAGCAAGGCGGTACCGCAGGTGATCGCCTTTCTGGCTATGGAAAACGGGCTGTTTTTCGCCGCCACCAGCGCCACCTACGGCATGCCGATGGTCGTCGAACTGGGCATTGCGCTCGACGTCATGGTCGGCATGGTCATCCTCGGCGTGTTCTTCTTCCAGATCAGGCAGCAGTTCGACAGCCTCGATATTCGCCACATGGAGAGGGCCAAGGAGCAATGATCGAACTGGCTCTGGTACTGACTATTCCTCTCGCCTCTTCCGTGCTGCTGGCGCTCTTCGGCCATCGGCGCGGCGCGGCGGAACTCAACTCGGCGGGCAGCCTGCTGACGCTGGTCGCCGCCGGCATGCTGACCGTACGGGTGATCGGCCACGGCCCGATGATCCTGTTCGACCAGCAGTTCTTCGTCGACCCGCTCAACGTGTTCCTGATTGCGCTGACCGCTCTGGTCGGCTTTACCACCTCGCTCTTCTCGCGCCCCTACATGCGCGTCGAGCACGACCACGGCCGCCTCTCTGCCGCCCGCCTGCGTCTCTATCACAGCATGTTCCAGATGTTCATGTGCACCATGCTGGTCGCCCTTTCGACAAACAACCTTGGCATCCTGTGGGTGGCCATGGAGGCGGCGACGCTGACCACGGTATTGCTGGTTGCCCTCTACCGCACCCCGGCCAGCCTGGAAGCGGCGTGGAAGTATTTCATCCTGTGCGGCGTCGGCATCGCCCAGGCGCTGTTCGGAACCATCCTGATCTATTTTGCCGCCGAGCGCGTGCTCGGTCACGATGGCGGCGCATTGCTGTGGACGCATCTCGATGCTGTCAAGACCCAGCTCGAACCGACGGTACTCTCGCTGGCCTTCGTTTTCGTCATCGTCGGCTACGGCACAAAGACCGGCCTGGTGCCCCTGCACAACTGGCTGCCCGATGCCCACGCCGAAGGTCCGACCCCGGTTTCCGCCGTACTTTCCGGCCTGCTGCTCAATGTCGCGCTGTACGCCATCATCCGCTGCAAGGTGCTGGTTGACGGCGCGCTGCATACCCACTTCGCCGGCAACCTGATGATGGCCTTCGGCCTGCTCACCGTCGTTGTCCCGGCCTTCTACCTGTCGCGGACAAAGGACGTCAAGCGGCTGTTCGGCTACTCGTCGATCGAACACATGGGACTGATCACCTTTGCTTTCGGCATGGGCGGCCCGGTCGCCAGCTTTGCCGGCCTGCTGCACATGACGGTGCACTCGCTAACCAAGTCGGCGATCTTTTTCGCCGTCGGCCACGCCTCGCAAATGGCCGGCACCCAGATCATCGACGACATCAAGGGGCTGATCAAACGCTCGCCGACCATCGGCTGGGGGTTGATGCTCGGCACCCTGGCCATCCTCGGCATGCCGCCCTTCGGCGTATTCACCAGCGAATTCATGATCCTGACCACGGCGATCAAGCATTACCCGTGGGCCACGCCGATCCTGCTCACGGCCCTGGGCGTCGCCTTTGCCTCCATGTTCGGCAAGGTACAGGGCATGGTCTTCGGCGAACCGACAGTAAAACCGCTGTCGCACAACCCCGCCCTGCTGCCGGTCTTTGTGCACCTCGGACTGGTGCTCATGCTCGGCCTGTGGATCCCGCCCTACCTCGCCGAGTGGTACCGGCAGGCGGCCAAGTTCATTGGATAGGCGTGCCCATGCAATTTCTCGACCAAGCCATTGAATTCACGCCGCTGGCCGATCACGCCACGCTGACCTGTGTGGCGCGGGTCAGCGGCCGTGAACTGCTGGCTTTCTGCGGCGCCGCACACGCGGCCGAACGCCGGCTGGTCGCCCTGTGGGGCAGCGACGAGCGCGATCGTGATGCGAAATCCGGCTATGCCCTGCATGTCGCCTTCGATCTGGCCGAGGGACTGGTCTGCCTGACCCTGCCTCTGCCCAGGGAAAACCCGGAATTTCCAGATCTTTCCCTGCCCTTCCCGGCGGCCGAGCGCATGCAGCGTGCCGTGCGTGACCTGATCGGGGCCAGCCCGGAAGCCGGCGATCTGCGCCCCTGGTTGCGTCACGCCAACTGGCCGGCCGATTACTTCCCGTTGCGCCGTGATACGCCCGATACCCGTTTCGAGGCCAATAACGAGGATTACGCTTTCGTTCGTGTTGAAGGCGATGGTGTGCACGAAATCGCCGTCGGTCCGATCCACGCCGGCATCATCGAACCCGGCCATTTCCGTTTTTCGGCGATGGGCGAAGACGTGTTGCGCCTGGAGGAACGTCTCGGCTGGAAGCACAAGGGCATCGAGCGCCGCTTTGTCGGCATGGG
>JAIFKU010000038.1 GCA_020049495.1 Accumulibacter sp.
GTGAGCAGTTTGCCGCCGCCGTACCATTCATGAGCCTGCTGTGTGCTGCACTGGACGTGGCGTATTGAGAAGCAGCGCCCATTACCTTCTGTGTGCATTGCATATGATGCATTTTTGACATATTCGGCTATATGCATTATATTTTATGCATGGATATGGGTGAAATCGGCGTAGTCCTACGCGAAGGCCGAAAACAGCGAAAGTTGAGCCAGGAGCAACTCGGACAGTCGCTTGGAATGAGTCGCGCAACGATTTCGGGTATTGAAACGGGCAAGATCAGGGAAGTCGGGATGCGCAAGGTGATGGCTTTGTGCGCCACCCTTGGGCTCGAACTCTCCGTTGGGCTGCGCCGAGCGTACCCGACACTTCAGGAATTGAGGCAAGCCAGCCATGACAGGAAACGCCGTTAGCGCCTTCGTCGCCAGCCAGTTTTCCGGCGTGATATCACGCAGCGATCTGGTGGAGGATACCTACCTGTTCTCCTACGATCCGGAATGTTCTGACGATTGTGCTGTTTCGCTGACCATGCCCGTCGTCCCGGATCAGTACGATTCGATGGGAATCATCCACCCCATTTTTGAAATGAATTTACCCGAAGGCCAATTACGACAGAAACTGGAACTGATGTTCTCGAAAGTCATTCGTGATTTCGATTCACTGTCGCGCCTTGAAATCGTCGGCAAGTCCCAGATTGGCCGCTTGCGCTATGCGGCTGAAGGCTCATCGCTGGAAGACGTGCCCGTGGAGAGCGTTAGCAAACTGCTGGCCTATCAGGGTTCCGAGGACTTGTTCAGTGACTTGATGGATCGCTTTGCTCTGCATTCAGGGATTTCCGGCATGCAGCCCAAGGTACTGATACGCGACGAGCCGCAAACCGTCGACCGGATCACGAACAAGGGGGCGACGCACATCGTCAAGAGTTTCAATCCCAAGGACTACCCGGAACTTGCTGCCAACGAGTTTTTTTCAATGAAAGCGGCTCTTTACGCAGGGTTGCCGACAGCCAACGCGAGTTTGTCGAACGACCGGAATCTGTTGATTGTCGAGCGCTTTGACCGGACGGAATCGGGCGACTATCTGGGTTTCGAGGACTTTTGTGTGCTCGGCGGTATGCGTTCGGGAGGGCGGTACAACTCATCCTATGAAGATCTGGCCAGGAAAATTGCCCTCTATGTATCGCCTGAAAACCACCAGGGCGCGATGGAACAACTGTTCGGCATGGTTTCACTGGCCTGCGTGATCAAGAATGGCGACGCCCACCTGAAGAATTTCGGTGTGCTCTATGACAGGCCCGGTGGCAATGTGCGACTTGCGCCTGTGTACGACATGCTTTCCACGACACCCTACCAGCCCCATGACATCCTGGCGCTGGAACTCAACGGCAGCAAGAGCTTTCCCTCAAGAAATCAGCTCATTCAATTCGGACGCCAGTCATGCGGACTATCCAGTCAAAAATCAAGACGAATCCTGGACCAGGTAGGTAATGGCGTAAAAATGGCGACCGCTGAAATGCAGTCGTATTCTGGTTTGAACCCGGACTTTCAGACCACCGCCGAACATCTGACCCGAGTGTTTACTAGCGGGCTGCTAACGGTCATGGAAACGAGATAGCAAGCGCCTATCTCGCGCCAGTCTGATCCGGTTCTCAGAACGTCAGTTGTACCTTCATCTGCGAACGGCGATCGGCGGCCATTTCGAAGGCTTCAACGGCACGCGCGATGGGCAGCGTGGCGGTGATGATCGGCTTGACATTGATCCGCCCTTCCTTGATCAGACGAGCCGCCAGGGCGTATTCGCCATCGAAGCGGAAGGCGCCGACCAGGCGGATTTCCTTGCCGAGAGATCGGTACTTCGCCGCTGACGCCGACCTGGACGATGGTGCCGCGCGGACGCAGAACCGGGAAAACATCCTTCAATACGGCGCCCGCTCCGGTGCATTCGATAGCGACATCGAAATAGCCCTTGTCGGCGGTGAACTCTTCGGCCTTCAGCCCGGGTTCGATCGAGACATTGACGGTGCGCGTGGCGCCCATTTCGACGGCTTTTTTCAGCGCGGCATCGTGCAGGTCGGTAGCCACGACTTCAAGCGCCCCGGCGTAGCGGGCGGCAGCGACGACCAGGGCGCCGATCGGGCCCGATCCGGTGACCAGGACGCGCTTGCCGGTCAGGGATCCGGCCTGCTGTACGGCGTGCAGGGCGACAGACAGGGGTTCGCAGCAGGCCGCTTCACCCAGCGATACGGTGTCGCCGACGGGTTCGCACTGGTATTCCTCGACCACGATCAGTTCGCGGAAAGCGCCCTGGCTGTGCGGCAGACGCATGGCGCTGCCATAGAACCACATGTCGAGGCAGTGGTGGTGTTCGCCGGCCTGGCAGAATTTGCATTTGCCGCAGGGTCGGCTCGGATTCAGGGCGATGCGATCACCCGCCTTGACCCGCGTGACCTTGGCGCCGACGGCTTCGACAGTGCCTGCAACTTCATGGCCGAGCACGATGGGCTGGCGGACGCGCACGACGCCGAATCCGCCATCCAGGTAATAGTGCAGGTCGGATCCGCAGATGCCACCGGCACCGATGCGCACCAGGACCTGATCTTCCTTGACCTCGGCTACCGGAACCGTTTCGATGCGCAGATCCTTTTCGGCGTGCAATACACAGGCTAAAGCTTCCATTATTTACTCCTCAGAATTCGTTAGGCACGCGCTGAATTATTCGTTTCCGCCGTTCCCGCGCAGGCGGGAACCTGACCGAAGGAAATGCAGAGCCAGTTAAATCAACATTCTGGATCCCCGCCTGCGCGGGGATGACGAATATTTCAGTATTTCCTTGGTTCGCAATGACTACAACATGATTAAAGAAAAAATTTCAAAAGCGCTGCGCTAAAGAATTTGCGCGAAGTCGGCCCTCGATAAGCCCTACCCGGACGTGATTGATATCCTTCGTCTGCCTAATCAGAGGGATCATCAATGCTATGACCCGGATTCAGGATGAGAGTTCACACCAAAACCATGCGCTCGGTCCCATGCCTGAATTGGCTTGAACTGACTATGTCTCAGGCACATTTTACCCGAGTTGTCGCCGTCGGCCCTCGCTGCTGCAGAAAACGCGGGCTCTCTTCTACTCAACGACGCGGCCGCGCGATCGTTACCGGATCAACCGCGCGTCAGTGTGCCATCCCAGGTCGACACGGCCTTGCGCGAATCTTCCTCGGTGAACCAGACCGAGGTCACGGCCTTGGTCTCGGTGAAGAAGGCGACACCGTCCTTGCCCATGGCGTGCAGGTCGCCGAAGAACGAATCCTTATGCCCGGTGAACGGGAAGATCGAGTACGGGACCGGAATGCCGACGTTGATACCGACCATGCCACCGTGGCTACGCCGGGCAAATTCGCGGGCGTGACGACCGGAGGTCGTGTAAATGCACGAGCCGTTGGCAAAGCGGTTGGCGTTCATGACCGCCAGCCCTTCTTCGAAGTCCCTGACGCGCTTGATGCTGGTCACCGGGCCAAAAATTTCGTCGTTGCCTACGCTGTGCTGCGGCAGCACGTTGTCGAAGATCGTCGGCCCGACGAAATAGCCGTTTTCGTAGCCGGGAACGGTGACCTTGCGTCCATCGAGAATCAGTCGGGCGCCTTCGTCGACGCCACGGGTAATGGCGGCGACCACCGATTCCTTCTGCGCCGACGAGACCATGGGGCCCAGTTGCGAGTCGGACAGGTAGGCCGGGCCGAGTTTGAGTTCCATGGCTTTCTTCTTGAGCAGGGCGACGAATTCGTCGGCAATCGATTCCTGCACGCAGATCACCGGCAGGGCCATGCAACGCTGGCCGGCGCAGCCATAAGTGGAGTTGATGATGCCGGCGACGCTGCGTTCGAGCACGCAGTCATCCATGACCAGCGCGTGGTTCTTGGCTTCGCACAAGGCTTGCACGCGTTTTCCGGCGGAGGCTGCGGCCTGGTAGATGTGCAGGCCGACGGAGGTGGAGCCAACGAAGGTGATGCCCTTGACCAGCGGATTGGTGAGCAACGAGTCGGCTTCGACGCGCGAGCAGGTGACCAGATTGACGACGCCCTTGGGCAGGCCGGCTTCGATCAGCAGTTCGAGCATGCGGCTCGAAGTCTGCGGGACCATCGAGGCGGCTTTGAGGACGAAAGTGTTGCCGGTGGTGATACAGAACGGCAGCATCCAGCCCATCGGAATCATTGCCGGGAAGTTGTAGGGGGCAATGCCGACAAAGACGCCGAGCGGTTCGCGGTAGGAGACGGTGTCGTAGCCGAGGGCGACATTCATGCAGGTGTCGCCCTGCATCAGGTAGTGCGTGGCGCAGGCGCATTCGACGACTTCGATGGCCTTGAGCACGTCGCCCTTGGCTTCTGCGAGGACTTTGCCCATTTCTGTGGCGAGCAGGGTGGTCAGTTCGTCAAGGTGCTGGTCGAGCAGGACCTTGAAGCGGAACATGAGCTGGATGCGCTGCGGTACCGGGGTTTCCGCCCAGGCGGGGAACGCTGCCGCTGCCGCGGCCACCGCGGCGTCGACTTCACGCTGCGTACAGCACGGCGCTTCAGCGATCTGCACGCCCAGACTCGGATTCATCACCGGCATGTACTTCGCCGTGCTCGATTCGATCCACTCGTTGTTGATACAGAACTTCAGACGCTTGATGCCGGCCATTTCGTATTCCTTCAAATAAAATATTCGAGCCTGTTTCTGCTGCAGACAGGGCAAAGCTTGGTTGCGGTATGCCTAATTCTTCTTGTCAGGATTGGGGATCATCGAATCGCGAACAATCGCCAGCAACTCGTGATAATGGTCGCAGAACCCGCGCAAGGTGCGGGCAGTGGCCCCATACCCGTCGAACTCCTCGATACTCATGCCGTCTTCGTCGTAGGCACGACGGAAATCAGGAATCAGGTCATAGAGTTCGGAAACAATCTTCGCATCAACCGGGTTCTGCATGCGCTCCTTGACTTCAACCTTTGAGTTGTTGAACAGCACTTGCCATTCGTGCGGGATCGTCAGGATGACGTCGCCACCGATGAATTCCGACCAGTGCAGATGACTCCGGTAAGCCGCCACCAGCAGGCGGGCCCGGTAGCCACGTTGCTTGAATAGCGAATAGGCTTTCTTGGTCGTGGCCACACCTGCCCAGTCCGCATAGCCGGGAGTCAGGCTGATTCCGTCGCGCAGGGCGACGGCCTTCATCCAGTCGTCCAGGCGACCAACCATGAGGGTGCAGGCCGGATGGATGTTGGTGTCCTTGCCTTCGGCCGCCCGACGTTTGAGACCCCGCTCTACGGCTTCACACGGTGGCGTTGATCGTGACGCCACGGTAAGTGACTTCCTCGATCGCTGCGATGCCGGCGACCGTGACCGGGATCTTGACCTGGATATTCGGTGCCAGCGAATGAAAATGCATCGTTTGTTCAACAATCGCTGCCGTGTTGCGATAGAACGTCGGATTGGTTTGCATGGACAGTCGGCCCTTGACGCCGCCTTCGCGTTCGAAGATCGGCGTGAGCAGTGCGGCGCCCTTCAGTCCCATTTCCTCGATCAGCTTCCAGGCAATCTGCAGGTCGGATTTTCATCGAAAAGACGGGAAAGCGTTCCGCGCCAGGCCGGCAGTTCCTTTTTCAGCACATTCAGAACGATGCTCGGGTTGGTTGTCGCGCCAACGCCACCATTGGCCATGGCGTATTCGAGCTCGTCAACGGCACAGGAATCGTTCCAGAAATCCGTAACATAGTTCGCGGTTGTCAGATGCAGGGGGCTCCTGGCGAAGGGGTCTTGTTCGGTAGTATTCATGGCAATGACCTCGTGGCGTAACTAACAGTTAATGAATAACACTGAAGCAAGCGGTGCTGGTGGCTGCGCGACCTGACTCGAGGAGTGCAATTCATCAACAAAGAAAATTTCCACGGCGAACGTCTGAACAACATTCTTCGGGCACCACCCCGCTTTTGATCGACGATGACTATGCCCCTTCAATTTTCGCATTGATAAGTGACCGCAAATTGGATAACCTGAGGGCTGTGGCTCCTGGTTCTTTGCGAATCAGGCCATTTGTTACTGCTTATAACTATCTACCGTGAGGCCTGCCATGTCTGAATATTCTGAACTGACCAATTCTAACAAACAAAAACTCGTTGCCGACATGAAGAACGTCGTTGCCGATGCCGAAGAGATTTTGCGCGCCACGGCAGGTATTGCCGGTGAAAAAATGGCGGAGCTGCGCGAGCACATCGGCGAACGTCTGAGCGATGCCAAACTGCGCCTTGCCGATGCTGAAGCTATTGTACTCGACAAGACCAAGGCGGCGGCACGTGCCACCGACGACTTCGTCAATGAGAATCCCTGGCAATCAGTCGGCATTGCTGCCGGGGTCGGCTTGCTGCTTGGCATCATCATCGGTCGTCGTTAAGCGGCTGTCAGCAGCATGAACGACACTGTGGGCGGAGAAGGCGCTGGCCTTTTCGCCGCCCTGAAGAATATTGCTGCGACCCTGTTGTCCAGCGGTAAAACACGGCTTGAACTCCTGGTCAACGAGATCGAGGAGGAGAAGCTGCGCGCGATCAACCTGCTGCTCATGGCGCAGGGGATGGTGTTCTGTCTCTGTGCCGGTACGCTGATCGCCGTCTTCTTTCTCAGCGCACTGTTCTGGGAAAACAGGCTGTTTGTCCTCGGCGCGGCGGCCGGATTCTTTCTTGTTCTCGGCCTGGTTTTTTTCGCCCTGTTCAAGCGCGCCACGCAGCGACCAGAGAAGATGTTCGCCGCCAGCATTGCCGAATTACAGGAAGATTTACGTCAGTTGAAGGCGGCCGTTGGCCATGAATCGCCGCCTGAATGAGTTGCATCTCCGGCGTGGCCGCTTGCTCGAACGCATCGCCACCCAGCGCACGGCACTGAGTCGTGAGATGCAGCCCGTACGTGTTACGTTGTACGCGACGGACCGCGTGCTGGTTCAAGTCCGCTCCGCCATTGCTTGCGTGAAAAGGCATCCCGGCCTAGTAGCGCTTGCTGTCGCGGCCTTGTTTGTCCTGAAAGCCAAACGCGTCTGGCGCTGGACACGGAGTGGCTATTTGCTCTGGCAAAGCTGGCGCAGCGTCAGCAGCAGGTTGTCCGCGTTTGGTCTGCGCACCCGTTCATGAGTAACGGGGGTCAGGACGACGTCAAAGTCAGCGCCATTTCGCGCCTGCTGGCCTCGCAGAAACGGCAAGCCCGGGAATTTGTTGCCGATGTGCTGCGCATGCGCGGACTGATGCCCCTGCTCATGAAGAATCGCAATGGTGGCACATGGTCGCGTGCGGAAAAGGCCGAGCTCATTATCCAACTGCGCATCCTTTCGCGCGTTTCTCCCTACCTCTTGTTCCTGCTGCTGCCCGGTTCCGCGCTGTTGCTGCCGGCTTACGCCTGGTGGCTTGACCGCCGGCGCAAACCGCGCGCTGATTCCCCGCCCGCCTGCGCGTAAATTCCTGCTACCAGATACCCAGGGCGGTAAGCTGCTTCGTTGCGGCTTCCGCCCATCCCCGGTTGGCAGCCGGACTCGCCGGACTCGGATGCAGCACCTTGCCGATGCGTACGCGCATCCCCGCCAGCGCTTCGCGGGCACGCGCTTCGGCAAAGCCGCCGACGCCGATCACCCACTGTGGCTCGAGCGCCGTGACGAGGGTCCTGAGATGCACGTCGCAGGCGGCGTAGAGCGGTAGCGACTCGGCTGCGGGCAGCTTGTCAGGAGTCAAATTGCGTGCCTGGTCAAAAAAGGCCAGCGGGCAGTAGTTGGCGACAAAATGCTCGGCAAAAAAATCTTCGGCCGTGCCGAATCGTTGCTGAAACAAGCCCCAAAAGCGCCGTCCGCTGACTTCGGAGCGGGCACAGGCAAAGCCTTCGATCGGCCGCTTGGGGTTTTCCCGAGCCGGCTTGTCGACCTGCGCCTCGATTCCCATCCAGTCGCGCACGGCGGCGATTTCGCCAAAGGGAACGCCGCATTGCACCATGCCGAAAGGGCCGGGATTCATGCCGATGAAAATCACTTTCTTGCGCCTCGCCCCATACCGCCGCAAGTACTGTTCATGCGGCGCCCAGGCGTAATTCAGCGGATTGTAGAGGTGCGAAACCGGGGAGGCGAAATCGAGGTCATCAACCTTGTCGGAAAGTTCACGCGCGGCCGCAACGAGCGCCGCCAAAATTCCAGTACTGCCCTGAGAGTCAATAGACACGGCCATCTCCAGTAAGTTGTCCGGTTTTCCATGGGGCGACCCGCGACAGCAGCAACATTCCGGGAACGGCCAGCGCGGTGCACAGCAGGAAGAAGTTGAACCAGCCGAGCCCCTCGACGAGCCAGCCGGCCGAGGCGTTGATGAAGGTCCGCGGTACGGCGGCCAGACTGGTGAACAGGGCAAATTGCGTGGCCGTGTAGGCCGGATGCGTGGTCCGGGCAATGAAGGCGACGAAAGCGGCTGTGCCCAGTCCGACACCGAGCGCCTCAAAGCCGATGACGGCGGCCAGCGCCAGGCGCTGGTCGATGGCGATCACCGTTTGCGGCCCGAGCCAGGCGAGCCAGGCAAAGCCGAGGATCGACAGCAGTTGCACGACGCCGAACAGCCACAGTGCACGATTGATGCCCAGACGAACCATCCACAAACCGCCGAGCAGGCCGCCGATCACCGCCGGCCACAAACCGGCATGCTTGGCGATCAGACCGATGTCGGTCTTGGTGAAACCCATATCGAGATAGAAGGGCGTCGCCAGCGCGGTGCACAGAGAATCGCCCAATTTATAGAGGAAAATGAAAGCGAGCACTAACACCGCACCGCGTAGTCCATTGCGGCCCATGAATTCGTGGAAGGGCTCGACAACGGCCTGACGCAGGGTTTTTGGCGCGGCATGCGCGGCCACCGGTTCCCTGACCAGCAGGATCATGGCCATGCCCGGCAGCATGAAGGCGGCGGTGATCCAGAACACCTGCGACCACGGCAGCAGGTCGGCCAGAATCAGCGACAGCGAACCCGGCACCAGTCCGGCCACCCGGTAGGCATTGACATGCACGGCGTTACCCAGTCCCAGTTCGACGTCAGCGAGCAGTTCGCGCCGGTAGGCATCGAGCGCGATGTCCTGGGTTGCGGAAAAAAGCGCCAGCAGCGCTGCGAGCCAAAGCACCGGGGTGATATCGGTTCTCGGCGATAAGCCGCCAAGCAGGCCGATGCATAGCAGCAGGCCGATCTGCATGAGCAGCGACCAACTGCGTCGCCGACCGAGAACAGGCAGGGCGTAGCGATCGAGCAGCGGCGACCAGAGGAATTTCCAGGTGTAGGGAAACTGGATCAGCGCAAAGAAGCCGATGGTCTTGAGATCAACCCCTTCGCTGCGCAGCCATGCGGGCAACAGATTGAGCAGCAGATAAAGGGGGAGGCCGGAGCTGAACCCGGTGAAAACGCAGATCAGCATCTTGCGCGTCAGCAGGACACTGAACCAGGCCGGCATCAGGCTTTTCGACCCAGGCGATAAAAGGCCAGACTGCCGTTCAGGTTGGGATCGTCGCTTACCGCTTGCCCGGCTTCGTCAAAAGCCCGGCGCTCGCGAATTTCGATGTCGAGTTTGGCGCACAGCGTCTCAAAATCGGCGAGGGTGAAAAAGCGCACGTTCGGCGTCTCGTACCACTCGTAGGGCAGATCCTCGGAAACCGGCATGTGGCCTTCGGCAATCGCCGCCCGGTTGGCGCGATAGGCAAAATTGGGGAAACTCACCACCGCCTCTTCGGCCACGCGCAGCATCTCGCACAGGATGCGCTCGGTGGCATGCATGGCCTGCAGTGCCTGGGAAATGATGACGTGGTTGAACGACTGATTCTCGAAACCGGAAAGACCGCCCTCGATGTCGATCTGGATCACGTCGACGCCGTTGCGGATGCAGCCGAGCACACTCTCGTGATCAATCTCGACGCCATAGCCGATGACGTCCTTGGTCTCGCGCAGATAGCGCAGCAATTTCCCGTCGCCGCAGCCGAGGTCGAGTACCCGCTCACCGGGCGGAATCCAGTTGGCAATGACGGCAAAGTCGAAACGTTCGCGTTCCTTGGCCGTAAAGTTCATATTGAAATATTCTCCAGATAGGCGCGCAGCACGGCGTGGTAGTGGGCATCATCGAGCAGAAAGGAGTCGTGCCCTGCGTCGCAGTCGATCTCGGCGTAGGCAACATGGCGCCGGTTGTGCAGGAGAGCAAAAACAATTTCACGCGAACGCGCCGGGGCAAAACGCCAGTCGGTCGAGAAGCTGGCGACAAAAAAACGGGCTTTGGCGCGCGCCAGAGCCGCGGCAAGATCGCCGTTGTAGGCGTAGGCCGGATCGAAATAATCGAGTGCCTTGGTGGTGATCAGGTAGGTGTTGGCGTCAAAGAATCCGGCGAACTTGTCGCCCTGATAGCGCAGATAGGACTCGATCTCGAAGTCGACGTCGTAGCTGAACTTGTGTTCGCCGTGGCGCAACTGGCGACCGAACTTCTCGCCCATCTGGCTATCCGATAGGTAGGTGATGTGCCCGACCATGCGCGCCAGGCGCAAGCCGCTGGTCGGTACCACGCCGTGTTCGGCGTAGTGCCCACCATAAAAATCGGGGTCGGAGATGATGGCCTGCCGGGCGACTTCGTTGAAGGCTATGTTCTGTGCCGAAAGCTTTGGGGCGGAAGCGATCACCATGGCATGCCGGATGCGTTCCGGATACTGCAGCGACCATTCGAGCGCCTGCATCCCGCCCAGGCTGCCGCCGATGACCGCAGCCCAGGTGTCGACGCCCAGATGATCGGCCAGCCGGGCCTGCGCCGCCACCCAGTCCTCGACCGTGACCATCGGGAAATCAGCGCCGTAGCGTTTGCCAGTTTCGGGATTGGCCGAGAGCGGGCCAGTCGAACCATAGCAGCCGCCGAGGTTGTTGACGCCGACGACGAAGAAGCGGTCGGTATCGAGCGGCTTGCCCGGCCCCACCAGGTTGTCCCACCAGCCCAGGTCTTTCGGGTTGTCGGCGTAAACCCCGGCGACGTGATGGCCGCCGGAGAGCGCGTGACAGACCAGTACGGCATTTGAGCGTGCCGCGTTGAGCGTGCCATAGGTTTCAAAAGCGAGTTCGAAACCGGGCAACACGGCCCCGCTTTTCAGCGCCATCGCTTCATTGAAACAGACTCGTTGCGGAACAACGACTCCGACAGAATTATCTAGTGACATCGCCATCGTATCGAAAGAAAACAAAAACCCAGTCGGCCTGAAAAAAAGCGGACTGGGCGAGCCCCGCTTTAGCCGTATTTATTGAGCGCCCGCAAGCTGATCGTTCAAATCGGCGCTATGGAAGGAAGTTACCGCCAGTACTGGAAAAAGTCAAATATTGAGGCGTTCGATCTGCTCCTGAATCTTCGCTGATTCCTCAATGCGCATGATGCGGCGAACGATCGGAGCCAGTTCGGAAATGTCGCTTTGCTTGATCTTTTGCTTGACCTCCGGAATCTGGGCCGGGTGCATCGAAAACTGGCGCAAGCCCATGCCCAGCAGCAGACGTGTCAGGCGGGAATCGCCCGCCATTTCACCGCACATCGCTACCGGAATATGGGCTTTTTCCGCACTGCTGATGACGTGTGACAGAAGCATCAGGATGGCGGGATGCAGCGGATCGTAGAGACTCGAGACTTGCTCGTCGCTGCGGTCGATGGCCAGAGTGTACTGGATCAGGTCATTGGTGCCGATCGAAAGAAAATTCAGGCGCCGCAGGAAGAGGCCGACGGCCAGAGCCGCAGCCGGAATTTCGATCATGCCGCCGATCTCGATACTTTCGTCGAAAGCAATTCTTTCCCCGCGCAGACTGGATTTTGCCTGTTCCAGGGCGGCCAGAGTCTGGTCGATCTGATGCGCGTGCGAAAGCATCGGAATAAGGATCTTGACATTGCCCAGCTTCGAGGCGCGCAGAATGGCGCGCAACTGGGCCTGGAAGGATTTCGGTTCGGCCAGCGAGAGGCGGATCGAGCGCAGGCCGAGCGCCGGATTGGAGCGCTTGCGCTCCTCTGTCGATTCCGAGTGCATGTTCTTGTCGTTGCCCAGGTCGAAGGTGCGGATCGTGACCGACCGTCCTTCCATGCCCTTGACGATTTTTCGGTAGGCCTCGAACTGTTCGTCTTCGCTCGGCATGTCACCGCGTCCGAGAAAGATGAATTCGGTGCGCAGCAGGCCCACCCCTTCGGCACCGTTTTCCAGCGCCACCGGGACGTCGCTCAACTCTTCAATGTTGGCCAGCAGGTCGATCTTTACCTTGTCCAGCGTCGTTGCCCGTGCGGTCTTGAGCAACCTGAGCTTCGAACGCTCGATCTCGATCAGGCTCTTCTTGAGCTCGTATTCCTCGAGAATGCGGGGATCGGGATTGACGATCAGTACGCCGCGCGTGCCATCGACAATGAGGGTTTCCTTGTCGCGGATCAGTTGACGCGCGTTGTGCAGACCGAGCACGGCCGGGATGCCCATGCCGCGAGCCAGAATCGCCGTGTGCGACGTGGAGCCACCGACATCAGTGACAAAGGAAGTGAAGTGCTGATCCTTGAAGGCCATGACATCGGAAGGTGAAAGGTCGTGGGCGACGACAATCAGGTTTTCGCCCTTGACTCCTTTGCCGGATTTTCCGGCGGCATGGCCCGGGTGACCGGCAAGCTCGCGGACAACGCGCTCGACAACCTGACGCACGTCGTAGCTGCGTTCGCGCAGATACATGTCGTCGATCTTCTCGAACTGGGCGACCAGAACTTCCATCTGCTGGACAATGGCCCATTCCGCATTACAGCGCCGTTCCCGAATGATCTGCTTGGGCACTTCGGACAATTCCGGGTCGGAGAGGATCATCAGATGCAGATCGATGAAGGCACCGATATCGGTCGGCGAGTGCTCCATGTTGGATTTCAACGCGGCAAACTCGCTGCGAATCAGGGCCAGTGCCGTTTCGAAACGTAGCACTTCCTTTTCCACCATGCGTGGCGCGATGACCAGATGCGAGACCTCGAGTGTCGCCTGCGAGATGAGGTGGGCCTGGCCAATGGCAATGCCCCCGGAGACGGCGAGACCGTGCAGAGTGAAACTCATGGTGTGCTTATTCCCCTTCGCCGAATTTGTCAGCGATCAGTCTGAGCAGCGACTCGAGCGCCGGTTGTTCGTCAGCCCCGACCGTTTCGACAACCACGGTCGAACCCTTGCCGGCGGCCAGCATCATGACGCCCATGATGCTTTTGGCGTTGATCCGGCGCGAGCCCTTTTCCATCCAGATTTCTGAATTGAAACTGGCGGCCAGTTGCGTCAGCTTGGCTGATGCGCGAGCATGCAGCCCGAGTTTGTTGACAATTTCGACTTCAGCGCGTGCCATTAAAATGTCCTGTAGGTCAATCGGCTACTGCCGGTGCATGTTGATAACACCATCGCGACCACCGCTGATGGCTTTTTGCATAAGCGTTCCCATTCCGTTCTTGCGATAGGTCAGGGCACGCAACAGCATGGGCAGGCTGACGCCGGCAACGCCTTCGACCCGGCCCGGTACGAGCAGCTTGAGCGCGAGATTGGAGGGTGTTGCGCCCAGAATGTCGGTCATGATCAGCACACCTTCGCCCTCGTCCACTTCATTCAGCAACAGTCTGGCCATGGGCAGGATGTCCAGCGGGTCGTCCTGGGCGGACACCCCGAGCTGGCCGATCAACGGCGGCCGTTTGTTGAGTACATGGCAGACGTTCTGGATCAGGCTTTCGCCAAAGGTGCCATGCGTTATCAGGAGGATGCCTATCATCACGCGTTTCCATGGAGTTCAGCCAACATTCTAAGGGATTCCGCGGATTTCGGCAGGGTTGGAAACGGCTCAGGGGATAATTTCAAGTGTTTTTGGCCGATCACCGACAAATTCAAGGCGGCGAAAGAGCGCGGCGCTGACCTCAACGCGTCCCTCGGCATCGATGCGCAATATCTGCTCGACCGCCAGTTTTTTCGCCAGCGCCGGCCAGCCGCTACCGGCAGTAAAAAGTGGTTTGGAGGCCATGTCGGAGAGAGTGCCGGCTGCAGTGCGCGGGGTGATGAGCACGCTCAGCGCCTGTGTGTGCATGATCGGCTCGCCACTACGCGGGTCGAGCACATGGCAATAGCGCCTGCCGTTCAGTTCAAAGTAGCGCTGGTAATCGCCAGAGGTGCCAATGGCCTCGCCGTCGCTGAGTTCGACCGTGGCCAGCGGGCCCGGCTGGCGGGGATGCTGGATGCCGACGCGCCAGCGCTGGCCATTTTTCGTGCCCAGGGCCATGACGTTTCCGCCAATGTTGATCAAGGCGTTGTTGACGCCCTGTTCATGCAGGATGGCGGCCGCGCGATCCAGCGCAACCCCCTTGAGATAGCCGCCGAAATCGAGCGCCACCACGCGGTTGCGGCTGCTCACCTGCAAGCCATCGAGGCGCAGGTCGGCGATGCCCGGCCTGGCGGCCCGCCAGGAGGCCAGCGCCGCAGGATCGGGCAGGACGGCTTTGAATTCATCCGACTGGAAGCCCCACAAGCGGATCAGGCCACCGATGCCGGGGTCAAAAAGGGCATCGCCCTGCAGCGAAAGACGCTGCGCATCGGCAACAAGATGGGCCATCTCGGGGCTGACGGGATGGGGTTTTCCGGCGGCGATCGCCGCGTTGAGCGCGCTCAGTTCGGACGGCTGCCAGGCGTGGTAGGTGCGATGCAGACGGTCGAATTCGCGCAGAACGGCTGCCGCCGCCGGCCGTGCCTGTGTTTCTTCGAGGCCGGCAATCAGGATCTCGACACGGGTGCCAAAGACGAAGGATTCCTGTTGATGCAGCGGTGCCTTGGCGCAGGCCGTTAGGAGCGAAACCAGAACGGCCAGAAATACTAGACGGACAGCGGACATTCACGTTCCAGCGCGGCCACGAACATCGCCGCGGCGTCAAAACCCGTCTGCTCGCAGATTTCGACCATGCAGGTCGGGCTGGTGACGTTGATTTCGGTGAGCCAGTCGCCGATCACGTCGATGCCGACCAGCAGCAGGCCGCGGGCAGCCAGCACCGGCGCCAGCGCTTCAGCGATCTCGCGGTCGCGCGCGCTCAATTCACGCGCTACTCCGCGGCCACCTGCGGCCAGGTTGCCGCGCGTCTCGCCGGCCCTGGGGATGCGCGCCAGGCAATAGGGAACGACTTCGCCGCCGACAATCAGGATGCGTTTGTCACCCTCGGCAATCTCGGGGATATAGCGCTGCGCCATGATCGTTCGTGTACCGGTGTGCATCACTTCGTGCGTGAGTGTTTCGATGATCACGTTACGGTTCGGGTCGTCGCTGCGGACGCGAAAGATCTGGCTACCGCCCATGCCGTCGAGCGGCTTGAGAATGACGTCATGCTGGATATCGATAAAAGTGCTGATCAGTGCAGCGTCGCGCGCCACCAGCGTCGGCACCGAAAACCGGGCAAACTCCATGAGCGAAAGCTTTTCGGAGTGATCGCGCAGTGCCTGCGGCCGGTTGAAGACACGGGCGCCTTCCCTTTCGGCACGTTCGAGCAACCAGGTGGTGGTGATGTATTCGATATCAAAAGGCGGATCCTTGCGCATGACTACGCCGCCGAAATCGCGCAGGGGAACGATATGACGATCGATCTCGACGCACCACTCCGTATCATCGTCGAGCATCTCCAGGTGGACCGCCTCGGCACAGACCCCATGCAGTGCCGACCAGTGAATGGCGGGTTGCTGGATGGCCCAGACCGCATGACCGGCCACCTGCGCGGCGCGCATCATGGCGATGCTTGAATCCTTGCAGGCCTTGAGCGAGTCGAGCGGGTCAAGAATAAAGGCTAGTCGCATAGATACTCCAGATCAAAAGCTTAACCACGGCGACACGGCGGCAACAGTGAAAGCTTGTCAATTCAAATTGGGTTATTGTTTTTCGCCGTCCCCCAAGAGGATTTCCTACGGGGCATGTTCGCTGTGCACGCTGTGGTAAAAACTTCTATCATCATTCTTCCTCTGCCGGCGCGGTGCGTTCCAGTTCCAGCGAGGCGGCCAACTGGGCCAGCCGTGAAACGACGCCGTAGGCATAAAAGCGGTTCGGCGGCGCGTCCGGCGTCTGGCACTGGTCGGGCAGCGAGCAACTTGTTTCGAAGGCCAGCGGCTCGAAATGCATGCCTGGCGCATTGAGATTTTCGTCAATGCCGCGTCCGCTATGCACACGGTAGAACCCGCCGACGACAAAACGGTCGATCATATACACCACCGGTTCGGCGACGCCGGCCTTTTCGCCCTGACCGACCCGTTCGTGTGTGTGCACGCCTTCCTGGATGATCACCTGCGAGACGTTCATGCCTTCCTTGATGACCGACATCTTGTTGCGCTGCTTGCGGTTGAGGCCAGTGATTTCGGAGGCATCCTTGACCGTCATCACACCCATGCCGTAGGTACCGGCATCGGCCTTGACCACCACATAGGGCGTTTCCTCGATGCCATACTCCGTATATTTTTCACGAATCATGCCAAGTACCGCGTCGACGTTTGACGCCAGACATTCCTCGCCTTGCCGCTCGTGAAAATTGACGCTGCTACATAGCGAAAAATAAGGATTGATCTGCCACGGATCGATACCGACCAGCTTGGCAAACCCATCGGCGACCTCGTCGTAGGCGGCAAAGTGGTTGGACTTGCGGCGCACTGCCCAGCCGGCATGCAGCGGGGGTAATACGAACTGTTCGTTGAGATTCTTCAGGATCTCGGGGATACCCGCCGTGAGGTCGTTGTTGAGCAGGATCGCGCACGGATCAAAGCCTTCCAGGCCAAGACGGTAGCGGGTTCTGAGCAGCGGCTCAAGGAGCAGCGAGGTGCCGTTCGGCAAGTCGATCGAAGTCGGTTTATCGACCTCAGGCAGCAGCGAACCCAGGCGCACGTCCAGACCGGTCAGGCGCAGGATGGTCACCAGTTGCGCCACGTTCTGCAGATAAAAAAGATTGCGCGTGTGATTTTCGGGAATGAGCAGCAGGCTCTTCGCGCTCGGACAGATTTTCTCGATCGCCGTCATCGCCGCCTGCACGCAGAGCGGTAGAAAAACCGAATTCAGATTGTTGAACCCGCCGGGAAAGAGATTCATGTCCACCGGTGCCAGCTTGAAACCCGAATTGCGCAGATCGACCGAACCATAGAACGGCGGCGTATGCTCCTGCCACTGGCCGCGCAGCCAGCGCTCGATGTCCGGGGCGGCATCGAGAAACTTAGCCTCGAGCGCTAATAACGGACCGGTGAGAGCGGTCGTAAGATGTGGAACCATGGCCTATCTCCAAAACCAGATCTGTCCGTTTCAGAACAGTTTTTTTAACTTGTCCCACCATGTTACACCGGCTTGCGGCATGAACGAGTGGAAGGACCTGGACAGTGGCGTCTGCTCCAGACTGCGCTGGGTGAACAGGAAGCGTCCGTCGCAGATGAATCCGAGATCGGACCAATCGACCGCATTCAGCGCCGCCGCCAGGACCTGCACGTCGATGGTCGGATCGTGCGGAAAGATGGCCAGAACGGACCCGTCGTAGTTCGGACAGGCATGCACGAAAAAGGGTTGCGCACGGCGGGTCTTGCCATTCACATAAATGCGCGGCAGCTCCGATTGGTAAAAGCCGCGCCCCCACTGCCACCAGTTGAATTCGTCAAAACTGCGTATGCGCCGCGCAAGCAGGCGTTCCTTGTGCGCCAGCAGAACTTCCGGTGGCGGCTCGCCGGGTTCGCACCAGATCATGCGCCGCGTCTTGCCGTCGGCCACGGTCGATGAGCAGACGAAATCACGATTGCCGGATTCGTCACTGGTGTAAAGATCGTCCGCACCAGACACGGCGCCGACCTTGACGAAAGCGATATCGGAAAAACGCAGCGGATAGTTATGCCGCGTGAACAGCAGATGGCCACCGCTTTCGACAAAACGCCGGCTCTCCCACTTCAGTTGTTCAAAGCCGGCGACACCACCGGCCTGGCCGACTGTGGCGTAACGCGTACGCCGCGAACGCAGGCCGCGCTCAAAGCGCCAGATCGCGCAGTTAGGCGTCGCGCCGTCGAACAGGCGCAGATCACCCAGGTCGATGAAGTCGGTGATCGTCCCTTCAGCAAACAGAAGACGGTTGAGCGGTACCGCCGAAGTCGCCTTGAGCAGATCACGCGGCGTGATGAAGATCAGTTCTCCACCCGGCTCCAGATGGCGCAGACACTTCTCGATGAAGAACAGGTAGAGGTTGGCACGCTTGTCGAGCACGCTGTCTCCGGCCAGTCGCCGCGTTCCGGGAGAAATGTCCTGGTAGCGCACGTAGGGCGGGTTGCCGATGATCGTGGCAAACAGCTCATCTTCGGCCAGCTCAAAGAAGTTCATGACTTCCGAACCCGGCGGCGCATGGCGCGGGTCGACCTCGATCCCCAACGCCTCGGGGAAATGCCTGAGAAATGCGCCGTCGCCGCAGGCCGGCTCGAGCACGCGCCCGCTGTTGCGTACCAGTGCGCACATGCAGTCGACGATAGCCGGCGGGGTGAATATCTGGCCGAGTCCGGCAATATCGCATTCGGGAGAAACGGCGGGCATGGATGACATATTGGTACGGACCGAGCGGGTCACAAAGACCGCAAGTATACCCTTGAACAGCCAAGCATCAGGAGAAACGCTGCCACGCGCTGTTGCCTGCCTTGAAAAACCATTCCGCTCAGTTCGCAGCGAAAGCAATAGGAGTAAAGTAGTGGGTGTTTTCATGACTATCGAGAGATCAGCGATGCGTATTCTGGTTTTGGGGGCGGGCGGAATCGGTGGCTATTTCGGTGCCAGAATTCATCAAGCGGGAGGTGACGTCACCTTTCTGGTGCGCCCGGCCAGAGCGGCTCAGTTGAAGGAGAAGGGGCTGCAGGTTTTCAGTGCCTTCGGCGACCTGCAGATCACGCCAAAGGTTGTCACCAGGGAGGAGTTGCGCGATCACATCGACGTCATCATGCTGTCCTGCAAGGCCTTTGATCTGGAATCGGCAATGGCCGCCATCGCACCAGCGCTCGGCGAACAGAGCGTGATCCTGCCGCTGCTCAACGGCATTGGCCATGTCGATGCTCTGGCCGCACGCTTCGGAGCGGAGCACGTGCTCGGCGGCGTCGCCCTGATTTCGGTCATGCTGGTCCCGACCGGTGAGATTCGGCATGTCAACAAGATGCACCGTCTGGTCACCGGCTCGCTGACTGCACGGCCTTCCAGATGGCTGGATCCGCTGGCGCAATTGCTTTCCCGGGCGGGTTTCGACTTCGTGCTGTCGCCGGCCATCGAACAGGCCATGTGGGACAAGTTCGTTTTCTTGTCCACCCTGGCTGGCGCAACCTGCACCCTGCGCGCCAGCATCGGCCATATTCTGGATACCGTGGCCGGTGAAGCGTTCATCAACGGCCTGCTTGCCGAATGCGCCAGGGTCGCTGCCGCCAGCGGTCACGCGGTCGCCGCAGCGCAACTGACGACCTATCGCACCCAACTGACGGAAAAGGGATCAGGGCTGGTGGCTTCGATGCTGCGCGATGTCGAAAAGGGCGGGCCAACCGAAGCGGATCACATCCTGGGCGACATGGTCGGACGCGCGCAGGCCAAAGGTGTTGATGTCCCCCAACTCAGGCTGGCCTACTCTCACCTGCAGGCCTATGACCTGCGCCGCAAAGCCGCGGCGACGATCTGAGGAGTCCGCATTGCACAGCATTCGGCAGTATCAGGTTGATGCCTTCACCAGCCGGCCGTTTGCCGGCAATCCGGCAGCGGTCTGTCCGCTGGCGAGCTGGCTGGATGACAAGCTGCTGCAGGCCATCGCCGAGGAAAACAACCTTTCGGAAACGGCTTTCTTCGTCCCGTCGGCCAAGGGTTTCCGCTTGCGCTGGTTTACACCGGTCACTGAAGTCGATCTCTGCGGACACGCGACGCTTGCTGCGGCGCATGTGCTGTTTGAAATTCTCGCGTACCCTGATCCGGCAATCACCTTCGAAACGAACAGTGGCGATCTTCATGTTCGACGCCACGGCAAGCTGCTGGAAATGGACTTCCCCGCCCAGCCGCCGCTTGCCTGCCCTGCGCCGGACGCCTTGATCAGAGGCCTTGGCGTGCGCCCGGCCGAAGTACTGGTTGCCGAAGATTACCTTGCCGTTTTTGACAGCGAGGACATCATCAGGGCCGTCACGCCCGATCACACCCTGTTGAGCCTTCTCGATCGGCGCGGTGTGATCGTTACCGCGCCTGGTCGCGACGTCGACTTTGTCAGCCGCTTCTTTGCCCCGCGAGTCGGCGTGCCCGAAGACCCGGTAACCGGCTCGGCGCATTGCGCACTGACGCCCTACTGGGCCGCTCGTCTGGGCAAGGACTCGCTGCTTGCCCGGCAGGTTTCGAAACGCGGTGGCGATCTTCTGTGCGCGATGAAAGGCAAGCGCGTGCTGCTTTCCGGCGCGGCTGTTACCGTGATGGTGGCGACGCTGACCCTTCCTGGCTGATGCACTGCTTCACGTCGAGACGCGCGGGCACGAGGGTAGGCACAAGCCGTTTTATTGACACGATTTAACTGATTGCAGGGTGGGCTTTGGCATGAATCTGTTTGCAAGATCAACCGAAAAAACGCTGAATTGCCGATTGTCGTGGATCAATGAACCAGAAGCTTGGAGTTTCCATGACGAAAAGCTTCACATCGACGTCCCGGAATCATCGGACTTTTTCCAGGATCCTGCTGGCGTCAATGTTCGAAGTTCAGCCCCTTTTCTTTATTGCGATGCAGAAGGCGATTTCTCGTTAACAGCACGAGTAGATGTTGATATGCTGGATGCCTATGACTCCGGCTGCATCATGGTCATGGTCGATCAAAAGAATTGGGCAAAATTATGTTTTGAACTCGTAAATCAGATACCAACGATAGTCAGTGTGGTAACGACGAACTTGTCCGACAATTGCATATCGGAAAAAATTGGCGTAGCCAAACCGTATTTAAGGGTTCTCAGGGCTGGCAATTGCTTTGGCTTTCATTACTCACTCGATGCAATCAAGTGGACTCTGGTTAGATTCTTTGCCATGGATGCTACGGCGATAATGAAGATCGGGGTAGTTGGACAGTGCCCGGTTGGGAAAGGCACAAAAGTTCGTTTTGAAAGTTTTGATGTCGAAATGACCAAAAATAGCAGCGTGAAGATTATTGATTAGACCTGTCTATTGCTCGCATGCGTTCCTAACGCACCTGCGCAGCCAGCGATGCGCTGGATCGGCATCCAGCCTTGGGTGCCAGTGCAATGAAATCGTAAAGTCCGGCGTGGACACCGGAAGTGGGAAACTATGCATTCCGGCGCGCAGGTTTCCGCTGTGTCGTTCGGGAACGCTGGCCACCAGGTCGGAAACCCGGGCCAGGGCCAGTGCGGACGAGAAGCCGCCGATGAAGACCACGGCGATCTTTCGTTCCAGGCCGAATGGTATGAGCGCTTCGTCTATCGGGTCCTTGTCCGGGCCTTGTCGCGAGACACAGATGTGCCGGCCGGCCGCATATCGGGCCGGCGTGATCTCACCCTGGCACAGCGCATGCCCCATGCGCACAACACCAATGAGGCGGTCTCTGAATAGCGCTTGTACACGTAGCTCCGGGGCCGTCTTTTCTTCAACAACACCGGTTTCCAGATCAACGAGCCCGTCGCGAAGCGGCGTGCTGTCCTTGTTTGACTTCTGCACGAAGCACAGCCGCACGCCGGGAGCTTCCTCGGCGACACGAGCTATGAGCTCCGCTCCGAAGTTCTCCACGAAGCCTTCGCTGGTGCGCAGCGTGAATGTTCGGACAAGCTGTTTGAGTTTGAGCGTCTCGGCTGGGCGTAGAACCGATACTCCGTCCTGCACGAGTTGAGCAACCCACTCGCGCAGCTCGAGCGCTCGGGGTGTCGAAACGAGACCGAGCCTGGCCCTGACCAGCAAGGGATCGCCTGTCGTCTCACGTAACCGCGCCAGCGCCCGGCTCATCGCCGACGGGCTAGGCCGCAGGCGTCGGGCAGCGCGCGACACAGACGGGCACATTGCCGAATGCCATCTGGAAATCGGTTCGCCCTTCGCCGGTGATAAGGAATGCGGCTTCCTTGACGAGAGCGGCGGCCTGTTGAGGTCTTCGCCGATCCGGAACCAGGGTGTGCCGCCAAGACAAGGCCCGCCCCAAGCCAGCCTGGTCGGCCACATGTTCAATGAAGCTCTGGTCAGAGGCCATCAGGCACTGGCGGTAGGGCAGCTGCGGCCTCCAGCGCCCGGATGGCCAGCACCACCGCCGTGTTAAAGGGCACGGCCAGCCTCAGGGCTGCGGCCCGGGCCAGCAGCGCCTCATTCAGGGCACCAATCTCGGTGGGCTTGCCGGCCCGCAGGTGCTGCAGCATCGAGGGCTGGTTCATGCTTCAGGGCACCAATCTCGGTGGGCTTGCCGGCCCGCAGGTGCTGCAGCATCGAGGGCTGGTTCATGCGCTCGCGGCAATGTTGCAGGATCTCGCCGCGGGCGTCATGCTCGGGCAACACAATACCCAGGGCATCAACCACCTGCAGGATTTCATCGATCACATGTTCCATCAACGCCTGCGCCGGTGGCGTTTGCATGATCTGCGCCGGGCGCAGGCCGGTCAGGGCGCTGATCGGGTTGATGGCACAGTTGTGCACAAACTTGCTCCAGATCGCCGCCTCCACCCTGGGGGTGAGCTCAACCGCCATGCCCTGGGCGCGAAATCGCTCGGCCATGGCCTGCAGCCGGGGTGTGATGGCACCGGTGGCCTCACCCATGGTGGTCAGGCCCAGGTGGGTGTGCCAGGAGCGCGCCGGCCCCTCCCCTGTGCCGCTGTTGTAGGTGACGCCGGCCATCACCCGCTGCGGACCCAGTGCGCCAACCAGGGCCTCCAGGTTGCCAATGCCGTTTTGCAGAGACAGGGCAAAACCATCGGCCTTCAGGCAGGACCTGGCGATGTCAGCCGCCACCGGTGAGGCCGCCGCGTCCGCCAGCACCAGTACCATATCGACCGGACCCAGTTGCGCCGGATCGGTGGTGGCGCGCACCGCCACAGTCTGGTCTCCCAGCACACCGCGCACTCGGATGCCGTGCTGCTGCAGAGCAGCCACCACATCGGCATTGCGGTCCAGACACACCAGCTCGGCGCCGCCGCGCGCCAAGGCCGCGCCAAAAATGCAGCCCATGGCACCGGTGCCGATCAACGCGACTTTCATGGCTTTGACGCTGCCGGTGTTGTATCAACCGCGAGGAAAGACGGCAGTCTGGCGCCATCGCGCACCGCTGCATCGGCCAGGGCCTCGGCCGCGCGGACCTGCGGCAGCCGGGCCAGCACCTCGGCGATACGCGCCTGCGGAACCACTACCACGCCGTCCAGGTCGGCCACCACAATGTCGCCCGAGGCCACCGGGTGCCCGGCCAGGGCAATGTCAAAGCCAATGGTGCCAGGTCTGTGGCGCTGCGGCGAATTGGGCGTCACACCCACCGCCCAAGCCGGCAGGCCAACGCTGCGCAGGCCCACTAGGTCGCGCACACAGCCGTCAGTGACAAAACCCACGGCGCCACTGTTTTTGGCCATGCCCAGCACCAGGTCACCGGTGATAGCGCAGCCAGTAAAGCCACCGGTGGCGGCCATCAGCACATCGCCCGGCTGCACGTCCTGCAAGGCATGCACCAGCGCCAGGTTGTCGCCGGGGCCAGCGCTCACCGTCAAGGCCACCCCGCAAAACGCGTACTGCTCGGCAATCGCCGGACGCAGCCGAAAGTCAAGCGCACCGCTACCGCCCATGGCATCCACAATGAAGCCGGTGGGCGTGCCGTGAAGGGCTTGCACCTGGTCTTGCGGGGGCCGAGTAATGGCTCGGCGCTGGATCAGTGGTGGAACATCAATCATGTAAAAACCTTAAGACGACGGTTACCGGGAGGAGCTACGCCATACAGAGACCAAGCAGATGGTCGTGTGCCGGAATTATGATCGACTTGGGACAAAATGCAAACGTCAAGCAACTCATCCGGAATCGGTCGCTCGACCCTGATAGCCGTCGGCCCGGTCATTGGCCACATGGAAAATCCATTTTAAAACTTGAGCGGGCACTGTAAAACGCCCAGCCGGGTTGCCCGGACGACACGACAAAGACGTGCCGTGGTCGATTCAATCAGGGCGCTCCCGGCACTCATGCACTCTTCGAGGCTCATCGGTTTGTCGCAAATGCTTATCACGGCATCGATGCCCTGTGCCAGAACCTCATCGGCGCCATCACCGACGCTGCCCGAAACACAGAATACCGGGACCCCATAGCGTTTTGCAGCGCGCGCGACACCGACGGGCACCTTGCCGAATGCCGTCTGGAAATCGGTTCGCCCTTCGCCGGTGATAAGGAATGCGGCTTCCTTGACGAGCGCGGCGAATCCGACGGCGCCAAGCACGATCTCAACCCCGGGCTTGAGCCTTGCCGGCGTAAAAAACATCAGCGCCGCGCCCAGTCCGCCGGCGGCGCCTGCCCCCAGCAACTCGGCGACATTGCGGCCTGTGGCTTGCTCGGCGACAGCGGCAAAATGCCTTAGGGCGGCATCCAGTTCACTGACGATTTCGGGCGTTGCGCCTTTCTGCGGGCCGAATACGGCGGAAGCTCCGCGCAGTCCGCAAAGCGGGTTGTCCACATCACAGACGACGGTGATTTCCGTTTCAAGCAGCCGCGGGTCCAGCCCCTCGACGTCGATGCGTTTCAGTTGCGCAAGTACCGCGCCGCCTTCGGCCAACTCCTTGCCTTGCGCATTGGTGAAACGAACGCCTAGCGCGCGCCATTCCGGCGCCTCCGTCGTTGGTCGCGCCGCCACCGATGCCGACGATGATCTTGCGCAGTCCGGCATCGAGTGCCGCACGAATAAGTTGTCCGGTGCCGTAACTCGACGCTTTACGCGGATTATTCCTGGCCTTCGGCATCAGAGTCAGACCGGACGCTGCCGCCATTTCGATAACCGCCGTCTTGCCGTCGCCCAGGATTCCCCATTGCGCATCGATCCTCCTGCCAAGCGGGTCGATGACTTCTGTCAAGCGCCGCTCGCCGCCGGTGGCGAGGACGAGCGCGTCAACTGTCCCTGCACTGCCGTCGACCATCGGAATCCTGCACACTTCAGCGTTCGGAAATACTCTCAGAATTCCACGCTCCATGGCCTCGGCGACAGCAAATGCCGGCAGACTACCCTTGTACGCATCCGGAGCAACGACGATACGCAAGATAACCCCTCTATCCATGCCTACAGGAGCGCAAACCTGCGCACCTCGACTTTTGCCAGCTTCTCGTAGTAGCGGACGATGGCGCTGTAATCAACGACCGGCACGACTCGCTCGAGTTTCGAGCCTACCCGGACCGACAGGCCGGTCGGCCTGTCGGCGCTTGTTACTACTTTCGCTTCAGAACCTTTTGCGCACGGGCCACGATGTTGGCTGCCGACAGGCCATACTTGGCCAGCAGCTTTTCGTAGTCGCCCGACTCGGCAAAAACATCCTCAATGCCGACAAATTCGATCGGCACCGGGCAACTCGTCGACAATACCTCGGCGACGGCGCTGCCGAGTCCGCCATAGACGTTATGCTCTTCGGCGGTGACAATGGCTCCCGTTTCCTTGGCGCAGGCGATCAGCAATTCGCGGTCGATCGGTTTGATGGTGTGAATATTCACCACGCGCGCCTTGATTCCCTTGGCGGATAGCAGTTCGGCTGCTTCGAGGGCCTTGATCAGCATGTAGCCGGTGGCGACGATGGTCAGATCGGCTCCGTCGACCAGCGTAACGCCCTTGCCGATCTTGAAGTCGTAGCTCGCCTTGTCCAGTACGACCGGTACCTCGGCGCGGCTCAGTCGCAGATAGAGCGGGCCTTTGAATTCTGCCGCCGCACGCGTCGCCAGTTCGGCTTCGACCGGATCGGAGATCGAGATGACGGTCATGTTGGGCAGTGAGCGCATGAAGGCGATGTCGGCGATCGCATGGTGGCTGGCGCCATCGTAGGAATCCGACAGTCCGGCATAGGTGCCGGCCAGCTTGACGTTGAGCTTGGTGTAGGCGATCAGGCTGCGCACCGGGTCGCCGGCACGCAGGACCATGAAGGCGGCGAAGGTGTTGGCAAAGGGTATTTTGCCGGCCGTGGCCAGACCTGCGGCCATGGCGACCATGTTGGCTTCGGCGATCCCGACGTTGAAGTAGCGGTTCGGGAATTCCTTGCCAAAGACGATGCTCTTGCTTGAGCTGCCGACATCCGCGTCGAGCGCGACAATGTTCTCGTTTTCGCGGCCAAGTTGCGCCAGCGTGTCGCCATAGACGTCGCGAATTGCTCTTTTTGCTGCGCTCATAGGGTCACCTCGAGTTCTTTCATGGCTTGTTCATAGTCGTCTTTGCTGATCGGTTTGCCGTGCCAGGCGCTCTGGCCTTCCATGAAGGAGACGCCCTTGCCTTTGACGGTCTTGGCGATGATCACGGTCGGCTGTCCCTTGATGGTCTTGGCCTGGTCGACGGCCGTGCTGATTTCGTCGACCCGGTGCCCGTCGATGTCGATCACATGCCAGCCGAAGGCGCGCCATTTGGCGGCGATGTCGCCCATCGGCATGATCTCCTGGAGGGTGCCGTCGAGCTGGACGCCGTTGTTGTCGACGATGACCAGCAGGTTGTCGGCCTTGAATTTGGCTGCCGACATCGCGGCTTCCCAGACGATGCCTTCCTGCAGTTCGCCGTCGCCCATGAGGACGATGGTGCGGTAGTCGAGGCCGTCGAGCCGGGCGGCCATGGCCATGCCAAGTCCGGCGGATAGCCCGAGTCCCAGCGGTCCCGTGGATAGTTCGACGCCGCAGGTCTTGAGTGCGCAGGGATGTCCCTGCAGCTTGCTGTCGAGCTGGCGCAGCGTGACCAGGTCGTCCTGCGGGAAGAATCCCTTTTCGGCGAGGATCATGTAGAGCATCGGTGCCGCATGCCCCTTGCCCAGGACAAACCGGTCGCGGTTGGCGTCCTTCGGTTTCTTCGCGTCAACATTGAGCTTCTCGAAGTACAGCGTCGTCAGGATCTCGGCCGATGACAAGGATCCGCCCGGATGTCCGGTCTGGATGCCATGCAGTAGCTTGATCAGGTCCTGCCGGAACTTCGCGCACAGCCGTTCAAGATTCGCCTTGCTCTCTGGCTTTAAACTCATTTATTTCTCCTCATTGGTCATTACTTTAATAAAGTGCAAAAGCCTGTTCGTGTCCGTCGCGCCGGCTTCACTAAACGATCGCGCTCGGTAAAATACTGTTCAGGAAGAGCGGACAGCCTCTTCTGCTGCGAACTACTCGGAAATCTTGATAACGACCTTCATGATGGTGTCCGTGTTGTTATCAATGTAGGGATAGACGTCATCGATCTGGCGGATGTCGAAATAATCGCTGATCAGCAAGGACGTATTGACGACCTTCCGCGCCATGAGATCGATGGCGCGTTCGAAGTCTTCCCGCAGATACATCATGATTCCTAGCATGTCGACCTCGCGCCGCTGAAACAGCGGCAGCTCGATCTCCACCGGTTCCTTGTAATTGGCGACGACGACAATCTTCGACGAGCAGCGAGCGGCGGCCACGGCTTCGTTGAAAATGGCCTTGACGCCGGCACAGTCAATGATTATATCGGCTTCGTCATCGCCGAACTGTTCGAGAATGACCTCTTTCAGTTTTTTGTCGCGGGTATTCACGCAGGCGTGGATGCCGCATTCGGCGGCGATATCGAGACGCTTCTGGATGATGTCGGTGATCACTACTTTTCTTGCTCCGGAGGCCACCGCCACCTGGGCCACCAGGTTCCCGATGGCGCCTGCGCCCAGTACAACGATATTCAGCCCGCTCAGATCGCCGCAACGGCGGATCGCACCCGTAGCCACAGCAGCCGGTTCAACCAGAGAGCCTTCGTCGAAACTCATGGCTTCCGGAATCAACAACACTTTTGATGCCGGGACCGGAAAATATTCGGCAAACATCCCGTTGGTATGCACGCCATAGACCTTGAGATTCTTGCACACGTTGTAATGGCCACTGCGGCACGGCGCGCATTCACCGCAGAACACCTGCGGCTGAATCGTTACGCGATCGCCCGCCTTGAGGGTTCCCACATTGGCGCCGGCTTTGACGATGACGCCAGAGCCCTCGTGTCCCTGCACAACCGGGAACTTCATGTATTTGTGCCGGCCATGATAGATCTGGATGTCGGAACCGCAGACGCCGACACGCTTCATCTGAACCAGCACATCGTCATCACCGATCTCCGGCACCGGGAGCTCGAGGTATTCGATCTTGAATGCTTCGGGCATTTTCACTTGCAGCATCATTTTCTCCAAATAAGCAGGTCAGCGTAGCGCTACGTCAAACACCACGAGCAATCACGCAGCGCAACACCGTTCACTTCAGCGCTTGCGGCAACCAGAGTGAGACCCACGGAACATAGGTGAGTATGGCCAGGACGACTATCAGCACGCTGACATACGAAATGACCTCGCGAACCACTAGTTGGAAACGAACCTTGGCCACGGAACTGGAGACAAAAAGCAGCACCCCGACCGGCGGCGTCAACTGGCCGATGGTCAGATTAACCAGCAGGACGATGCCGAAGTGCACCAGGTCGATCTGAAAGAGATTCAATACCGGGATCAGGATCGGCACCAGAATGATCATGATCGCGATGGTTTCCATGAAACAGCCGAGGATGAGCAGTACGAAATTCAGCATCAGCAGGATGACCCAGGGCTTGTCGGTGGCATGCGTCAGTGCATTCGACAACATCTGGGGTGCCTGCTCGACACCCAGGAACCAGCTGAAAGGTGCCGCCGCCGCCACGATCATCAGGATGACTGCGGTTTCTTTGGCCGTTTGCAGCAGGATAGCCGGCACATGGGACCACTTCAGCGTCCGGTAGACATACAGTCCGACGAGCAGTGAGTAAAACGCCGCGACACCGGCGATTTCGGTCGCGGTAAATATACCCATCCGGAAACCGCCCAAGATCAGTACCGGCATGAACAAGGCCCAGACGGCTTCGCGGAATGCAGTTTTAAAGCGACCCCAGGCAAACGACGCATCCTTTGGAAACTGCCGTTTGTGGGCAATGTAGGCCGTCAGCACCACCATTCCCGCCGCCATGAGCAAGCCCGGGAGCAAACCGGCCCAGAACAGATCGCCAAGCGAAATATTGGCTTGCCAGGCATAGATCACCATGAGGGTTGACGGCGGGATGATCGGCCCCAGCGTGGCCGCAGCAGCACAGAGCGCAGCACCGAAGGGCGCCCCATAACCGGACTTGGCGAACTCAGGAACGAATACCCTCGACAAGGCGGCACAATCGGCGACCGACGACCCCGAAATGCCGGACAGGAAGACTTCGCCGACAACGGCAGTATGTGCGGTTCCGCCGCGGATATGGCCGATAAAGGCGCGTGTGAATCCGAAAAGCCGTTCACTGATACCCGAGTCGTTCATCAAGGACCCAGCCAGTGTAAACAAGGGGATGGCCAACAGTGGAAAGGATTGCACACCAGTTACGACACGTTGCGCAACGAGCGACAAGGGGATGCCTTCCATGCCGATGACCAGCATCGAAGAACCCAGCATGGCCAGGGCAATCGGCAGCCCGATCAGCAGCAGAACAACAAAGGAAATGCACAGCAGAATCACAGAACACCGCCTTCATTCATCACCAGTACTTCGGTTTCGCCACGGAACACCGGCGCGGCGCCAAAATCCATCCAGGCTCTGAGTACATGAATCAGCATCAGCACCAACCCGACCGGCATCGCCGCTACGAACCACGCCTTGGAAACGCCCATCATCGGCGAGTCCACAACCGCTTCCTGGAGCACCTGATCGATACAACCGTAAGCCATCACTGCCATGATCACGATTCCGCAGAGCAGAGTCACCGTATTGAGCCAGTTGAATTTGGCCATGCGGAAAACTGGTGCCATTACGTCAATGCGGATATGCATCTGTGATCGTACCGCTGCCGCAGATCCCAGAAAGACCATCCAGGTCAGCAGAGCAACGATCAGTTCCTCGCCCCAGGTAAGTGGATTGTTGAAAACGTAACGCAACACCACGGCAAGCATCACCAGTCCAGCGATCAGTCCGTGCAGAGCCATAACGACAAAGTCCTCACCGGCTGCAATGGCATTGTCAACCCGACGAAAAATAGTGCGAAAATTACCCATGAGCAGCCTCAGACAGAGTTAAGGGGTCGCAGGAATTACTGATGAAAATCGAACGGCCATTCAGATAACAACATCCGAGAGGATGACTGAATCTGTCAGATTTTCAATTATCCGGACACCGACACAGGCCAGTGTCCGGAATTGAAGCCAACCGAATCAGCGTTTACTTTTGCTTTGAATGACCTCGCAGTCGCTTATTTCGCGGCTTCGACGGCGGCGCGAACGCGCTGCAGATTTTCCGTACCCCAGCGCGCTTCCAGGTTCTTAAAGGCAGGGCCCATCTTGGCGGCGAACGCAGCACGATCAGGCTTGTCGACGATGGTCGACTTGCCCGACTTGCGGATTTCTTCCAGCATGCTCCCCTCTCTTTCCTGTTGCAGTTTCGTGTTCTTCGCCGACACGGCTGCAATTTCTTCCATCAGCACTTTCTGCAATTCGGGTGATAACTTATCGAATGAGCGCTTGTTCATGATTATCATATTGTTCTGCAGCATGTGGCGCGTCATTGACAGATGGGCCTGAACTTCATAGAACTTGCGCGAGTAGATCGTCGGGATCGGATTTTCCTGACCGTCTACCAGTTTCATCTGCAGTGCCATATAGACTTCGCCGAAGGGAATCGGTGTCGGTGCGGCACCCATGGCTTTGATCATCTCAACCCAGACGGGTGATTCAGGAACGCGAATTTTCATGCCGGAAATATCAGCCGGGGTGTTGACGGCCTTGCTTCCGGTGGTCAGATTGCGCCAACCCCAGTACCAGATCTTTGACAGCGTCAATACGCCGTGCTTGTCGCGCAGTTCATCGAATATCGGCTGGAAAGCGGGGCCAGTAATGACTTTTTCGGCCTGTGCCCAGTCTCTCCAGAGGAAGGGCGCGCTGGAGATTTCAAGCGAAGGCACAAGGTTGGAGGTTGCCGCCATTGATGGCGACGAAATATCGAGTGCGCCCGACTTCACCTGCTGGATTAGGTCGACTTCCTTGCCGAGTTGTTCGGCAGGAAAAACTTTGATCGTGAGTTCACCCTTGGTCCTCTGGTTAACCTTGTCGGCGAATTCCTGCGACATATCGGTGGCAATTTCACCATTATTATTGGCGTGACCGAAACGCAGCGTCGTGGCCGACATGGCGACGGAAGGAATGGCCGCCAGCGTGGCAAAAGCCGATATGACGAGAGTTGAAACAAGCAATTTTTTGGTATTGAAACGAAGCATGGTAAACCTCCCAGTTTGATGAAACATTAAATTGCGTCCGTAGTCAGGCACCAACCTAGCGGCACGTTGCCGCCACTCAACGGTCCGCGTGCGGTGATCAAGAATCGATCCGGAGCGGGTGGTCGCCCGTTGGGGCATGCAGATTCCTGTTCCAAGCGCCCGCTAGTAGAGCAATATACAGACCACAACCAGGAAAGGCAGCTAAGTCATTGTTTTTATGCGACCGACCGATCCGCTTGTGAGAGGGGATGTCGCACCATACGTTCCATTAAGGAATCATATGTTCCGTATTGAAACATAACCAACCCGCAGTTGATGCCTGGCCGTGTGCTGGCGCGCCGGCTTTTACCGTCTCCGGCCGAACGCTTCTGTTAGTTCGGGTTCAGCCGCCCGGCGCGCCACATTCTCCTTGATTCGTCGCCACAGCGTAGTTCGGCCAATGCCGAGGATGGCGCTCGATTCCTTGATTGAACCGTTGGTTCTCGTGTAGACGTATTCGATATAGTCGTCTTCGAGATCTTTCAGGCTCAGCGCTTCGGAAAAAGCGAAGCGCTCGCGGGCAGTAGTCGCCGGCGCTTCAGCGGACGGCTTGATGGCCAGATCGTCGACGCCGATGATCTTCCCTTCGCAAATGACCACCGCGCGCTCTATCATGCCGCGCAATTCGCGAATATTCCCTTTGTAGGTACGGCTTCGCAGGTAGTCGATCGCTTCGGGATCAAGGCTCATGCGGCCTTTGCGGTAGCGCCCGGCAAAGTCCTTGATGAAGTGCATGGCCAGCAGTTCGATGTCCTCAGCCCGTTCGTTGAGCGGCGGAATGTACAGGCTCAGGATGGCGACACGGAAGAAGAGGTCGCTGCGGAACTGATTCTGATTGACCAGACTGCTCAGGTCGCGGTTGGTGGCGCAGATAATCCGGACATCGACCGGAATCAGCTTGTCGTCGCCGATTCGCATCACCTGCTTTTCCTGCAGGACGCGCAGCAAGCGGCCTTGCAACAGAATCGGTAGCTCGCTGATCTCGTCGAGGAACAGGGTTCCGCCGTGCGCCATTTCGAAGAGGCCGGCTTTGCCCTTCTTGGCCGCGCCGGTAAATGAGCCTTCGACATAGCCGAAGAGTTCGCTTTCGATCAATGTCTCGGGCAGCGCCGCACAGTTGATCGCCACAAACGGCGAGTTCCTGCGCGTGCTGGCGTTGTGGATGCCTTGTGCGAAGAGCTCTTTGCCGACACCCGACGGACCGAAGATCAGCACCGAGGTATCGTACTGGGCGAATTTTTGCGCCGTTCTGATGCATTCGGCGACGACATCGCTCTTGTGGATGACGTCGCCAAAGTCGTATTGCGCAACGAAGCCTTTCTCGGCAAGCTTGACGCGGATTTTCTGCTCGAGTTTCTGAACGTCGGTGATGTCCTGATAGGTAGCTACGGCGCCCCTGACTTCGCCATCGACAACTACCGCTGTGCGGCTGGTCGCAATGATCGTCTGATTCTCCAGTTGCTGGATATCGCCGATTTCCGGACGCATCGTCTCGAGGACATTGAGCAGGCGCGTTTCGGGAATGATTTCGGTAATCTGTTTGCCCAAAGCCTCCTGCTTGGAAAAGCCGGTAATCTTTTCCGACGCGCTGTTGAAGACCGTGACCCACCCCTGGTTATCAATTGCAATAATGCCGTCATGGACGAAATCGATGATCGTTGCGAACTGCTGCGCCTTTTCTTTCTGCAGCCGCGATGCATAGAGGATGTCCTTGGCCTGTTGTATGGCGATCTGCATCGCCTGGCTGCCTGAATTTACAATGAAAGCTTTCAAGTCCGGCATGGCCACCGCCGCCTTGACATTGTTGTCGCCGACAAAGACGCGGACGCCGCGCTGAATCATCTTTTCCACTTCGGCGGCGATGTCGGTGTCCTTTGAAATTTCGCAACAGACCGCCTGCAGTCCCATGACCTCGGCTATGATCTCGGCGCCGTAAATGACATTGCGAAAACCGATAACGCCGATCGGCCCGGTCTCTCCGGTCCGTTTGACCTCCTTGAAGCTTTCGATAAGATCGAACGCCGTCACCTTGACTTCTACCGTCGGAACGTTGAATTCGGATTTGATCAACTCGTAGAATCCGCCGCGTGAAATGATCGCTCTTGCCCCGCTGTCTATCGCCAGGCGGGTTCGTTCAAGAACATTTCCGGGCTCTGCTTCGAGCAGATCGACATTGGAATAGCCGCTCTCCGCCACAACGCAGCGCGTGACTTCAGACATGGAACTGAACGGAGTTACGACGACAATTTCTTTCATGCTTGGTCTCCACCTGACTTTACCCGGGCTGTTGCAATCAATCATTACACACCCGCTGCCTGGGTATTCTAAGTGCTTGTGTCGTCGTTCCGAAAGATAAAGAATCTCTGAAAATATTCTGCAAAGCCATGAAACCGGGCGCGTGTCATCGCCCTCGGGTACAATGGCGGCCTTTTCAAATCAATGACTTTGCTGAGGTTTCTGAGTGCTCGTCGTCGCCAACATCACCATGCAGTTCGGGGCCAAGCCCCTTTTTGAAAACGTTTCAGTCAAGTTCGGCGAGGGCTATCGCTACGGACTGATCGGCGCCAACGGCTCCGGCAAATCGACCTTCATGAAGATTCTCGCCGGCGAACTGGAAGCTTCGGCCGGCAATGTCGCGAAAGATGCCCACGAGCGCATGGCCTACCTGCGCCAGGATCAGTTTGCCTTTGAAGACCAGCGCGTGATCGATGTGGTGATGATGGGCCACGAGCAGATGTGGGCGTGCATGCAGGAGAAGGACGCGATCTACGCCAATCCCGAGGCCAGTGAAGAAGATTACATGCACGCCGCCGAACTGGAGCACAAGTTCGCCGAATACGGCGGCTATAGCGCCGAATCGCGTGCCGGCGAGTTGCTGCTCGGCGTCGGCATTCCGTCCGCACAGCATTTCGGCCCGATGAGCGAAGTCGCGCCGGGCTGGAAGCTGCGCGTGTTGCTGATTCAGGCGCTGTTCGCCAATCCCGACATCCTGTTGCTCGACGAACCGACCAACAACCTGGATATCGCCACCATCCGCTGGCTGGAAAACGTGCTCAACGAGCGCAACAGCACGATGATCATCATCTCGCACGATCGCCACTTCCTGAATCAGGTGTGCACGCACATGGCCGATCTGGATTACGGCAAGATCACCGTTTATCCGGGCACCTACGACGATTTCATGGAAGCCTCGTCGCAGGCGCGCCAGCAGCAGCAGAACGCCAATGCCCGTGCCAAGGAGCGCATCGCCGATCTGCAGGATTTCGTGCGCCGCTTCTCGGCCAACAAGTCCAAGGCCAGGCAGGCAACGTCACGCGTGAAGCTGATCGAAAAACTGCGGCCGGAAGACATGAAGCCCTCGTCACGCCAGTACCCGTGGATCCGCTTCGAATACGACGAGAAGGAAAAACTGCACCGCCAGGCCGTGGAGGTCGAGAACCTGAGCTTTGCCTATCCGGGCAGCGAACGCAAAATCATCGATTCGCTCGACCTGAGCCTTAATGCCGGGGACAAGCTGGCCGTGATCGGCGAGAACGGAGTTGGCAAATCGACCCTGCTCAAGCTGCTGATGGGTGAGCTGAAACCGCAGTACGGCCACGTCAAATGGACGGAGAAAGCCCGGCTCGGCTATTACGCACAGGATCACGCCGACGATTTCAGGAGCGACACCAGCCTCACCGACTGGGTCGCCGAATACGCGCGTGCCAACGCGGCCGAGGGCGAGGATCTAGAAACGCTGATTCGCGGCACGCTGGGGCGCTTGCTGTTTTCAGGTGACGAAGTGCGAAAAGCGGTCAAGGTCATTTCCGGCGGCGAGCAGGGGCGCATGATCTTCGGCAAGCTGATGCTGATGAAGAACAACGTTCTGGTGATGGATGAGCCAACCAACCATCTGGACATGGAGTCGATCGAATCGCTCAACACGGCGCTGGAAAAGTTCAAGGGGACCATGGTTTTCGTCTCGCACGACCGCGAATTCGTGTCCTCGCTGGCGACACGCATTCTCGAAATCCGCATGGACGGCACGCTGGTCAACTACCTCGGCAACTACGAGGAATATCTCGCCAGCCAGGGCATTGATTAGGGCGCATTACCCATGTTCAGCCGACGACTTGCCTCGATCATCCTTCGCCTGCTCGGCTGGCGCTCTGCATTCACCCCGCCGCCGGGGCCGAAGTCGGTAATCATGTTCTATCCGCACACCTCGAACTGGGATTTCCCCTTCGGTCTGCTGTTCAAGTTCAACCATGACCTGATGATCCACTGGGCCGGCAAGGACTCGCTGTTTCGCTGGCCGTTCAGGCGGCTTTTCATCCGGCTGGGTGGCGTCCCGATCAACCGGCGCGAACGTACCGGAATGATTTCTCAACTGCTTGAGGTTTTTACCAGCAGCGAGAGCTTCCACATCTGTATCGCGCCGGAAGGAACCCGCTCCAGAACCGACCACTGGAAATCCGGTTTCTACCGCCTGGCCCTGGCGGCAAAGGTGCCGGTTGGCCTGGGTTTCATCGACTATGCCAGCCGGCGCGTCGGGGTTGAGGACTGGGTCATCTTGAGTGGCAATGAAGAAACCGACCTCGACATGCTGCGCCGCTACTACGCCGACAAGAAGGCTTATGCGCCGGAGAAGGCCGGCGAGATTCGCTTCAGGTCATCCTGAGTCCGCCAAGCCGCAAGTTGAGTCCCTTGCGCTAAATTCGTTTCCGTCGTTCCCGCGCAGGCGGGAACCCAGCTAAATCGACATCCTGAATCCCCGCCTGCGCGGGTATGACAAATACTTCGGCGTCTCCTTAAAGGATCAACATTTTCAGTTCAAGGCTTCGGTACCCTGGCCGCGGCTTCAGCCTCTGCCCTGGCGTCTTCACTGGCCTTTCGTGCCGCGCGCTCGGCGTCCTTCTTTGCTCTTTCATCCTGCCGGGCCTGCCATTGCGCTTGCTCAGCAGCCAATTTCCGGCGCCCCTCGGCTGCCTGCTGGGCTTTGGCGGCAATTTTCTGTTCCCGCTCGGCAGCCCTGAGCTCATTGGCACTGCGAAATTCCTTGCCCTGTTCCTTCTGCTCAGCCTCGCGCCGCGGAGTGTCGGCTAGGCGCTGCGCTTCCCGGGCATCGACCTCGGCGCGCTTGGCCTCACGCTGGAATTCCCTTGCCGGAATATCGATATTGCGCGCCTCGATCACCGACCGGGTGTAATGATTCTTGGCATCCTCGAGACAACTGCTGACCAGGAATTTCCTGTAGCAGGCTTCCTGCTCGACAACGTAACGTTCCTCGGCCGATTTGTGCATGGCCTTTGCCCGCTCGCGCTGGGCACTCGCCTGTTCAAGGGTCTGCGGTTCGGCCGGCGCAGCATCTGGCGCAGGCGTTTGTGCCCGTAGCGCCGGGCTGAGCAGCAGCAAAAAAACAAACAGGCCGGGAAGCAGCGAACGGCGAATGGGCATCATGGGTTTCCTCCGAGGCCGTAAACTAGACGGTTTTACGTCATGACGCCAGAGCCGGCAGTGATTTTGCGGGAATTCTGACGCATGAATGCACCTGCAGTTTGGTAGAATGCTGGGCTGTAGTTCATTCATAGCACAGGGAGTTTTCGTGAAGATCGTCTGCCTCGACCTTGAGGGCGTGCTCGTCCCCGAAATCTGGATCACGTTCTCGGAGCGTATCGGCATTCCGGAGCTGCGCCGGACCACGCGCGATGAACCGAATTACGACAAGCTGATGAAATTCCGCCTCAAGCTGCTAGCCGAGAACAAGCTAGGCCTGCCAGACATCCAGAAGGTGATCTGCGAGATGGGGCCGATGAAAGGCGCGCGCGAGTTTCTCGACAAGCTGCGTGAGGACTACGAGGTGGTCATTCTCTCGGACACGTTCTACGAATTCGCTCACCCGCTAATGCGCCAACTGGCCTGGCCAACCCTGTTCTGCCACAGCCTTGAAACCGACGCCAATGGGATGGTGGTCAATTACCACCTGCGCATGCCCGAGCAGAAGCGCGAAGCCGTCAAACGCTTCAAGGAAATGAACTTCACCGTGGTCGCCGCCGGTGATTCCTACAACGACACCGCGATGCTCGGCGAAGCACACGCCGGAATTCTCTTTCACCCGCCGGAAAACGTCATCCGCGAGTTTCCGCAATACCCGGTGACCCTCAACTACGACGAGCTGCGCGCGGCAATCGACCGGGCATTTGCCGGCGTGGCGGACTGAGCCCATGCATTCGAAGCGTTTTTATACACTGTCTGCGTCCTGTCCTGACCGGGTCGGCATCATTGCCCGGGTTTCCGGGTTCATCGCCGAACACCACGGCTGGATTCTTGAATCGAGTTATCACTCCGACGACGCCTACGGCGGCAGCCGCTATTTCATGCGACTGGAAGTGAAGGCCGATTCACTGCCATTCCACCTGGCCGAGTTCCGCGAACGCTTCCGTCCGATCGCCGAAGAACTGGAAATGGACTGGAAGATTTCCGATTCGGCAGTGAAAAAGCGCGTGGTGATCATGGTCAGTAAGCAGGAGCACTGCCTCTATGACCTGCTGGCGCGCTGGCAGTCGAAGGAACTTGACATCGAAATCCCCTGCATCATCTCCAATCACGACAGCTTCAAGGGCTTCGTCGAATGGCACGGCATCCCTTTCCATCACGTGCCGGTGAGTTCAGACAAGCCGGACAACAGGCAAGCGGCTTACGCCGAAGTGCACCGCCTGTTTGAAGAAGTGAAGGGCGATACGATGGTGCTGGCGCGTTACATGCAAATCATCCCGCCGGAAATGTGTGTCTCCTACCCCGGCCGGATTATCAACATCCACCACTCCTTCCTGCCCAGCTTCGTCGGCGCCAAGCCTTACCACCAGGCGTATCAGCGCGGGGTCAAACTGATCGGCGCAACCTGCCACTACGTCACTTCGGATCTCGATCAGGGGCCGATCATCGAACAGGATGTCATCCGCATCGATCACTCCGATTCGGTCGACGACATGGTGCGCTACGGCAAGGACATCGAAAAAGCTGTGCTGGCGCGCGGTTTGCGCTACCACCTGGAAGACCGCGTACTGGTCCATGGCAACAAGACGGTGGTTTTTAAATAAAACAGTCAGGAGTGAAGAGTAAGGAGTAATTCCTTCTGATACCCCGCTCCTAACTCCTTACTCCTCACGGAACACACATGATCACCCTCAAGAGCGTCACCCTGCGCCGTAGCGCCAAGGTGCTGCTGGATAACGCTTCCATTACCCTGAACCCCGGCGAGAAGGTCGGCCTGGTCGGGCGCAATGGCGCCGGCAAGTCGACGCTGTTTGCCCTGTTCAACGGCACCCTGCACGAAGATGCCGGCGACTTCTTCCTGCCGTCGCAGTGGCGCATGGCGCAAGTAGCGCAAGAGATGCCGGAAACGGATCAGAACGCGACCGATTTCGTCATCGAAGGCGACAGCGTGCTGATGACGGCACAGGCCGAAGTTCATGCTGCCGAATCGGGAAACGATGGCGAACGCATGGCGCATGCCTACATGGCGCTGCATGACGCCGGTGCGCATGACGCGCAGGCACGGGCGCAGGCGCTGATTCTCGGCCTCGGATTCAAGACCACCGAACTGAACAATCCGGTCAACAGCTTCTCCGGCGGCTGGCGCATGCGCCTGCAACTGGCGCGGGCGTTGATGTGTCCTTCCGACCTGCTGCTGCTCGATGAACCGACCAACCACCTTGACCTCGACGCCCTGGTCTGGCTCGAAGCCTGGCTCAAGCGCTACGAAGGCACGATGGTCGTCATCAGCCACGACCGCGAGTTCCTCGATTCCGTCACCAGCGTTACACTGCATATCGAGAACGGCAGGCTGACCCGTTACGGCGGCAACTACAGCACCTTCGAGGACATCCGCGCGCAGCAACTCGAACTGCAGCAGAACGCCTACGTCAAGCAGCAGGACAAGATCGCCCACCTGACGAAATTCATCACCCGCTTCAAGGCCAAGGCGACCAAGGCCAAGCAGGCACAGAGCCGGGTCAAGGCGCTGGAACGCATGGAGCGCCTGGCGCCGGTAATGGCCAGTGCCGACTTCACCTTCGAATTCAAGGAACCGGCCAACCTGCCCAACCCGATGCTGGCCATGCAGGACGCCTGTTTCGGCTACCCGCCAGCGGAGGACGCAGTGGCCGGTACGCCTCCCGCCGTGATCGTACGCAACGTCAGCAAATCGGTTAACGCCGGCCAGCGCATCGGCATTCTCGGCGCCAACGGGCAGGGCAAATCGACGCTGGTCAAGACGATCGCTCACGTACTAAAACCGATCAGCGGCGTGCTGACCGAGGGCAAGGGCCTGAACGTCGGCTACTTCGCGCAGCAGGAACTCGATGTCTTGCGGCCGCAAGACAATCCGCTCGAACACATGGTGCGCATGGCGAAAGCCGGCCTGCTCGCCGGCCAGAGCGGTCGCGAGCAGGATCTGCGCACCTTTCTCGGCACCTTCAACTTCAGCGGTGACATGGTCAAACAGCCGGTCGGCACCATGAGCGGCGGCGAAAAGGCGCGCCTCGTGCTGTGCATGATCGTCTGGCAGCGTCCGAATCTGCTGCTGCTTGACGAACCGACCAACCACCTCGACCTGGCTACCCGCGAGGCGCTGTCGATGGCGCTCAACGAATTCGAAGGCACGGTGATGCTGGTCAGCCACGACCGTTCGCTGTTGCGCTCGGTGTGCGACGAATTCTGGCTGGTTTCGCGCGGTGGCATCGAACCCTTCGACGGCGACCTCGACGACTACCAGCGCTACCTGCTCGATGAAGCCAGGCGCGCGCGCGAGGAACTGAAGGCATCGCTCAAGGAGACGAAGGAAATCGTCACGCAGGCGCCGCCGGTGCTTGCCAGCAAGAAGATTACGGCCAATCTGAAGACCCTGAAACGCGATCAGGGCAAACTCGAACAGATCATGCTCGACCTGCAGACGCGAAAGCATGCACTCGAAGCACGCTTGAGTACGCCCTTGCCGGCGCAGGAGATCGGCCAGTTGGGTCTTGACCTGCAGAAAATCGACCAGGAACTCGCCGGACACGAAGAGAACTGGCTGAGCATTTCAGAGCAGATCGAGGCGGAGTCGCGGTAAGCGCGATACCCGAGGTCAAGGTCTCTGGTCAGATCAGGTCTGAATTCCCGCCTATTGTTCTTTTTGATCCGGCCCGCAAATGTATGAATTCGTCACCCCGGCGAAGGTGACCGAAGGAAATGTGCCCCGCAGGAAATACCCTTGTGGTGCAGAGCCCGGGGTACAGGAGGTAAATCCACGCCAATACTGGATACCGGCCTTCGCCGGTATGACATAAATTTCATACTCCATAGGGCCGAAGCAATAGTCAAACGGATTGCTCCGGAGTGAAAAAAGAGGCTAGTATTGTCCATGTGCCGTTGATTCTGGAATGAGTCTGCGGTTTCCTCTGAAGCCGAGGAAAAGGCCAACAACATTTGGGATGAAATCCGTGCCTAACGATAACAATTCCTTTAGCACTTCCTCTCCGGTCAGCCTGACAACACTGCTCTTCGTCGTCATTTCCGCCGTCGCGTTCGTCATGGCGCTGCCGCTGCTCTATCATGTCCTGTTTGCGGAGAGCGCATCCCCTCCCGGTACCGGTATAGCACTGGCCATGCTCGTCTGCGGTGTGCTGGCCATGATCGCCGGCTTACTGTTCCTCAAACGCGCAATCCTCTTGCCACTGGTCGGCATTGACCGGATTCTCGAAAAAGCAGCCTCTGGTGATGGTGATCTGTCGGCTGACGCGGTAGAGAACGAAGCCTCATCGTTTCGTGGTATCAGCCGCAATTACAACGTACTGATGAGCAAGCTGCGCAAGCTGATCGATCTGATTCGCACGCAGACGGTGATGATCGCCTCCGGGTCGGTCCAGCTCAAACAGCACCTGAATACCGCGGCGGCTGGTGCACAATCGCAGGAGTCCCTGGCGCGCGAGATCAGCACCTCGTGCGCTGCGGTCACCGAAACCGCCGTCAATGTCGCGCAGCGCGCCGAGACGCTGAATCAGACCGCCACCCAGCGTCTTGAGGAAGCCCGGCAATCCAAAACCGAACTCGATGCCCTGGTCAGCAGTATCGCCACCATCAACGACCGGCAGCAGTCGTTCAGCATCACGGTCGAGTCCCTGTCCCGGCACTCGCACGACATTAACCAGATCATCCAGCTGATTCAGGGCATCTCCGACCAGACCAACCTGCTGGCGCTCAATGCGGCCATCGAGGCCGCACGTGCCGGCGAACAGGGCCGTGGTTTTGCCGTCGTGGCCGACGAGGTACGAAAACTGGCCGAACGGACCAAAACTGCCGCCGGCACGATTACCGACAGCACTCGTGAAATGACCGCGCTGGCTGACAATACGCTGGAGGTCACGCGACAGGTCAGTCTGGATACCGAGAGCGCTCGCGTCGCGGTCGAACGCGCCTCCACCAGTTTCACCGGCATGGTCGAGAATTTCGGCGCCACCACCGAGGAATTGCACGACATTGCCGCAGCCATGCACGAACTGGAAACCGCCAATCGCGGAATCCTGAGTCACGCCCAGGAAATCGACGGCCTCAGCCGCAATCTAGGCGAGCGTATGCGGGTTTCGCTGGAATGTTCCAATGCGCTGAACGTTTGTACCGAAGACATCCTGGCCTCAGGTGCCCGCTTCAAACTCGGCAGCGGCAAGTTCGAGAACATACTCGGCCAATGCTATGCCTATCGTGACCGGGTGCAGGACATCCTGCGCCGCCATGCGGATCGCGGCGTCAATATTTTCGACCAGAACTATCGCCGGATTCCCAACATCACCCCGGAAAAATACGAGACGACTTACGACAAGCTGGTGGAAAACGAATTGCAGGAACTCTACGAGGAAATTCTCGACAATCTTCCGGGCGCCGTTTCGCTCATAGCCGTCGACACCAGGGGCTATGCCCCAACGCACTGCCGGAAATTTTCCATCCAGACCGGCAACCCGGAACAGGATCTGGCCTTCAGCCGGCACAAACGGATTTTCAGCGACCCGGTCGGGATCCGTTCAGCCCAGAACACGGATCCCTTCATCACGCAGACCTACAGCCAGGCGGGTACCGGCCGTATCCTGACCGAGATTGGCACCCCGATCACCGTCAACGGCAGGCACTGGGGTGGCTTGCGCATCAATGTCGACCCCAAGGTTCTCACCTGAGGCGAATAGCGGAAAAAGCGTAACGCCAGAGCGCAGACGGCCTTCGTGATGGCAACAAGCACTTTGTTGAAAGACGACCGCAGACCTATCCATGTTCTGCAGGGCAATTGCATGAATGTTTTTGTCATGCCGAAATGGCTCAATATGGCCAATTTATCGAAAGTAAGTGTCGTCCCGGCAAAAGCCGGGACCCAGTTTGTGCCTCAAAAACTGGATTCCATTGGCATTCATGCAATCGCCCTGCCCTGTTCTGGCTATTTCTAACTTGTTCTGCTCGAGTGTCTTACTATTACTGGATATTCAGTAGTGTCCGGTTAAAGCTGATCCCGTTTCAACTTCCACTGCATGGCAGCAACCGATCGAAACATCAATTCTGCCCACCAGGAAACCTGCATCAACCTTTATGGGCAGGCGCAAGCTTATCAACCTGTCGCGAGCGTGCAGCGCAATGCCCCTTTCTGGCGCTTTTCTTTTTATTTGATTCTCGTCAATCCCCAGCTAAACTCGCCACTGCACAATACTATACCGCTCCTTATTCGGATTCTCCGGCATGTTGGAAGTTTCAAATCTCGGCTGTATTCGCGGCGAACGAAGCCTGTTTGCCGGCGTGGGATTTCACCTGGACGGTGGCGAGATGCTTTCTCTGCAGGGCCGCAATGGATCAGGGAAAACAAGCCTGCTGCGCATCCTCTGCGACCTTTCACCGCCAGCAGCAGGTGAAATCCGCTGGCGCGGCGAATTGATCAGCAAACTTGGCGAAGATTACCGTCGTGAGTTGTGCTATCTCGGACACCACAACGCCATCAAGGAAGATCTGACGCCGCTGGAAAACCTGCTGGCGTCGGCCAGACTGGCCGGCGAAGATCTCGACGCAGATTCCGCGCTCGAGGCGTTGGAAAGAGTCGGTCTGGCCGGTCGCGAGGATCTGGCCTGCCGCTACCTCTCGCAAGGACAGAAGCGGCGCGCGGCACTGGCGCGGCTGGTCAACGAGCGGCGGGCGCTGTGGGTGCTCGACGAGCCCTATGTCGCACTTGATGCTGTTGCCATTGAACTGGTTGCCGGCCTGATCGGCGCCCACCTGCAACGTGGCGGGCTGGTGGTACTGACCACGCATCAGGCGGTCGACGTGCAGGCTGGTACCATTCATGAATTGCGGCTGGGTGAGTAGGATGTTGAAACTTATTCGCGCCATTATTGCCAGAGATCTGCGTCTGGCCATGCGTCGCCGGACGGATATCGTTTCCGCTCTGTTCTTTTTCATCATCGTGGTCAGTCTGTTTCCGCTCGGTGTCGGACCCGAACCCGAACTGTTGCGCAAGCTGGCACCGGGAGTGCTGTGGGTCGCCGCCTTGCTGGCCACCATGCTGTCATTGCCGCGACTGTTTGCCGACGACCATCGTGACGGCACACTGGAGCAACTGGCGCTGGCACCTCAGCCGCTGGGCCTGATCGTGCTCGGCAAGGTGCTCGCGCACTGGCTGGTTTCGGGGCTGCCGCTGGCCCTGCTGGCTCCGGTACTGGGACTTCAGTTCGATCTGGCCAGCGATGCGCTGTGGGTGCTGACTTTATCACTTCTCATTGGAACGCCGGCGCTGTCCGGTATCGGCGCCATCGGCGCGGCGCTGACGCTGGGCGTACGCGGTGGCGGTGTGCTACTGTCACTGCTGGTGCTGCCATTGTATATTCCGGTACTGATTTTTGGCGCCGGCGCCGTTGATGCGACGGTCACCGGACTGGGGGCGCAAGCCCATATGTCGCTGCTTGGCGCTCTGGCGCTGGCCGGCGTGTTTTTTGCCCCGTGGCCTACGGCGGCGGCTTTACGGATAGCTTTGGAATGAGCAACAAACTGATCAACTGGTTCAAATTCGCCAGCCCGCAGGCCTTCTATCCGCTCGCCGGCAGGATGATTCCGTGGTTCTGGGCGCTGGCTGCCCTTTTCGGCATTGCCGGCTTGTACATCGGCTTTCTGGTGGCGCCGACCGACGCCCAGCAGGGCGAGGGTTACCGTATCATCTTTTTGCACGTGCCGGCGTCGTGGATGTCGATGTTCATCTATCTGGTGCTGGCTTTCTGGGCCGGGCTCGGGCTGGCCTTCAACTTCCGCCTGTCGGGCATGATGGCCACGGCGCTGGCGCCGACCGGGGCGCTTTTTGCATTTCTCTCACTGTGGACAGGCGCACTGTGGGGCAAGCCGATGTGGGGTACCTGGTGGGTATGGGATGCCCGCCTGACCTCGGAGTTGATCCTGCTCTTCCTCTACGTTGGCTTCATCGCGCTGCAGTCGGCGATTGACGACCCGCGCCGCGCCGACAAGGCCGGGGCCGTCCTGGCGCTGGTCGGCGTGGTCAACGTCCCGATCATCTATTTCTCGGTCAAGTGGTGGAATACCCTGCATCAGGGTTCGTCGGTCAGTCTGACCAAATCACCCTCGATGGCCACGACCATGCTCTGGGGCATGCTGCTCTGTGCGCTAGCGTGCTGGATGTACGCCATTGCCGTGGCGCTGATGCGCGTACGCACGATCATACTGGAACGTGAACGGCACACCGATTGGGTGCGTGACGAATTGACAAGCAAGGAGTAAGCCATGTTCTGGAACAGCTTTTCCGAATTTCTGGCTATGGGCAACCATGGCGTTTATGTCTGGGGCTCGTTCGGTGTCATGGCCATCACGATGATCCTGGAACCGGTTCTGCTGATTCAGGGTCACAAGGGGCTTATTGCGCGTCTCAAGCGCGAGTTTCGTGCCGAAAAGTCAGATCGAAGCGTTGAGCGCACGACACCATTCGCCGGACAAGACAGGCAATGATTGCAATGCAAGTTTCCCTCACCCCCGACCCCTCTGATGGGGCAACTAGCCATTCGACTAAGCCGCCAAAAGATGGCAGCCAAGTCGCTGGTTATCCCGGAGGGCGGGGGAGGTTAGCGAGTCGCTGGTGCGACTTTTGTTTAAAGGCATGAATTGAAAACACGTCACAAACGCATCGCACTGATCATTAGCGGCCTGGCTATTCTCGGTCTGGTCGTTACTCTGGTTCTCAACGCGTTCCAGAGCAATCTGGTGTTCTTTTTCTCGCCGACCCAGGTCGCTGCGGGCGAAGCACCGAAGGGCAAGTCGTTTCGTATTGGCGGCCTGGTCAAGGAAGGTACGATCAAGCGCGAAGCCGACGGCGTCACCCTGCGTTTTGTCGTGACCGATACCGAGAAGGACATGACCGTCGCCTACAAGGGCATTCTGCCCGACCTGTTCAAGGAAGGCAAAGGCGCGGTTGCCCAGGGCAAGCTCGGCGCGGACGGTGTTTTCATCGCTAGCGAAGTCCTCGCCAAGCACGACGAAAACTATATGCCGCCCGAAGCCGCACTGGCGGTCGGTGATGCGCATGCCCGAGCGGCAGCCAACAAGGCTGCGGTCGACGCAACAGCCAAGACAGTCACGCAGTAATAACAGGATACGGATAGCCCATGATTCCGGAACTCGGACAATTCGCACTGATCGTCGCCTTATGCGTTGCCCTGGCTCAGGGCACGCTGCCACTGATCGGCGCCCATCTGCATCGGCCGCAATGGATCGCCCTGGCACGACCGGCCGCCATGGCGCAAGCCTTGTTGCTGGCAGTCGCTTTTGCCTGCCTGACCACGGCTTTCGTGCACAACGATTTCTCGGTTCTGTATGTGATGCAGCATTCGAATTCCCTGCTGCCGCTGCCGTATCGTGTTGCCGCCGTATGGGGCGGGCATGAGGGTTCGCTGCTGCTGTGGGTGATCATGCTGGCGCTGTGGACGCTGGCGGTGGCGATCTTCTCGAAGCAGCTTCCCGAGGCTATGATCGCGCGTGTGCTCGGCGTGCTCGGCCTGGTCAGCGCCGGCTTCCTGCTCTTCATCCTGTTCACCTCCAACCCCTTCGAGCGCCTCCTGCCGGGCGCCGAGGAAGGTCGCGACCTTAATCCGCTGTTGCAGGACCCGGGGCTAATCATCCATCCGCCGATGCTCTACATGGGTTATGTCGGCTTCTCGGTAGCCTATGCCTTTGCCGTTTCCGCCCTGCTTTCCGGGCAGCTCGACGCTGCCTGGGCACGCTGGTCGCGGCCATGGACCACCGCCGCCTGGGTCTTCCTGACGCTTGGCATCGCACTCGGCTCGTGGTGGGCCTACTACGAACTCGGCTGGGGCGGCTGGTGGTTCTGGGATCCGGTCGAGAACGCCTCGTTCATGCCGTGGCTGGTGGGTACTGCACTGGTGCATTCGCTGGCGGTAACGGAAAAACGCGGCAGTTTCAAGAACTGGACCGTGCTGCTGGCGATTTCAGCGTTCTCGCTGTCGCTGCTCGGTACCTTCCTCGTGCGTTCCGGCGTGCTGACCTCAGTCCATGCCTTTGCCACCGATCCGCGGCGCGGCATCTTCATTCTCGTCTTTCTCGTGGCCGTGATCGGCTCTTCGCTCGCTCTGTTTGCCTGGCGTGCCCCCAAGGTCGGTCTGGGCGGGCGCTTCGGCCTGTTCTCGCGCGAATCGCTGCTGCTGACCAACAATGTGCTGCTGATCGTCGCCTGTGCTTCGGTCCTGCTCGGCACGCTCTATCCGCTGCTTATCGACGCACTTGGCGCCGGCAAGCTGTCGGTCGGCCCGCCCTACTTTGATTCCGTCTTTGCACCACTGATGATTCCGGCACTGTTCCTGATCGGCGTCGCCCCGTTTGCACGCTGGAAACAGGCCAGCTTCGGTGAACTGGCGCGTACCCTGCGCTGGGCCTTTCTCGCCGCCGCCATGGTTGGCCTGGTGACGCCCTTCCTGCTCGGTGAATGGAAACCGCTGGTGGCCTTGAGCCTGCTTCTGGCTGCCTGGATTGTCCTGAGTGGTCTGCTCAATTTTGTCGAGCGCGTGCAATCAACTCGTGCCGGCCAGCCTTTCATACGTGCTGCCGGCAAGCAGCCGCGCAGCTTTTTTGGCATGCATCTGGCGCATCTTGGCGTTGCCGTCTTCGTCATCGGCGTCGCCATGGTCAATGGCTATCAGGCCGAAAAAGACGTGAAAATGGAGGTCGGCGATACCGTTTCGGTGGGCGGCTACAGCTTCAGGTTCAACGGCGTGGGCGCACAGAAAGGACCGAACTACGTGGCCTTGGTCGGTGACGTGGATCTGCTGAAGGACGGTAAGGCCATCCGGAAAATGAGTCCGGAGAAGCGCAACTATGCCTCCTCCGGAATGCCGATGACCGAAGCGGCCATCGACACCGGTTTCTTGCGCGACGTCTATGTTTCGCTTGGCGAACCCATCGACCGAGCGAAACCGGAAGCCGCGTGGGCCGTGCGCGTTTATTACAAGCCCTTTGTTGACTGGATCTGGGGCGGCTGTGTGCTGATGGCGCTGGGCGGCCTGCTGGCCATGAGCGACCGTCGCTATCGGATCAAATCACGCGTCGCTACCAGCGCCAACGCCACGCTGGCGCAGAAAGCCTGAGGACTTTTCATGAACCGTTTTCTCTGGCCTCTGATCGGCTTTGCCGTTCTTGTCGTTCTGCTCACTGTCGGGCTCAACCTCAACCCGCGTGATGTGCCCTCACCGCTGGTCGGAAAACCGGCGCCGCTGTTCTCGCTGGCGAAACTCGCCGCACCTGATCAGACCTTTTCACCAAAGGACATGCTGGGCAAGGTGTGGTTGCTCAACGTCTGGTCGACCTGGTGCGTGTCCTGCCGTCAGGAGCACCCGGTACTGGTTGAAATGGCGAAAAGTAAAATGGTGACGCTGGTTGGCCTCAATTACAAGGAAGTGCGCGGGGATAGCAATATCGATTCGGACAAGCTCAGTGCAGACGCTGAAATGAAAATGGCGCTCGAGCGTTCCAGCACCTGGCTGAGAAAACATGGCGATCCTTACAGCCTTTCGGTGCTCGATCTCGACGGCCGCGTCGGAATCGACTACGGCGTCTATGGCGTCCCGGAAACCTACGTCATCGACAAAGCCGGGGTGATCCGGCTGAAACATACCGGCCCAATCAGTCCTGATGCATTTTCCGGCAAGATCCTGCCGCTGCTTGCGGAGTTGTCAAGATGAGAGTCTGGATAAGCATCCTGCTGCTGGCACTTGCCTCGTTTTCTTTCTCCCTGCAGGCCAAAGAAGCCGCGCCGCTGGCTCAGGACGAAGCCGTTGAAAAGCGCATGGTCGCCATTTCCTCGGAATTGCGCTGCCTGGTCTGCCAGAACGAGTCACTTTCCGGATCCAATGCCGAGTTGGCCAACGATCTGCGCCGCGAGATACGCACGCTGATCAGCGATGGCAAAAGCGATAACGACATCATGGATTTCATGGTCAGCCGTTATGGCGACTTTGTGCGTTACCGCCCGCCGCTCAAGGGCACCACCCTGCTCCTGTGGTTTGGCCCGGCGCTGCTGTTCATCGGCGGGCTGGTCGCACTCGTTCTCTACTTGCGCCGCCGTAACCTGGCCATCAGGGACACTCCGCTCAGCGCGAAAGAGCAGCAACAGGCCGAGCACCTGCTTAACGTCAAAGTCTCCGGGAAATGACCGCCATGACCGGTTTCATCCTCGCCGCAGCGCTACTTCTCCTGATCATCCTCGGAATCTTGCTGCCGCCGCTGTTGCGTTCCCCCAGGCTGGCTCGTGCCATTGACCGCCGTGAAGCCAATCTGGAAATCTTTCGTGATCAGCTAAGCGAACTCGAACGCGACCGGGACGAAGGCTCGCTCGCCGAAGCTGATTTCGAGCAGGCCAAGAGTGAATTGCAGCGTCGCCTGCTCGATGAAGTTCAACCCGAGACCGTAACTCAGGAAAAATCCGGCGGACGCAAAAGCGCGCTGGCCATGCTCTTCGCCATCCCGCTGGCGGCCGCGGCCGGTTATGCGCTGCTTGGCAATCCGCAGGCGCTTGATCCGATGCACACGCAAGCCCGCATGAGCTCTCAGCAGATGGATGAGCTGCTGGACAAACTGGTCGCCAGGCTCAAGGCCAATCCGGAAGACAGCAAAGGCTGGGTGATGCTGGCCCGCTCCTACAAGGCATTGGGGCGTTATGCCGAGTCGGCCGAAGCCTACAGCCACGGCGGTACCTTGGTCGACGCCGATCCTTCACTGCTGGCCGATTACGCCGAAGTCCTCGCCCAGGTGAATGGCGGCAGGCTTGACGGCAAGCCCGGGGAATTGATTGCCCGTGCGCTCAAGATTGACGCAAACGAACCGCAAGCTCTTTTCCTGGCTGGCGTAGCAGCCACGGAGCGGAAGGATTTCGCCGCCGTTGCCGATTTCTGGGGACGGCTGTTGGTGCAACTTGATCCCGGTTCGGAAGACGCCAAATCACTTCAAACCGCCGTTGACAAGGCACGCGAGACGACAGCGCAAAGCGGTGGGAAAATTGCCAGCAAACCCGTCACAAAAACTGCCGCCAGCCCTGAAGCCATCAGCGGCGAAGTTACCCTCAGCGGCAAGATTGCAGGACAGGCCAGGCCTGATGATTTGCTGTTCATTTTTGCCCGCGCCGACGAAGGCTCACGCATGCCGCTTGCCGTGGTGCGCGCGCAGGTCGCCGATTTGCCGCTCCAGTTCCGTTTTGATGATTCGATGGCCTTACCCGGAGGGCAGAAGATTTCCGGGTTCAAGACGGTCAGCATAGAGGCGCGCGTAGCCAAGGCCGGCAAGGCACAAACTTCAAGCGGCGACCTGTTCGGCAGCATCAAGGGTCTCAAACCCGGCAGCCGCAGCATCAAGGTGGTCATCGATCAGATTCAGCCCTGAATTCAATGAATTTCGCCACTTAATTCCCAGTGCCAGGAGATCGACGTGGATCAATCGCTTGAACATTTTTTGGCCGAACTGGAAGAATTCGGCCAAGCCAACGACCGGTCGATCAGCGATCGGCCGCTCCGCATGCTCAATATCACGCGCGACACCGGTGAATTCCTGGCCGTGCTGGTACATGCCACCGGCGCACGACGGATTCTCGAAATCGGCACCTCAAACGGTTATTCCACGCTGTGGCTTGCCCGTGCAGCGCGTGAGCTTGGCGGCCGTGTCACGACCATCGAACTCTCCGAGTTCAAGGTCGGGATGGCGGCAAAAAACTTCTCCTGTTCAGGATTGGCGAAAACCATCGTGCAAATTCAGGACGAGGCAGGTCAGGTGCTTGCCCGGCAGGACGATGCCGCCTATGACCTGATTTTCCTCGATTCCGAGCGCCCGGAATACCCCGGGTGGTGGCCCGACATCAGGCGAGTGCTCAGGCCGGGTGGGCTGCTTGTTGTCGATAACGCCACTTCGCACCCCCTGGAAATGGCGCCATTCGTTGCTTTGGTCAAAGCAGACCCTGGTTTTTCGACTTGCCTTGTGCCTGTCGGCAACGGAGAATTCATGGCCACGCGGATCAGCCCGGTCGGCGTCTGATTAAATCAAGGAGATATCGATGGCAGCCCAGGAAATCTGGATCGGCAACGATCATGGTGGTTATGAACTGAAATTGCAGATCGTCGAGTTCCTGAAGAAGAAGGAATTCGCTGTACATGATGTGGGCACCGATTCAACCGAGATTGTGCGCTATCCGTATTTTGCGCAGAAAGTCGCGGCTGCCGTTTCCGAAGGCCGAGCTTCGCGCGGGATCCTGATCTGCTCGACCGGGATCGGCATGAGTATCATCGCCAACAAGTTCAACGGCGTGCGTGCATCACTGTGCACCAGCACGTTCATGGGAAAAATGACGCGGGCGCACAACGACTCCAACATACTCTGCCTCGGCGGCAAGATCACCGGTACATTCGAAGCGCTGGACATTCTGGAGGCGTGGCTATCCACGGAATACGAAGGCGGGCGGCACGCCATCTCGCTCGGGCTGATCAAGGATGCTGAAGAAGCGATCTGCAACCCGGCCGGCTGGCATCCCGATGGACAGACGACGGCAGTGATCTGATCAATGCCGCCTTCCGTTCGCAGTGATTACTGAACACCCGCCGCCAGCGGGATTGGCGCTGACGGGGCTGAGCCTGGCGTTTATCGGGTGTTTTCCAGCACCGTCCTGACCGCGATCAGGCCTGGACGCAAGCTTGAAAGCACCGGTTTCCCGGTGGCTTTGGCAATGGCTTCCTGCATGCGCGCCATGGACCCCTGGGCCAGAACAATGACCTCCGCCTTGTCGGCCACAGCCAGTGCGGCCTGGAGCAGGATGTTGTCGTGCACTTCAGGCTTGCCTTCGGACAAGGCCTGCAAAGCCCCTTTGGCCAGCCCCTCGACAATGCTGACCGGCTTGCCGAGTTTTCCGGCGACCGAACGTACCAGGCCGCAGGTCGGCACGATCGTGGTCTCGGCCGTTGCCAGGACGGCAATCGAAGAAGCCATTTCAACGGCCTGCCTGACCATCGGTTCGTCAATTCTCAGGATAGGCACCTTCACGAAGGGCTGTATCTGTTCAACGATATCGCCCATTGATGAACAGGTGCTCAGGATGACATCCGCTCCCATATCCTCGCAGGCACGGCAGTAGGCAAACAGACGGCGTCTGACATCTGTCGTGATATTGTTGCCGGCTGCAATGACATCGGGGATCAGGCTGTCGTCAAGGATATTGATCAGGCGCTGTCCGGGCATGAGTTCGGAAAAAATGGCCTTGATCGGCTCAATTATCGAATGCGTCGTGTAAATGGCAGCAACGGTTTTCATCGATCACTCCTTATCGGGCTGCTGGATGCTGATCCGGGTACCGACACGGTCAGTGTCGGTACCCGGAGATGACTGGGGCTACTGAAATTCCTATGCTTAACGGGGCAGGAGGGTTCTGATGTAGTCGCGGTTCATGGCACAAACCGTGAGGCCGTCACCGCCGTAGTGCTCGCACAGAAATGCGCTCTTGTAGCCGCAATCGATCGCCTTCTGGATGGCGATGCGGTAATTGATGATGCCGAGCGCCATCGACGTCGGATACGAGGCGATGAGGTTCTGTGCCTTGTCCTCGACACGCATGTAGTTCTTGACGTGCCAGTACTTGAGGTAGGGGGCGAGCTTCTCGATCATCGACAGCCAGTGCTCGACCGGGCGATGCAGACGCACCAGGTTGCCGATGTCGGCGTTGGCACCGACGCAGGGCACATCGACGTCGTTGAGGAATTTCACCGTGCCATCGGCGGTGCCGATATACGTGTCTTCGTACATTTCGAGCGAAACTTCGAGCCCGAGTTGTTCGGCGTGCTTGCCGAGTTCACGGATGCGCGAGACCGCTTTCTGGTAGATGACCGGATCGTCGGGATTCTTGACACCGTCGGCAGTCCAGAACCAGAGTTCTGCTTTCTGAGCCGGGGTCAAAGGCCCGAACAATCCGAAGGAAACGGCTTCGCAGCCGATTTCCGCGGCCGTCTCAAGCAGGCGATGGCTGTAGGCCAGATGCTCGTCGCCGCGCTCGGGGTCGATGACGCTGCGTCGCGCGGTCGAAATCGCCGGGATGGTCAGACCGAGCGACTTGGTGAGCGCCATGAACTCGCGCCGACGTTCGGGCGAGAGGTCGGCCAGGCACAACCAGCTATCGGTCGGGTCGAGTTCGGTAAAGCCGGCGTCTACGATCTGGCTCAAAGTCTTGCGCCATCCCTCGACCGACTGGTTCTGCACCGAACTGCCGTCCGGCAGGGTGCCCGGGAAAGTCACCATGGCCGCGGCAATCGGCCAGTTATCGCGGTTGCGCGGCTTGCTTGTTGTCGTCATTGCTGATTCTCCAAAAGTTCAGACCTTGATGCCCTGATCGGTGATGTAATCGCGGATGATGGTTTCAACATCCTTGTCCGCGACGAATCCCAGCTTATGCGCACGCTCGTTGGTAAAACGCACGGGCCAGGAATCGACGATTCCCTGAATGCGTGCATCCGGTTTCCATTCCACGCGATCGGCCACCTTGTCACCGGCAATCTTGCGCAGGGCATCGACCATCTGCTTTACCGAGGACGTGTTGCCCGGCAGGTTGAGTACGCGATTCAAACCCCAGGCCGAAGACGGCAGGTCGTGGGCATGAATGAAAGCGTCAACTACCTTGCCGGGCGAGAGCAGCCAGACACTGGTTTCAGGGTTTACCGGGCAAGGCGACACCACACCGGCCAGCGGTTCGCGGATGATGCCGCTGGCGAACGAGGACGCCGCCAGATTGGGCTTGCCGGCACGCACCGAAATGGTCGGCAGTCGGAGCGAACGCCCGTCAATGAAGCCCTTGCGGCTGTAATCGGTAGTGAGATATTCGCAGCAGACCTTTTGCGCACCGTAGGAGGTCTGCGGATTGGGCGTGACCGAATCGTCCAGCACCGGCGGCAGGTCACCGCCGAAAGCGGCCACCGAGCTGGCAAAAACATAGCGCGGCGGACGCGCCTGCTTGCGGCAGGTTTCGAGCAGTGCGCGCGTGCCGTCGAGGTTTACCTTGTAGCCGAGGTCGAAATCGGCTTCGGCGCCGCCACTGACAATGGAGGCGAGATGGAAGACCGAACCCGTATCGCCACCGAGGAGATCGGCGAGCAGCGCCTTGTCGGTGAGATCGCCGGTCACGCATTTCAGGCGCGGGTCGGCCTGCATCGGGAAGGCGATGTCGAGCAGGGTGATTTGGGAAATGCTGGCCTGCTTGCCTTCTCCATCAGCCAGGGTGCCACGCTTGAGCAGGGCTTGCGCCAGTCGATAGCCGATAAATCCGCCTCCACCCGTGATCAGTACCTTCATGATTTTCTCCAGTGTTGATTAAAAAAATTCAGCGCTGCATACGCTTGGTTCGTACGTATGTCGCGCTGGCTATCAAATTCGATAATGCGAGCGGCCCTATCGACATTAACTCTCGGAAGAGATCAGGTGATGATAGAGCAATTCGTAGCAAGTATTCGATCATAGCAAGCTAATTGCTCACCGAATATTGAAAGTATTTGATATATTGATTCCTCTGGGTTATCAATTTAATGGCATGTCCTCATCCAGCTCCATCCCGCAACTACTGAATCGTCTGCGCATGCGCCAGGTCGCCTTGATGCTGGCGATTCATGAGTACCGTACCCTGCGTCTGGCGGCCCAGCATCTGGGCATGACACAGCCCGCCGCCACCAAAATGCTGCATGAACTGGAAAATGCACTGGGCGAACCGCTTTTTGATCGGACAGGGCGAAGCCTGCAACTGAATCCGGCCGGGCAGGCGGTGATGAACACCTTTCGCGGACTGCGCAACAGCATGTCGGCTCTCGGGCGCGAGTTGCACGAGTTGCGCCTGGGCAGTGCGGGCAAATTGTTTGTCGGCAGCATCATGGTGGCAACGCCAACCTGCCTTAGCAATGCACTGATCGCCTTGAAGAAGCTCTATCCTCTGTTGTCCATCGAGGTTTCCATTGACACCAGTGACCGCCTCGTCGAACTTTTGCGCAATGGCAGTCTTGACGTGGTCATCGGGCGAATGCCCGAAACCACCAGCGTGGCCAATCAGGACTGCCTGTTCCGCCCGATCGGAGAGGAAACGATTTCGGTCGTTGCATCCTGCGATCATCCGCTGCTGCGGCAGATCAGGAAAAAACACCTGAATTTCAAATCGTTGCTGACATTCCCCTGGATTCTGCAGCCACGCGGCAGCCCTTCGCGCGAAATGATAGAACAGGAATTTGGCAGCCACCATGCCGCTTTGCCGCTGGGACTGATCGAAACTACGTCGATCCTCATCGCTGCCAACCTGATTGCCCACAGCGAAATGATCGCTGTCATGCCGCAATCCATCGCCTTTCACTACGAAGAACACGGCCTGTTGCGCATACTCCCCTATTCATTCACGCACACCCTGACGCCGTGGGGCAGCCTCGTTCATCGTGACCGGGCCATCAATCCGATTACCCAGCAATTTATCGACTTGCTCCATGCCGGCAGCCGTGCGTGACGAAACCAGTTCATCTGAAATACCGGTGAAGCTTGTGGCGCGCGATGTGACGCTCAGGCGAGAGGGTGCGATAATCGCCGCATCGGGTGAGGACATTTCCATGTCCCTGGGTATTGTCAGCAGCGGATCTTTTCAGTAAGGATGAATCCCTTGAACCTTCCGGAAAATCTGAAGAACGAGCAAGATTTTCTGGCCCGGGAGGCGATCAGTGAGAGTGCGCCCTTCATCAAGGCGGTGACCGAACTCGCAGACAAACGAGAGATTCTGGCCAGCGAGGATATCTACGCCAGTAACGGGATGAAGCTGGTCAGTAACGGTGCGCGCCTCTCCGGGGGCTTCTACGACAGACTCGTTGCGCACAAGCTGCTCAGGCCGATCGAGCAATCGCTCAGCCTTGCCGACGCGCTGGATTCGGTAAGGCTGGCGGCACTGATCCATGATCAAGCGGGCCGGGTGCCTTCACTTTCCCCGGTACTTGGCCAGCCCGACTTGCGTGAGCAGTTGTTTGCCCTTTTCGGTGATCTGAACATTCCAGCAGCCTTGGCCTTAAAACTCTCCGTGATGCAGGAAGATCGGCCGAAACTCTTCCAGCACGGGCTGATCGCGGCAATGATATCCACCGTACTGGGCATTCGTGCTCATCTGCCGCGCGAAGAACTTCAGGCATTAGCCCTGGCCAGTGTGTTTCATGACGTCGGCGAGTTGTGCATCGATCCGGCCATTCTCGCAACCGAGCATCACATGACCAGCGAGGAGCGCCGCCATCTTTACGTGCATCCCATTACCGGCTTCCTGATATTGCGCGATTTTCCGGACCTTCCCAAGGGAACTGCCAATGCCGTACTGCAACACCATGAGCGGCTCGACGGCAGCGGTTATCCCTATCGCCTGCCAGGTGAGCAGATCACTGTGATTTCGCGCTACCTGGCCGTTTCTGAAGTCGCTGCCTCGCTCCTGGAAAAGCAAGGTGCCGACAAACGGATCAATATGAAATTGCGCCTGAACGGCAAGAAATATGATGTTCGGGCGATTGCGCTGATCGGCCAGTTGTTCAGTGATGCGCAACCGCCCTCCGCACAAATGCCGGACGAAGTTCAAGTGATGACCCGTCTCGCCCAGGTCGGGATAGTGTTCGAAGGCTGGATTGTATTGCGCAAGACACTCTCGTCGAGCAATGCCGAGCCCCTCTCCTTTCTCGTCGAACGGGTTGACGGCATGCGCAGGATGGTGATCGAAATCGGCTTCGATCCTTGTCGGCTTGGCGACGCTCTTGCGATGGCGGGAAATGACAATCCAGAAACAGGCATGGAGCTGACGGTACTGCTCGACGAGCTGGAATGGCAATTCAAGGCGCTGTCCAGAGAGATCGAGCGCAAGCAGCCTGAATGGCATGCGCGCTTGCCGGCTGCACTGAAAGCAGGATTTGACGGCTGGCTGGAACAATTGCATCAGTTCGTTCGCGAATAAACAATTCGTCGGCCAGCCTTCGGCGCTTCAGCCGATCCCTGTTGACGCCAGGACACACCGGAATTCAATAAGCTCTACGCATATGCCCTTACGATTTCTTTCCGCAGAACGCCTCGGCGTTGCCCTTGCCATCCTTGCGGCACTTGGTTTCTCGATCAAGGCGATTCTGATCAAGCTGGCCTATGCGGTACCGCAAGCCGTGCCGGTCGACGCCATAACCATGATGTCGCTGCGCATGGTGTTTTCCCTGCCGGTTTTTGTCTGGGTCGGCTTTCAGTCGAGTCGATCGGCCCCGCCGCTGACCCGGCGGGACTGGTCAGTCCTGCTCGTGCTCGGCCTGGTCGGGTACTATGGCGCGAGCATTCTCGATTTCATCGGGCTGCAATACATCTCGGCCGGACTTGAACGCCTGATCTTGTTTACCTATCCGACTCTGACCCTGTTGATCGCCGTGCTGTTTCAGGGCAAGTCGCTTGAACGCCGTGAGCTGACAGCCTTGATCCTGTCTTACACGGGGATCGGGCTGGCCTTTGTGCACGACCTCAAGTTTTCGGGAGATACAACTGCCGTATTGATTGGCGCGATGTTTGTCTTCGGCTCATCCCTGACCTACGCCTTCTATCTGACAGGCAGCGCGCCGATGATTCAGCGCCTTGGATCGGCACGCTTTACAGCGATGGCCATGATTTTTTCAACGGCGGCCACGCAACTGCATTTTTTCATCATGAAACCGCTTTCTGCATACATCCAGCCGGTGTCGATTTACGCCTACGGAATTACCATGGCCGTGTTTTCGACGGTGCTGCCCGTATTCATGCTGTCGGCGGCCATCCGCCGGATCGGCCCGTCGAGAACCGTTCTGATCGGCACATTGGGGCCGGTACTGACCATTTTTTTCGGCTGGTGGCTGTTAGGCGAGCCTTTGTCATTGGTGCAAACGGCGGGAGCCGCTCTGGTGCTGACCGGGGTCTGGTTTGTGTCGCGACACTGAGCAGTCAATTTCCCAATACCGGTTGAAAGCGCTTAAAGCCCGAGCCGCTTGCAGATCTCCAGAACCAGCCTCGACTGGTTCATGGAATCTCTTCTAAACCTTCCGATAAACCCAGTCGTAGCAAGGTGTTCAGCGAAATTGTAGCCCTCGTTTCGACGTTACCCACCGCCTACCCAACTTCAGAAAGTATGCCGGGGTGATTTTTGAAAGTTGAAAACCCCTTCACTAGATCAAGTCGCCGAAATCTTCCCACCAACCACCCAACCCAGCGGATCAGGCCAACTGGGCGGGTGCGTGAAAAGAGATTTTAACGAGTTTGCTCCTGTGCAGGGGACTGTTTTGCATCGGTCCAATTTGGCCCCATGGCATTGGCCGCTGCATCCGCCGCCGCGAACATGGTTTCGTCCGAGAGGTGAGAGTAGCGCTGCGTCATCAACGTGTTGGTATGCCCGAGAGCCTTGCTGACCACAAAAAGCGAGACGCCCGCATTGACCAGATTGCTGGCGAACGAATGCCGTAGATCATGCATCCGAACATCAGGTAACCCTGCCCTCTTGCGTGCCGTATCCCAAGAAACGTGAATGCCTGTGTACGGCAAACGAGTCTTCGGATTCGGGATGACATAGGGACAGCCATCCCAGCGAGGAAGTTGAGCAAGGACCGCGACGGCAGACGCAGACAACTGAACATGACGTGCCTTGCCCGACTTCGATATCGGAATCCGCCAGCCTCGACGATCCAGATCGAAATGCTCCCATTTGGAATCGAGCAATTCGCGTTTGCGGCAACCCAGCATCAGCAACAAGGTGACAATGTACTTCAGTTGCGTGTTCTCGCTCTTTTCGACGGCCTCCCTCAGTCGTTCCGTTTCGTCAGAGTTCAGGAAGCGTTCCCTGCCTTCAACGGTAAATTGCTTGATGTCCGTGCCGGGATTGAAGTCTGAACCGGGGATGCCCAGCTTTTTCGCTACGTTGTACATGTAGCGAATCTGCACAATCCACTTGTTCGCCGTTCCTTCCGCGTAGCCGGCCTTGCGCATGGACTGCTGGGCGTTGATCACCTCCTGTTGCGTCAGTTCATCGAGATGCTTATGGCCGAATTTGGGCAGCAGATGAGTTTTCCAGAAACTCAGGTCCGAGCCCATGTTCCGGCGTGTCGTTTGCAGATGCGGCAGGTAGGTGTCCGCGTAAAGCTCTGCGATCGTCGGAATCGTGCGCAGAATTTTCTTCTCTTCAGCGGGATCTTCGCCGAGGACGACCCGCGACCGTAACTTTTCGGCAGCCGTTCTGGCCTTGTCGAAGCTGATGGACTTTGCATCGCCGATCTTGTGCTGTCGCTGCTTGCCATGCGCGTCACGGTAACGCAGATGGTACGTCATTCCGCCTGAGCCTCTGGCCTCAAGGATGAAGCCGGTGATGGAATTGTCGTAGTAGTCGATCTTGCCCTTTCCCGGAGGACAGACCGCTGTGCGGACGAACAGAGCGTCCAAATTAACGTTCGGCATTGTATTTCCCCTTAATGAAAATGGCGCCGATGAGTAGCGAGAGGATGTCCTGTTCAGCAGGCATGTCCGGTGAAGTTGGCGTATTGAATTGGCGCATGACTGTTGCTCCTGAATTGAGAATTGGTATAGCGGTGCGACCTTGATGACGGGCACAGGGATTGACTTGGAAACTGATGTTGCAGCAGAAGGCACGTCCAGCGCGGGTCGTTCGGATGGCAGTATGGGACGGTGATGGCTGCGCCGTTGCTGCCTCGTGGCGGCCCCGTACGGGACATTGTTGAGTGCCCCCGGCGGTGGCGCTGTGACGGCACGACCCCGTTCGCACGTACCACGCACGCCCGTCCGTTCGCCACAACGTCATGCCCGGCATGGAACACTGGGAAACGCACGGCACGCACGGGCTTTTCGACTTCTTCGTAAGGGCGGGCTGGATAAAAGCTGCCGTTGCTGCGACCACTGTTGCTCATAAAAAAAGTGACGTGCAGCCCGTGCGTTTGGCCAAGACCCATGCGGCCCAAGGAACTCTGGCGCACGGCCAGCCGAGCGACCCCCGTGCGTCCCGTGCGCTGGCGACCGATGCCGGGCCGGGATTGATGGTAGCGGTTGTCAAAATTCCGCCTCCCCGTTAGTCGCGTCCGGTACTGAGTCACTGCCCTTCAAAGATTGATCGGAGTCCCAACTGATCGCACCGCCGATGTAAGCCTCGAACTCTGCGCGGGCCTGCTGCAGAGGCGGCAAAGAAAGCCCCCTGTGACGTTTAAGGTTGTCCTGCTGTTGCACCTTGGTCGCACTCGGGCATAGCTTCAGCAGCGCCTGAACCACATCGGCCGGAGAAGGCTTCTTGTATAGCCTCCCGCCTGCCAACTCGACGACGCCCTTGACGGCGGCATCGGTGGCAATGAAGTCAGCCCAGCCGCCTTCACCTGTCAGCCCGCCACCGTCCAGGCAGTCGTGCCACCAGCGGGCAATGGGGCCGAGACTCTGTAGCTTCTGCTCAAGCAGCTCGTTCGTATTCGGCTTATCGCGAACATTGAACCCCGACAGGTCCATCGTCAGCAGGTCGTGAACCATGGCCGCGACACCGCCCTGTTCGATCTCGACATTCAGCTCCTGCCAGTACGCGTGATCGCCCTTGCGGGATTCCGATATGCGCAAGGCAAAATCACGGCGGTCGTCGCGCTCGGTATTCTTGAGATGATCAGCATTGCTGGCGGCAAAGAAGCGGTGATAACTATGCGTCTGCCTGGCCGGTTGGTGCTTTTCGTTAATATGGATGACCGGTTCAGTCACCAGCGACTTGAGCGCATCTGATGCTTTACGATCACCGGCAAACAGGGCTTCGTCCATGAACACGATGAAGGCACGCTCAAGAGACGCATTGAAGTTGCCGGTTACCGCGTCGATGTTGTGGACTTGGAGATAGGTCGCGGTCCAGATTAGACGCAGGATGCGACCCAGTGTGCCCTTACCGGTACCCTGGCCGCCGAGCAGAATGATCAGAATGCCGGGTTTTTCTTCGGGGTGCTGCAAAGCATGGGCGATGAATCCGATCAGGTAGTCGTAACTCTTCTGGTCGCTGTTGCAAATCACGTCGAGCAAAAAGGCCTGAATGAGCGGCCAGTTCCCCACCCTGGCCTCAATGGTCGGTCCGATCCACAGATTCAGAAGATTTCCTGTGGTGCCGGCCGGATTGAATTCCACACCGTCGTAACAGGCGGTTTCCGGGCTAATAAAAAAATCCGAGATCGAATATGACGGATCGGCGTCGGGAGCCAGCACCTTTGCCAGACGCTGTAGCAGCAGATATCCGTCGCTGCGGTTAGAGAGGACCAGTTTCCGTGCAGTCCCCTCGCCCGTTCTGGCGGAGAGCATTTGGATGTCGAGAACCCAAATCCGCCCGTCCAAGTTTACGAGGGCGTAGCGGAGCTGCAGGGCGGTTAGCAGAGTCGATGGCGCGAGCGGCGGTCTGTGTTTCGTCGCCGCAGACTTACCGGTTACGCCAGTCGTCGCGTCAGTGCCTTTCGGCACCGACTCCGACTGATCGTCTATCTTGATATTGGTGGAGCTCACAACTCGCCCTCAGCGCCATCATCTTCGCCCTGGGCACGGTCCTGCGTATAGTCCCAGCCCGCTTCTTTTGCGTGGAAGAAGATCGATCCGAGACTGACGCGCTTTCCGGCGTAGGTGTCGGTGAGAAAGCGCTTCCAGACATGGTTGAACATCTGCTTGCCGGACATGCCGTAGCCACTTGGTGTGTTCCACTTCTTGGACGGAATACCGCGCAACTCGCCGCTGCTCCAATGTCTGGCTATGGTTTTTAGCTGGTCATGTATCTCCGGAATTGCGCGCGCGGCGTAGGCCATAGGCCCGATTCTGTAAAATTTCCAAGTCTTCTCGTCGCAGTCCGGATCGAGCACTGTCAATGCCGATGCCAACTGCAACAGGTTGGGCGGTTCAATATAGGCATCACTTACAGGCACCGCAACCGGGCTTGGCGAAACAGATTCAGTCGCCTGATCGAAGTCAATCGAGCTGCTGCAATGTTTCTCGAAAGCAGCCTCAATGGCAGCCTTCATGACTTCGGTATCGATGAAGCCTTCTGCCGCGTGAATGAGCGTGACCGGTTTGGGCGGGTTGTATTTGAAATTCAGCGTTCCTGGGGGACGCAGCACGCTGGCGATGTCAGCAGTGCGAGAAGGGTCGGCACGCAGCCCCAATGCCTGAGTTAGCCCCTTAAACTTCTGTGCTAACTGTTGCCATGCTTCACGTTCCAGGGACGAGGTCAGCGCCCAATAGGCGTGAATGCCGCTGCCGCTTGCAACCAGATGGGTGGGTTCAGGAATACCGGCGCGCTTACAAAATTCCAAAAGCGCGGTTTTCGCATCCTCGATGGTTACGTAACCTTTTGCAGCCTTATCTGGCCCAACGTCGATATCTACCCAGAAAGCCCATGCGCCGATGACGTTTGCGGCAGTGCGGTTGTCCGAGCTTAGATACTCGGCACACGCAAAATAGGTGTTTTTCCCAGCCCTGGATAGAGCGAATGCTTGCGCGATAGCTTCAGCAGCGTCCTTGACTTGAAGGTGATTAAATTTGTTGCTCTTCGCATCCAATACACCAATCTGATGGTATTGATTGGGGGTGCGCCATAGTGCATCCAGTAACTGTTTGTCGTTTGGCCTTTCAATGGTCTGAGTAGCGTTGAGTAACTCGTGGGTAGATCTTCCTGCGACAGTGTTTTTATCGTTTTGCTCTTCTGCTATTTGGATCTCGGAACCGCTCATTTTGACTCTCCATAACCGGGTTTTAAATTCCGCTTCAAACTGCAATGAACCTAAAAACCGTAGTTACCAAATTCCAACTGCATTATTTTTGAGAAGCCGATACGCAGGAGGTGGAGCGATACCTGCGAGGACGTGCTT
>JAIFKU010000067.1 GCA_020049495.1 Accumulibacter sp.
GTCAGTTCCGGGTCTTTGGGTGCCTTGTCGTTCATCTGGCCGAGCATGGCCACAAGCTTGTCGAATTCGTCCAGTTCAAAATAGCTGGCCAGCAGGTACAGCTCCGGATTCCGGTCTCCGGGTTCGGCCTGTTTGCGCAGCTCTGCGTAGTTCTTTTCAGCCGCTTCCAGCCGGTCGTGCGATGGAATCGAGCGCATCCGGATCATGCCGGACTTGACGTTGCTGTCGAGGGACGGGGTCTTGGACAGTTGCTTGACGAGAATTTGCGGCAGCGTTTTGACCTCGGGCTGCAGACTGCCTTTCAGCGTCCGGCTCGAGTCATTGCCGACCTCAAGCGCTCCCGCACCTAGCCAGGTTTCCTGACGCCCGCCCTCAAAATAGACCACCTGCAGGCGTGCAGCCCCTTCCAGCATCAAACGGTCACCCTCCCTCACCTTGACGAAGGGTTTGAGTTCGCTGGCCACCGCCTTCGCTTCCTGCCACTTGACCTTGCCTGAAACCGCAGTTACCAGCCCGACTTCGCTGGCCGTGGTAGCTAAAGATACGAGCGCCAGTATCGCTGCTCCGAAGCATCCTGATATACGCATTTTCCTGCTCCCCGCTAAGCTGCCTTCAACACTTCAAAAACACGAACCGCTTCTTCGCGACCTTTAACCCGGATAAGTTCGCAGCGCCCGCAAACGACGCTCTGACCCGCCTCGACAATCGTGGCCTCGCTAGCCAAGATAACGCAGCCGATCTCTTTTGTCATCCCTTCCAGCCGGGAGGCCAGATTGACGGTATCGCCAATGGCCGTGAACTCCATGCGCGTCGGCGATCCGATATTGCCGATAACGGCCTCGCCGCTGTGTAGTCCTATGCCCACGGCAAACTTCGGCAGATCGCGACCGGGAAAGCGCTGCTCCATCCACAGGGAGAACGTCTCGGCAACCGCCCGCAGTGCAATCGCTGCGCGCACGCCGCGAATGGCATGATCAGCCAGAGGCAATGGTGAGCCGAATTCGACCATGATGGCATCGCCGATAAACTTGTCGATGCTGCCCCCTTCGGCCAGTAATGGCGCGCAGGCCTGCTCGAAATAAGTGTTCAGCATTTCAACGACTTCCTTGGCGTTAAGCCGTTCGCTGATCGTCGTGAAGTTGCGGATATCCGAAAACAGAACCGTCATGGCCTGTGACTGGCCACCAAGTTCCGGGCGCTTTCCCGATTTCAGCAAGGCTTCGACCACCTGATCCGAAACATAGCGACCGAACATCTGACGCACACGAGTTCGCTCCCGCTCTTCGCCGGTCAGGCGCCAGCCCAACACACTGAGCAGGGCGAGCGCCATGGCCAGCGCATAGGCCGCGACCGGCACCAGTACGCCAAAGCGGAAAGCCATGAATCCGCCAGCCGCCAGCAGCAGCACACTGGCCAGCCAGAGCACCCCCCCGGCCCAGACCGGAAGCGCCACAAAGGCGAGCGTAGCGATGCCCGTCAGGAGGAGCAGGGTAAGCATGCGCAAGGCTGCACTCATCGGCTGCATCCGTTCTCCGGAAAGCAGCGATTCGAGCACATTGGCATGTGCCTCGACGCCGCTCATCAGGTTGCCACGCCCGGAAAACAGTCGTGTCGCATAGGGCGTGAAATGCTCATCATTAAGGCCGGCGGCAGTTGCGCCGATGAGCACCGTCTTGCCGCGCAGGACCAGGACATCCGGGTCATGCAACGCCTCGGCAGCCAGCAGGCGCTTGAGTGAAACACGCGGGAATGAACCGGGTGGTCCGATGTAGGGAATCGGTTCCGGGGGCTGTTCGCGTGCCACCTCACGCCCGCCGAGGGTCCAGTTCGTCGCCTGCGGATTCAGTCCGCTCGCGCGAACCGCAAGCAGTGACGGCAGGCCGAGTACCGGTACGCTGCCGGCGAGCGGTTTACGCTCGGCCTCTGCCACGGGAGCCACCAGATAGCTGCGAATGACGCCATCCCCTTCATCGAACAGATCGGCCAAAGCCACGTGACCGGTGATATCGAAGTTGGGAAGCGCCAGAAGATAATCCGGGCTTGGCAGCAGATAATCCGATTCGCGTGCGCCCGAACCGGAACGCGTCGATACCAGAACCAATTGACCGCTATTGATCTGTTCGCGGAAGGGGCGATCATAATCGCGCGCCGCCTTTTGAAGTTTGCCCCCCAGTTTGCTCAGCCAGCGCTCGGGACTGATGCTGAGCAGCATGTCGAGTCCGACTGCGCTAACTCCCACGGCGCGCAAACGGGCAACGGCAACGGCCAGCCGGTCTGTCCAGAAAACCATCGGATCGTCCGGATACGCGGCCAGAGTATCTTCGTCAAGCGCCACGATGGCGACATGCCTGACCTCGGCTCTTTTGCCCTGCCATTGAAACCAGAAATCCTGCAGACGCTGATCCACGGGGTTGAGTACGCCGCCACGCAGCAGGGCTTCGGCAACCAGGCAGGCCGCCAGCGCAAGCAACACGAGCCAGAGCCTGCGACCATCAGCAAGACGTTTAATCTTCATCAATCCGATTGTATCTCTCAATCACCCAAGTTCCATTGCCGGCGAGTTCCCGAGTCTGCGACATTAGTTACCAATTTGGCCTGACAACTTTACCGCGAATAGTCTTGACGGCTATGTCGGTAGAGCATAAAGTGTCCGCCAGTGCACGCGCAGACGGGCCTCCTTCAACCGTCTTCAGCAGCGCACCTCATTCCGAAAACAGCAGCAATATTAAGGAGTTCGACCCATGAAACGCAGAACAATGCTTGTTGGTATTGTAACAATGGTTGCCAGCGTCTTTTCGGCTCCGGCCATGGCCGCTTTCCCGGAAAAACCGGTTACTGTCATTTGCCCGTGGGCTCCGGGCGGTGGAACCGACGTACTGCTTCGCGCGCTTTCCAAGGAAGCTGAAAAGTTTCTTGGGCAGAGCATTAACGTTGTTAACCAGACTGGCGGAGCTGGCGCCATTGGTCACAACGCTATTCGTGCGGCCAAGCCGGACGGCTACACGGTCGGCATGATTACCTTTGAACTCAATTCGCTGCCGCCCCAGGGCTTGGTACCTTTTACCTGGAAGGACTTTGATCCGATGATGCGGATCAACTCGGATCCGGCCGCTCTGACCGTAAAGAAAGATGCTCCGTATAACACGGTGAGAGGGTTTGTTGATTACGCCAAGGCGCATCCGCAAGAAATCACCATCGGCAATTCCGCACCGGGTTCCGTATGGCATATCGCTGCCGGTCTGGTCGCCGAGAAGACCGGCATTCAGATCAAGCATGTTCCTTTTGACGGTGCCGCGCCAGCGGTGACATCCCTGGTTGGCGGTCACCTCACAGGCGTTGCCGTGTCGGTTGCGGAAGTGCGTGGCCAGGTACAAGCCGGCAACCTGAAGATCCTCGGCGTGATGTCGGCTGATCGTGACAAGATATTCCCGGAGGTTCCGACTTTCAAGGAGCAGGGCGTGGATGTGCAGTTCTATACCTGGCGTGGCCTGGGATTGCCGAAAGGAGTACCGCCTGCGGTGAAAGCCAAGCTGACCGATGCATTCAAGAAGGCCATGGACACTCCGTCATTCAAGGAACTCGCCGCCAAGGCCTCGCTCAATCTGGCCTATCAGGACAGCGCTGAATTCTCCAAATTCCTCGACCAGAACTACAAGGATGTCGAAGCCGTGATGAAGGGCCTTGGTCTGGCCAAGAAGTAATACACCGTAACTGCAAGAGCAAAGAGGCAATCCGTATATGCGGCTTGCCTCTTTGCTTGGTAACGGAACAGTGTTTCAAAACTACGTGCGCCTGATTCAGGGGAAATAATGAAAATTGCGGATTTTATCGGTGGTGGCTCGGGCATTGTACTGGGCACTTATGTGCTTTACGAAGGCTCCAAAATGCCGGCCGATCACATCATGAAAATCGGCCCCAGCTACTTTCCGGATGCTTTGGCCATCGGCCTGATCTTTTTCAGCGCCATTCTGATCATTTATGCATTTCTGGGACGCGCAAAGGGCGAGTCGGAATCGATCAGTTTCAAGGACAAGGGCATTCAACGTTCGCTGATTTCACTGGCCGCAATCTTTGCCTATGCTCTCCTGTTTAACTCGCTGGGGTATCCGCTTACGACCATCATGCTCGTTGGCGGCATCATGGTTCTGCTGGGTAAACGCGATCCGAAACAGATCGCCATTGTTGCTTTGGCGACGACATTCGGTGTCTGGGCGATTTTTGCCAAGCTGCTCATGCTCTCGATGCCGATGGGAATCCTGGACGGCCTCATGTGAGCCTGCTTGACCACTTCTGAAAGAAAATTTAATGGATTTCGATTTCGGACTTCTTTACCACAGCTTTGGCAACGTCATGCTCGACTGGCATGTAATGCTGATGATTTTTATTGGCGTGACGGGTGGCATTACCATTGGCGCTTTGCCGGGGCTGACGGCGACCATGGGCGTAGCACTCCTGGTGCCCTTCACTTTTGGCCGTCCGCCGGTCGAAAGTCTGGGAATGTTACTGGGCATCTACTGCGGTGGCATGTATGGCGGCTCGATTTCTGCCATTCTCATTCGCACTCCGGGCACACCGGCTGCAGCGGCTACGGTGCTGGAAGGTTATCCCATGGGGCAACGCGGCGAAGCGGGGCGGGCTCTGGCCATGGCGCTATTTGCCTCATTCACCGGGGGCATGATCGGTGCGCTGATCATGACCTTCCTTTCGCCATACGTGGCTGGCGTAGCGCTCGAATTCAGCTATGTCGAATATTTTGCGCTGGCACTCTTCGGCCTTTCAGTCATCATTTCGATTTCCGGTACCTCGATCATCAAAGGCGTCATGGCCGGTCTTTTCGGTTTGCTCCTTTCCACCATAGGCATGGACCCGATCTCCGGCTTTCCACGTTTCATCTACGGTCAAATGGATCTGATGGAAGGACCGGCGTTCATTCCGACTCTGATCGGCCTTTTCGCTGTTGCCGAGCTTTTTTCCAATATCGAGAAGATGGGTGTAACTGAAAAGATTCAGGCAAAAATCGGACAATATTTACCAAGCTGGGCAGATATCAAGACCTCAATGCCAAATATCCTGAAATCAAGCCTGATCGGCACAACGGTGGGCGCAATTCCGGGTGCCGGCGGCGACATTGCGGCCTTTGTCTCCTATGCCGAAGCCAAGCGCTCATCGAATCATCCCGAGAAATTTGGCACCGGTCTGGTCGAAGGCGTTGCGGCAACTGAATCTGCCAACAACGCCTGTTCCGGTGGAGCGATGATTCCGCTCTTGTCGCTTGGCGTTCCGGGTGACTCGGTAACAGCCGTTTTGCTAGGTGCGTTCATCGTTCAGGGGCTGCAACCCGGTCCGCTGCTCTACAAGGAGCACATGGATGTTGTTTATAACGTGTTCGCGGCAATGATCGTAGCCAATGTAGCCATGTTGATCGTCGGTGCAGTCGGAGTGCGCTTTTTTGCCAGAGTCATCGGCATGCAGAAGGAAATCCTCATCCCGGTCATTTTCATCCTTTCGTTGTGCGGCTCGTATGCCATGCGTCAGAATGTATTTGATATCTATCTTACGATTGGCTTTGGTGTCGTCGGCTACATCATGCAACGTTATCACTACCCGCTTTCGCCGATCCTGCTGGCACTGATTCTGGGGCCAATGGCTGAGGCCAACTTGCGGCGCTCGATGGTCGTGTCCGGTGGCGATTGGCACATTCTCTTCAGCCGACCGATTGCTGTTGGTTTGATGATTCTCGGCGTCGCCTTCATGGTCGCCTCAGTTTTCAATCACAAACGGATCGAAAAACGTCTGGCCGAAGCCCGGCTGTCTGGTTCCGAGGGAACAACGGAATAACAAATTCATCCGGGCATCCCGAAGGGCCGGCATCTGCCGGCCCTTCTATTTAAGCTTTACTTGAAGGCCCAATGCCTTGTGCGGAATGTGTGCGGGGAAAATGCCTATTCTCAAGCGGCCAAGCAAGTGTTGACAAATCAGGACGGATTTCTAATAATAAATATGTAAACGTTTCCTTCTTGTTTTTATCTCACTAAGGAAACTTTTCCACAAAGGCTGATCACGAATGACAAGCTCGCAAAAACCGCGCAGGTCCGTCACCATCAAAGATGTGGCCAAGAAGGCTGGGACCTCCATCGCCACGGTTTCCTATGTGTTCAGCAATGCTGAACGTTACCTGCGCCCCGAGCTTCGTGAACGCGTTCTTCAGGCGGCGGCGGAAATCGGCTACGTAAAAAATGCGGCGGCCAGCAGTATCAAGGGGAAACGCCGGGGAATACTGGCTGTTGTCGTCGCCCAGTTCGGCAATACATTTTTTACCCGCATGTGCGTGGAGATTGTTTCTATCGCCCGTCAGGAAGGCTATGTCGTCACCCTGTGCAACAGCGACGAAGACCCCGAGCAGGAGCGCATCATCCTGGAACGCCTGGTAGCTCAGAGGATTGATGGATGTATTCTATGTCCCGCCCAGTCTACTGAAGACAATACCGCACTGCTGCAACGACACCGGATTCCCTATGTCATTCTGGAGCGCTCATTTCCCGAGAGCTTCGCGCCACATAATTTCGTCGGACAAGACAATTTCCAGTCCGGCTATCTGGCAACAACTCATTTACTTGAGGCAGGACATCGTCGCATCGCTTTCTCAGGATGGGACTCTCCTATTCCGAACGTTCGTGAGCGCGTGGATGGTTATCGGGCCGCCTTGCGTGAATACGGCGTCAGCCCGAATCAGGAACTTGTGCTGACTGACGAACTGTCTGAAGCCGCCGGACGGAGAATGGCCGGGAAGTTCCTGGCTGCAGGAGTGACTGCGGCAGTGCTCGGGCAGCACGACACAGCCAAAGGCGCTTTACAGCATTTTCAGGATAACAACATTCACTGGCCGCAAGACATTTCACTGGTGGTGGTCGGCACGCCTGAGTGGACCGGTGTCTTGCGCCCCCGACTCACGTGCATCCAGCGTCCGGAACACCAGATGGCCGTCACTGCGGCGACCATGCTCCTGAATAACATAAAAAATCCAGAAGTCGATCTGGTTAAGCAGTTGTATACCTGTACCGTAGCAGAAGGCGAATCAGTTCTTAGGATGTAGGCAGTTCCGTTTGAATCACTAGCGCGTAACTTTTATCTGGAGGAGTTGAAAATGAGCAAGAAGTTGATCTGGAGCATCCCTGCAGCAAGCGTCCTCGGCCTGGTATGTCTTTGGCCACAACTGAGCATGGCACAGGCGCCGGCAAAATGGCCCACGCAGGACATTTCGATTGTTGTACCTTACCCGCCTGGTGGTGGCACCGACCTGACCACCCGTGCGCTGGCCGAAGAAATGGGCAAAGCGCTTAAAACCAATGTTTCCGTTATCAACCAGCCGGGTGCCAGCGGTTCAATAGGCACCATCGCCGTGTGGAACAAACCGCATAATGGCTACACCATTTCGGCGAACGGCCTGCTGGCATTTGCGTCCTATCCTGTCCGAGGTTTTACCGAAGGCCTTTATAAGGATCACAAAGACTGGCATTTCTGGATCGCCACCTACTCGCCCAACGCTATCGTGACTAAGGGTGGGCCGGATGCCAAATACAAGACCATGGCTGATCTGCTCGCCGCCCTGAAAGCCAAACCGGGTGAAATAACCTTTGGCACGGCGGGTGTCGGTAGCGGTGGCTACATGGGTTCAGAAGTCCTGAAAATGGGGACCAAACTGAATTACAAGCATATTGCCTATCAGGGGGGTGCGCCAGCCATTGTGGGCGGCCTGTCCGGTGAAGTCGACATTGTTCCCCAACTGCTGATGGAAATGGTCGATCACATACGTGCCGGCAAGATGAATGCACTGGCCGTTCTGATGGACAAGCCGTTCAAGCTGTCCGGCGCTGCTGATATCCCGGCGATTACCGACTCGGTGCCAGCAACCAAACCTTTCCTGCCGATGGGTGAGTCCTTTGGCATCATGGTTCCAAAAGACACGCCGGCCAATGTCGTGCAAGCGATTGATGCCGCATTCAAGATTGCGGTGCAGAGCGAAACCGTCAAGAAGTTTGCTGCGGAAAAGGGTTCGATCATCTTGGCGCTCAGTGGCAACGAAGCCCAGGCTCACGTGGCAAAACTCTTGTCAATCGTTTCCTGGACGTTGTTTGATGCCGGCCAAGCCAAGACCTCTCCCGAGACTCTCGGCATTCCGAAGGTGAAGTAACTTAACCAATAGACAGTAAATCAGCCGCCGGCAAGCGATTGATACCATTTTCGATTGTCGGCGGCTTCTTTCATCATAAGGAGTCGGGGCGTGGAAAAACATACCCATTTTGATTTTATTACCAGTATCGCTCTCATGCTCTTGTCGCTGGTCATGATTGTTGATTGTTACCGCATATGGATTGACGTTGGTGGTGAAATCTATGCATCCCCCGGCATGCTTCCCATGTTGCTGGCCATATTGCTTCTGTTTACAAGTTTCCTGTTGTTCAAGCGCAGCATCCGGCTGAATGGCATTGGCAAGAATTTTACGGATTTTACGGCATGGTTTGGCTGCTTCACAAAATCAAAGCTGTCCCGGGAGATGCTTCTGGGGGGAGTGATTCTGGCGATCTATACATTCGCTCTGGTACCTAGGCTGCCGTTCTGGATGTCCACCTCGATTTTCATGATTTCTCTCATGACCATCCTGAAAGCCGTGTCCATAGTTAAAAGCGTATTGATTACAGCCCTCGTGGTCGGGAGCATCTACGGCGTTTTCCAGATGATCTTCCACGTTCCGCTGCCATAAAAAGGGAAATTAATTATGGATTGGCAATATTTTCTGGGCGTTTTGCAGTTTGTCGTGCAGCCCATGAGTATTTTCACGATGGTTTTATCAGTTTTCTTCGGATTGATCGTCGGCATGCTTCCCGGGCTTACGGCAACAATGGCCGTCGCTTTGCTCACCGGACTGACCTACAAGCTATCGAACGAGGTAGCCATCCTCTCACTGGTTGCGGTTTATGTTGGCGCCATTTCGGGCGGCTGCCAGTCGGCCATTCTGATGAACATTCCCGGAACACCGGCCTCTGCGGCAACAGCGGTGGATGGCTTCCCCATTGGTCAGCGTGGCGAAGGCGGCTTGGGCATTTTTATCGCTACCGCATCGTCCTGCATCGGAACTCTAACCGGCACGCTGTGCATTCTGCTGCTGACTCCTCCACTCGCCTTGCTGGCCTTGAAATTCGGTGCCTTTGAATTCTTCCTGCTCGCCCTGTTCGGCGTCATGATCTGCGGCCAACTGACCGCCGGAACAGACCCGCTCAAAGGGTGGATCTCCGGGATTCTTGGATTGATCGTCTCGCAGATCGGCATGGATGGCATGAATGCCTACCCCCGGTTCACGTTTGGTGAGATTAATCTGATGTCGGGCATTCCCCTGATTCCGGTGATGATCGGTTTGTTCGGGTTCCCGGAAATCATTTACGGACTGGTATCAAGCACAGCCCGTGCGCAAATCAAAACCTCATCTCTCGAATTCAAGAAAGGATTCGGAATTATGTTGAGGAATAAGCTGAACATCATCCGGTCTTCAGCGATCGGTGTGGCTGTCGGGATTATTCCCGGCGTCGGCGAAGACGTTGCCGGCTGGCTGTCGTACTGGGCGGAAAAAAAATCCAGCAAAACGCCGGAGATATTCGGCAAAGGGGCTTACGAAGGCGTCGTTGCCGCAGAAACCGGCAACAACGCCTGCATTGGCGGCGCGCTCATTCCTGTTCTGTCTCTGGCGGTTCCCGGCAGTGCTCCGGCCGCAGTGCTCCTGGCTGCGCTCTGGCTGCATGGCTTGCGCCCCGGCCCGCTGCTGATGAGTGAATCGCCTGGTTTTGTCATTGATATCAGCGTCTATATGGCCATCAGTGCCATCGCCATGGTTTTTCTCGCCCTGCTGGTTTCCAAAGTCACGGTCAAGATTCTGGCGGTAAAGAGCACAATCCTGATGCCCATTGTCTATGTGCTTTGCACGGTTGGCGCCTTCGTCATCAGCAACAGTATCTTTGACATCTATCTGGTCTTCGTATTCGGTCTGGTCGGTTTGCTGTTACGTGAAATGTCCTACCCGGCGGCACCATTTCTCCTGGGCATCATCCTCGGCCCGATGGCGGACAACAGTCTGCGCCGGGCGTTGGTACTCTCTTCAGGTGATCCGTCGCCATTTTTCACCCGCCCGATCAGCCTGATTTTTGCCACAGCCATCATCCTCATGGCGCTTTCCCAATTGAACGCATTCGGCTGGTTGCGGAAGTGGCTGGTGCACTCCGAACTGAAGGAATAGAGGCCGCCTGATGAAAACTGTTCGTGTGGGTCTGGTCGGCTGCGGCTTCGTGTCCGAGTTGCACATGCATGCCTACCGCCGGGTCTATGGCGTTGCTGCATCCGTTGCTGCTGTGGTGTCTCCCGACGAGCGTGTGGTGGACTATGCAAAAAGACACCATATTCCCAAAGTTTACGGCCACATCAGGGAACTGTTGGCCGATCCCGACATTGATGTGATCGACATCTGTACACCGGCCGTTCTGCATGCGCCTATGATCATCGAAGCAATGGAATCGGGGCGGCATGTCATCTGCGAAAAACCATTCACCGGTTATTTTGGACGTCCAGGCGATCCCGCGCCGGTTGGGCAGAAATTATCCAAGGCCCTGATGTACGAGCGGGTCATGGAAGAGATGTCCGAGACGAGTAGGCGGATGGCCGCCAGCGGCCAGCTATTCATGTATGCGGAAAACTGGGTCTATGCGCCGGCCATTGCCAAGAGCGCCGAGATCCTGCGCAAGACCAAAGACAAGATCCTCTTCATGAAGGGCGAAGAGAGCCACAGTGGCTCTCATGCCGATCATGCCGCCCGCTGGGACATGTCCGGTGGCGGCGCACTGATCCGCCAGGGATGCCACCCGCTGTCCGCCGTGCTCTATCTGAAGCAGGTTGAAGCCAAGGCTCGCGGCGAAACAATCGGCATCGCCGATGTCACGGCGGATGTCGGCACACTTGGCGATACGCTTTCGCCGCAGGATCACCAATACATTCTTTCGCATCCGCTTGATGTCGAAGACTGGGCCATGATGAACCTGAGCTTTACCGACGGGACCAAGAGTACGGTTTTCGCCGGAGACATGATTCTTGGCGGGGTGCGCAATCTGGTCGAAACCTATACCACCGGGGGCATTCTCAACGCCAACATGTGTCCCAATACGGGGATGGTCACCTATCTGACGGATGAAGAAAAACTGTCTGACGTCTACATCACCGAGAAGGTCGATCGCAAGACCGGCTGGCAGTTCGTCTGCCTTGAAGAGGAGTGGACCCGGGGATATATCCAGGAAATTCAGCACTTCATGGAGTGCGTGGCGCACGGTCGCCAGCCGCTGGCCGATGTTGATCTGGCCTTTGCCACCATCCAGGCCATCTACGCGGCCTACTGGTCAGCGGAGGAGGGTAGGCGCATCAGGCTGTAGAAGGGTGCCGGTTATATTTTGAATAATTCGCAGAAATTTCTTTTTCATGAAAACGAAGCGCATGGGTGATTTCCCAAAACTACGATTCGGAGTGATCGGCATTGATCACCGTCACATCTACGATCAGGTCAGCAGTCTGCTCAATATCGGTGCCGAGTGTGCGGGGTACTGGACCCTCGATGGGGATGTGCGCACGCTGCAGGGTTTTGGCGAACGTTTTCCGACCATTGCCCGTGTCGCCGATCGCCGCCAGTTGCTTGAAGATACAAGCATCCATCTGATCACCTGCGCCGCAATACCCTGCCAACGCGCCGGACTGGCCATCGAAGCCATGCGTCATGGCAAGGACTTCATGGCCGACAAGCCGGGTGTGACCACGTTCGAGCAACTGGCCGAGGTCCAGCGCGTACAGCGTGAAACCGGGCGGATTTTCTCGGTCAACTTTACCGAGCGTTTTGAAGTGCGCGCCGTCACCACGGCAACTGAACTGGTGCGCAGCGGCACCATAGGGCGCGTGCTGCAAACCATTGGTCTTGGCCCGCATCGTCTCAATCGCCATCTGCGGCCCGCATGGTTCTTCGATTCCCAGGCTTATGGCGGAATCCTCGTCGATGTGGCATCGCATCAGATAGACCAGTTCCTGCATTTCACGGGCGCCAACGATGCGCGCATCGTTGCTTCGCGGGTCGGCAATCTGGGCCACCCCGACGATCCGGGTTTGCAGGATTTTGGCGAAATCATGCTGGCGCAGGGTTCGGCCAGCGGCTATATCCGGGTGGACTGGTTTACGCCGGACGGCCTCGATACCTGGGGGGACGGCCGCCTGACCATTCTCGGCAGCGAGGGTTATATCGAATTGCGCAAATACATCGACATCTCCGGTCGCCCCGGCAAGGATCACCTGTTTCTCGTCAATCACGAAGGCAGTCGCTATATCGACTGCTCGGCAGCAGCACTGCCGTATTACACGAACTTGCAACACGACATTTTCGCCCGAACGGAAACGGCAATGAGCCACGCACATTGCTTCAAGGTGTGCGAATTGGCCCTGAGGGCACAGGAACAATCAGAAAGGATCTGCGCATGAACAAAGATACAAGCACGATCGGTTTCGGCCTTGTCGGCGCCGGCATGATCGCCAATTACCACGCTCTGGCGATCAAGGCGCTTGCCGCTGAACACAATATCCGGCTGGCTGGAGTACTCGGCCTCACCATGGACGAGGCACAGGGTTTTGCGCAGAAGCACAGCGTCCCCTTTTATACCGATAGTTCAGAGGCCTTCTTTGCCCGTCCGGACATTCAGGTGGTGTGCATCGTGACGCCAAGTGGCGCCCACTTGGAACCGGCGCTGCAAGCCATCCGCGCCGGCAAGCACCTGATCGTCGAGAAGCCGCTTGAAATCACCGTCGAACGCGTTGACACCATGCTGGATGCGGCCAGCAAGGCGGGCGTGAAAATCGCCGCTATCTTCCAGGCGCGTTTTTCTGCCGGCGCTCGCGCCGTCAAAGAAGCCATTGATTCAGGCCGTTTCGGACAGTTATGCCTGTGCAGTGCCTATGTCAAATGGCATCGCACGGCGGCGTATTACAGCGGCTGGAAAGGCACGCTGGCACTCGACGGTGGCGGCGCGGTGATCAATCAGGCCATCCATGCCATCGATCTGCTGCAATGGTTTGCCGGGATGCCCTGCGAAGTATTTGCCTGGAAAACCCGCCGCGTTCATCTCGGAATTGAAGCCGAGGACACGGCCTGCGCCGCACTGAAATTTGCCAGCGGCGCCCTGGGTACGCTGGAGGCTACGACGGCCGCGTATCCGGGATGGGAACGACGGATCGAAATCTGTGGCGAAAACGGTTCGGTTTCCATCGAAGATGACCGCATCATCCGCTGGGATTTTCGCGATGCCCGTCCGGAAGATGATCAATTACGCGCGCTTGCCTCAGGCGGAGGCAATTCCTCTGGCGCCAGCTCTCCGGATCAGATCAGCTTTGTCGGGCACCAGCGGCAGATTGAAGACATGGTAATAGCCTTGCGCAGCAATAGCGCTTTGCTGATTGATGGAGCGCAGGCGCGCAATACCGTTGCACTGGTTCGCGCCATATATGAATCGGCAGAGTGCGGTGCACCCGTCAAAATAGTGTCAGCGGAATAAGGCGTAAGGGTTTATTGGCATTTCGAATTGGATGGATGGCAGGGGGTCGGTTGGCGTTGTGCACTACCGCGTTTGTCTGGCCGTGAACGCGTCGATCTCGGTCAGGAGATGATCCCTTCGCGTTTGCTGCTTCTTGGCCGCGTATTCCAGTTCAGAAAACTCGATTGAATAGCGCTTCTCTAGACGCTTGGCGGCAAGTTCGTCTGATCGCCGTTCAGCAGACGGTCTGAATTGCGCTGGTGAGTCGCAGTGTAGATCCCGCTGGCCATCAGGATGGCGATCCCGACCAGTGACCAGGTGTCCGGGAAATCACCGAACATCAGAAAGCCAATGACCGTAACCCAAATCAGTTGTGAGTAGCTGAACGGCGCAAGCCGTGATGCCGGAGCATGTTCGAAAGCCTTGATCAGGATCAGATGACCGAGTCCGCCCAGCATGCCATTGATGACGAACAAGGCGATGTGCAGATTACTTTGCGGTTCTACCCAGGAATAGGGCAGGATGGCCGAAAGCAGCAGGCTACCGACCAGTCCGGAATAGAATATCGAGGTATAGGGGCTCTCCAGACCGGC
>JAIFKU010000016.1 GCA_020049495.1 Accumulibacter sp.
GCGGCAAGCATGAGCATCAACACCAGATGGTCGGAGCGTGATCCGGCCGCAAAATGGGCGGCTTCCGGTTGTTCGTGATACGTCACCGGCTCGACCAGTCTGTCAGGAAACCCCCAGTCGGCGAGCAGGGCCGCGGTCAGATCAGCATGATCAAAGTCAAAAAAACGCCTTTCTTGCGCCAGGCATTCGCTGCCAGGGTGCGGCGCGCCCTCCAGCAAGCGTGCATAGTCTTCCGGGAAAAGACTGGCCAAACCGAGTTCGCCAATATGGGCGAGCAAGCCCAGGGTGAACGCTTCATCTCTTTGCATGAGACCCGAGCGCGCGGCCAGGGCGTGCATACCAACGGCGCAGGCAAGACTTCGCGACCAGAAGGCGGGGTAATCAAAAGCACGGCAGCCGCGCAAGTGCTTGTCGCCGATCAATGAGAAACCGAGAGCCAGACCGCGCACGGCGTTCAGACCCAGGATGCCGACCGCATCCCTGATCGCGAGCACCGGCCGGATACCTGGGCCAAGGCCGGCGTTGGCCAGTTTGAGTACGCGCATGACCAGCACCGGGTCGGTCTGGATGGCGCGTGCTACCTGCGCAGAAGACACCTCGTCCTGCCGGGTCAAGTGCACGACAGCCAGCGCCGATCCTTTGGGCGAAGGGAGCAAGCCAGAGGCTTTGAGCGATGCAAAACGAGCTTGCAGATTAGTGTTCATGGTAACCCTTCCATAGATTTCATTTACCCATAGTACGGAATGGTTGTCCATCCGTAATTTGTGCAGAAAATTGCGGAAAGTACGGAGTTGACTTATGGCATCAAATACGGAGCCACCTGTGCATAGTTGCGAGCTGTTCATAGGGGCCGCTATGCAAACCTCTACATAGCGACCCCTGAACCGTCACATGACGAATGGAAACAGAATGGCGGTTTCCGATTGCCGGCAAGCAGGGCATCAAGATAATGCTGGTAAGTAGTCTCGGCGATGCTGTGGGTTATGGTTTGCCCGTCACGCGCCAAGGTGGAGACGGCGATGCTAACGGGCAGTCGAGAAGCGACCTCAAAGCTCCGCCTCTCATCGATTTCTGAAGTGAGGGAGCCGGTGGGATGCAATCTGCCACTGGCTGGAAGTTGACGTTTTATGACCATGAAAGTCGAAATGGTTTAGAAGAGCAGCTAACTGCGATGGTAAACAACTTATGCGTTTCAAACAAAATATTTATCGGTTAACAATTAGCCGGTTTCATAAAACCGGATCGAATTGCGTCCAGAGGTCTTCGCTTCATACATTGCCACATCTGCCCATTTGAGAAGGTCGTCCTGGCTTGCCTCATGATTCTTGAACAAGACCACGCCGATGCTTGCCGTGCATCGATGTTCGATTGATGTGGTGGCTTCGTTTTGGCGACTGATGGTTAACAAATAGGGCGCCGATAAGTTCATATGAACTTTCTCAGCGATGATCGTGGCTTGGGTAACGGATGCTACTTTTTCGACATCCAACTCACTGATTATCAGAACGAACTCATCACCGCCAAAGCGTGCTACGGTGTCCGTTTCACGCACACAGCTTTTCAGTCGACCTGCCACTTCGGTTAAAAGCAAATCGCCGGCCGCATGCCCATGCGAGTCATTGAGCTGCTTGAAGTGGTCTAAATCAAGGAACATCACAGCACTATGGCAGCCACTGCGTTTGCTGGCGGCCATGGCTTGGCTTAATCGGTCGTTGAGCAGGCGTCGGTTTGGCAGTTGAGTGAGCGCGTCAAAGAAGGCCAACTGACGCACCTGATCTTCCATCTGCTTACGTTTGCTGATTTCCATATGCGTGCCGACAACCCGCAAGGCTTTTCCCGCAGCATCGAGTTCAACGACCTTGCCGCGGGCAAGTATCCACACCCAGTGACCGTCCTTGTGCTGCATCCGAAATTCACACTCGTAGGCTTGGATCATTGCGCTCAGGTGGTGCTCCAGGGCCGCATTGACTGCCCTTCGGTCATCCGGATGCACTAAATTACGCCATGATTCAACATGTGGCTTGAACTCATCCGTTCGGTAGCCGACCATCGAGCACCAGCGTTTGCTGAGTACCATTTCCCCGCTGGGGATATGCCAGTCCCACATGCCCAGGTCGCCTCCGTGCAAGGCCAGTTCCATGCGTTTCTGGTTTTCCACATCACGCTGGTAGCCTTCCTGAAGCCGCTGGTTGAGGCTGGCAAACTCGGTGGCAAAGCTTTTCAGGTTGGTCTGATCGCGCCTGATTTCACGGTGCAGAGTCACCACGCGCTGCCCGGCCAGCAGCCTTGCGGTCAGCACGCTCGACTTTAACGGCTTTGACAGAAAATCGTCGGCCCCGGCAGAAAAACCCTCGAGCAGACTTTCCTCCTTGTCCAAGCCGGTCAGCAGAAGGATATAGATGGCGCGACCGCTCTCCGTTTTACGCAAGTGGCGGATGAGTTCGATGCCATCCATTTCCGGCATCATCCAATCCACGATCATCAGATCGGGGGGCTCTGTCAGTGTAAGTTCCAGCGCCTGCCGACCATTTTCTGCCTCGCTGCAGGCGTATCCAGCCTTGGTCAGCAAGGCCTTGAGGAGATTGCGGATGCTGCGGTCGTCGTCAACCACCAAGACGCGAAACCCGTCTGCCACCCTCCTGCCGGGTAGTCCGTCATCCTGTTTCAGTGAGGGCGCGTCCGGAGCGTTCATCCACTCGGCAAAGGGGGGCAAGGTTTCAGATGGCACCTCCAGCAGTCTGCACCATTCGCTCCAATCGCAAACAATGCCGTCGCACAGCGTCATCAGATCTTCAGCCCCGATGGAAAGTTTGCCTCCGAGCAGGAACAGATGGACCATCATGGCGCGCCGTTGATCCTTGGTAGCCAGGCAGACATCCGCGATTTTTGAGGCCAGCACGAGCGTAAGCAGCAAAAACTCAGCACGCGATCCGGCCGCAAAGTTCGCCGCTTCAGGTTGTTCGTGATGTACGACGGGACCGATCAAGCTGGCCGGAAACCCCCAGTCAGCCAGGAGTTCGCCGGTCAGATCGGCATGGTCGAACTCGAAGGACTGTTGTTCCAGCGTGAGACAGTCAACACCGAAAGGTGGTGCTTGCTCCAGCAGTAGTGCATATTCCTCCGGAAACAGACTCGCCAGTCCCAATTCCCCAATGTGGGAGAGCAAGCCGAGGGTGAACGCTTCGTCACCTTGCATAAGACGGGAGGATGCGGCCAGCGCCTGCATGGCGACGGCACGAGCAAGATTGCGGGACCAGAAAGCGGAATAATTGAATGACCGACACGCGCGCGAGCGCTTGTCGGTCATCAAGGAAAACCCCAGCGCCAGGCCTCGCACAGTGTTGAGGCCAAGGATGCCGACCGCCTCCTTGATCGCCAGTATTGGCCGGGCACCGGGTATCCGACAGGCGTTGGCCAACTTGAGCAGGCGCGCGACGAGTGCCGGGTCGACCTGGATCGCGTGTGCCAGTTGCGCAGATGACACATTGTCCATCCGGGTCATTTGCACAACGGCCAGCGCCGGTCCATGGGGCGAAGGCAGCAATTTTGATGACTTCAGTGTTTCAAAACGCTCCTGCAGTTTGTGATTCACGAGGATTCCTTTACAGCTTATTCAAGTAGAAGTCGGTAATATTCATTCGCCTTCAATTAACGGTGTGCTGGGGACGGGCTGATCTTTAAAGACCGGGCTCTTTGGTCTGGTATATCAGGCGGATTCAATGGAATACTTTGCCAGATACGCGTCAATGGCCGGTTCCAACGCATCGAGTTCATCGGTCAATTTCTGTTGCAAATCGCCATAGACGCCGGAATCCCCGATCGCCGCCGCTACCTCCAACTGGGCGCAAACGTGTTGTGCTCGAACTGCACCAATCTGTCCCACACCACCCTTGAGACGATGGCTCACCCTCTTTATCATCCCATGGTCATTCAGAGTGATCGCACTGGAAATCTCCAGCCTGTCTGACATCATTTGTTTGCGTACCCCGGACAGCATCATGAGAAAAATCGACTCATCACCATCAACCATTTGAAGCGCCGAGACCGTGTCGAGAACCGAGGGGTCGTCCGGGACCTCGCCCTTCTCCTGTGCAGGAGCGGGTTCAGTATCCCATACCGTGACCGACGTAGCGCCCACCGTTATGTCGACTTCATCGACAGGCTGCTGGCCATGAATCTCTTCCACCTTACTGCGCAGCTCACGGCTATCGACCGGTTTGGCGATATAGTCGGTCATCCCGACGGCCAGGCATTTTTCGCGATCTCCTGTCATCGCGTTGGCGGTCATGGCAATAATCGGCACTTCATGGTTGAGCACCTTGGAACTGGCATCACGAATCATGGCAGTGGCTTCATAACCATCCATTACCGGCATCTGACAATCCATCAGCACCAGGTCGTAATCAATCATCTCCAGCGCACGAAGCGCTTCCAGACCGTTGCTCACCACATCCACCTGATAGCCCACTTTGCTGAGCATGATCTGGACGAATTTCTGGTTAACCAGGTTGTCTTCCGCCAGCAGAATACGGAACACTAACTTTTTGGATTCGGCGATGGTATGGCGCGTAACGAGTTCCTTTTTTCCGACGCGAGCGGATTCTCCGTTGTCTTTGGCCAGTACCATGGCCAAGCAATCGTAAAGCAACACTTGTCGTACCGGTTTGGTCAGGTAGCCGACGAAACCGATCTGCTCCAGAATCGCCGCATCTCCTCGCTGACCGATTGAGGTCAACATCACCATCAACGTGGTTTTCAATAGGGGGTCGGCCTTGATCAGGCATCCCAGCTCACACCCATCCATATCCGGCATTTGATGATCGAGTACAACGATACGGAAGGGGGCGTTCTGCTCCAGCGCCTCGTGCATCAGCTTGAGTGCGCCCTCACCGTTATTCACCAACTCGTGCGGATAGCCCCAGTTCTTCAGTAAAGCATCCATCAGCTTCAGGTTCGTGGCATTGTCATCAACCACCAGAATACGTGCTGTGTTATCTGCCATGTGAAAGAGTGGCACAGGATGTTCTATTCCAGCCTCGTCCTGCTTTTCGAAGCGAGCGGTAAACCAGAACGTGGAGCCTTGGCCTTCAACGCTTTCCAGACCGATTTCTCCCCCCATCAGTGCAGACAGTTGCTTGCTTATTGCCAAACCCAGACCGGTGCCACCATATTTTCGGGTCGTTGAGCTATCCACCTGGGTGAAGGAGGTAAACAGCACAGCCTGACGATCTACTGGTATGCCAATACCGGTGTCCTGAACTTCAAAGCGCAGGACAACCTTTCCATCCGTTTCGGAAACCTGTCTGACATGAATAACGACTTCGCCCTGAGAGGTGAATTTGATGGCATTGCCGGCCAGATTGGTTAGAATCTGGCGCAGCCGACCCGGATCGCCTTTCAGATGCATCGGGACTCCGGGATCAATCTGGCAGATCATCTCCAGCCCGGCAGCCTCGGCGCGCAAGGCCAGCAGGTAGGTGGTGTCTTCCAGCGTGGATTGCAGATCAAAATCAATGCTTTCAATATCCAGCTTGCCCGCTTCAATCTTGGAGAAATCCAGGATGTCGTTCAGCAGGGCAAGCAGGTTTTCGGCACTCATGCTCACAATTTCGGCAAACTCACGTTGTTCCGTCGTCAGCTCGGTTTCGAGCAGCAGAGTCGTCATGCCGATCACCCCGTTCATCGGGGTGCGGATCTCATGGCTCATGTTCGACAAGAACATGCTCTTGGCCGTGTTGGCTGCATTGGCCTTGGCGGCCATGTCCTTGGTTAGATCGATGGCTTCTTCGAGGCGGATATTCGACTCACGCAGTTCATCTTCTGCCCGCCTTCGATCAGAGATATCCACAAAGCATTCGAGCAGCTTCTCCTGGCCATTCAAATGAATCCGATTCACTGTTTTCAAAATGGGTAGCGGGCTGCCATCCCGGCGTAGCATGATGCGGTCCGAGTTATCTACCGCTTGCCCCAAATCGCACACCGGGCAAGCCCCCTCAGCGGCAGGGCACAATAGGGCGTGGCAGCGCTGACCCAGCAGATGATCTACCGTGCCACCAAAAAGCATTTCAACGTGTGGGTTGGCACTCTCGATAATCCGGGTCACCGGATCCACCAAGATTACTCCAGCTGACAGGCTGGCAAGCAAGGTGCGTTGCAATGCCTCACTCTCCTGCAGAGCACCTTCATTCCGCTTGCGCTCGGTAATATCTTCTACGAAAGCGATTGCACTTTCGTTCTCGCTATCACCAAATGGACTGCAAGACATGGAGATCCAGCAACTTACAGCACTGAGCGTTGGAACATATTCGCCTACGTAAACGCCCAAATTTCCAACGGCTGCCATACGAAGTGCAGGCAGTATGCGTTGATCCTGAAGGGAGTTCATGTCAAGTCCGATGAGCCGCCCTACCGGAGTATTGATAATTTGCGCGAACCGGTCATTACAGTAGGTGATGACGAGGTTTCGATCATAATGCAGGATACCCGTAGGAGACTGTTTCAGGATTACACGGTAACGCTCTTCGCTTTTCTGCAAAGCCATGACGCTTTTCCGCCTGAGTATGTGATTTCGTCCCCAACCCCATCCAGCCAGGAGGGTAATGATCACTAAAAATACGCCCGCAATTATCCAATTGCGATAAATTGCCTCCGGCGACTGAAAGAGTACTTTGCTGCCTACGGGCAGTCTGGAGACTGAAATGCCGAAGCGAAGCAGTTGACGAGCGTCAAACTGAAATTCGCTTGGTGCGATACGTGTCACCGGAATTTGCTCGGCAGACTCACCAGCGAGAATACGCAGCACAATTTTGGCTGCCGCTTGTCCCTGAGCTGCGGCATTTGTAAGGCGCCCACCGACAATGCCGTAGCCCATATAGAAGTCCCAGGTGCCATAAACCGGCACCGAAGAAGCGTGCGAAACCAGGTTCGATATTTGGGGGTAGGTGACGAAAACACCCTCACGATCACGGGCAAAAGGCATGAGCAAGACTAATGTGTCCTGACCAAGTTTTGACAATTGGGAACTCAGCTGCTCCAAGGAGAGGTCGTCCCAGATATCAAAACTGACTTTTCCAGCATAAGGGACCAGCATCGGGGCCAACTCATCACGAATCGCCTGGCTGGTGATTGTGGTATCAAAAATCACAACGATTCGCTTTGCCTGTGGATGCAGCCGTAGCATTTCCCCAATGGTTTGCCCACCCTCGAATGTTTCTGCCACACCGGCAAACCCCTTGAGACCAGCGAGCATATCCTCTTGGAAGAAATTGACTCCTGAGAATACAACCGGCACATCAATGAAAAGCTGATCCCTGTACCGGCGCAGGAAATTGAAAGCATCGTTGTCCGTGGAAATGATCGCGTCAATTCGCGTATTGCGGTATTTGTGGTCTAGTAACTGTCGGAAATTTTCAAGGTGGTTTTCATCGGATGCGCGCTTGGTATCCATGTATTCGACATGTAACTCGAGGGACGGGTTATTTCCCTCAAGAACCTGCTGAACAGCTGATATTTGTCCATCGGTCCAGTCCATGCCGTAGTGATATGAATTGATCACTAGCACGTGTTTATGTGCCGGTTCCACACCCCAGGCAACTGCAATAAAACCGAAAACCAGCCATAAGCATAACGAAAAAATTCTCGATGTTTTACACATACTCCTGAATCCTCGGTAAATCAATTTTTGATCAGCAACGAACGTCAGCCCGTGCTTGCAAACCGTCATTCCGAGGCTGCCCGCGAGGGCAGAACCCGGAATCCAGAAGTGTTCACCTGTGCATTCTGGATTCCCGCTGGCGCGGGAATGACGAGCTGACGTTCATTGCTAATCAGGAATCAATTTCAAAGCAATTAGCCTGAGAGCCACCCCAATTCCTAGCAGTTCAATGATCGATTCAATAACGCTATTGGGCAGAAAGGGAATCATTGTCCTGCCTCAATCGCTGATGCGGTTATTCCGGGTACGGCGATCATTCGAGTAGTCAGGACGTCGCTCCAGCCACTTGAGCAAAATAGCGTAAAGCGCCTCCGGGTTAAACGGCTTGGCGATGAAATCATTCATCCCGGCTTCAAGGCAGCGTGCCCTGTCTACGGCAAAGGCATTGGCCGTCATGGCCAGAATCGGGGTTTCACGGCAACCCGGCAATTCACGGATTTGTTGCGTGGCTTCGACCCCATCCAGATTCGGCATCTGCATGTCCATCAGGATGGCGGCGTAGGATGTTTCCCTGGCTTTGCCGTGGGCGTGAAGACCATCTTCGGCGGTATCGACAGCCAATCCGATGTCTTCAAGAATGAATTGCGCCACTTCAAGATTGAGGGGGTCATCATCGACAACCAGAATTCGGCTACCCTGATGGTGTTGGCGGATAATATTTTCGGCGTCAGTAATGACCGGCGAAGGTTTTTTTTCCGAACTTGTCGCCTTGGTCAGTCGCACGGTGAACCAGAAGGTGCTGCCGGTCCCCGGTGTACTTTCAGCCCCGGCTTCGCCGCCCATCAGTGCGGCCAGTCGTCGGGTGATCGCCAGGCCCAGTCCGGTTCCGCCATGGTGGCGCGTCGTTGAACTGTCGGCCTGCTCAAAGGCGGTGAATAGCCGGGGGAGCGTTTCGGGGGCTATGCCAATCCCGGTATCCTGAACCTCGAAGCGGACGTGAACGGAATCGGCATTTTCGTCCAACATGAAGGTGCGCAGGGTAATGCTTCCGGCTTCGGTGAACTTGATGGCGTTGGCCACGTAATTGAGTAGCGCTTGTTGCAGCCGCGTCGGGTCACCTTGCAGGTCAGATGGCAGGGAATCTGTCTCGATCCGCAGGTACAGTCCTTTGACCTGGGCGCGCGTACTCATGATCGAGTGGACGTTGGAGAGCAGGCTGCTAATGGTGACTGGTACCTCTTCCAGAACGACCTTCCCAGCTTCGATCTTGGAGAGATCAAGAATGTCATTTATGGTGCTGAGCAGGTGTTCGGCAGCGGTGTCGATCTTGGCGAGACGCTCAGCCTGAACGGGAGTGACACCTCCCCGTCTCAGAATATGGGTCATGCCGATGATGCCATTCAAGGGCGTACGGATTTCGTGGCTCATGTTGGACAGGAAGACGCTCTTGGCGAGATTTGCGGCTTCGGCGGCTTCCTTGGCCTGGATGAGCGATTGATTCGCGACGTCGAGATCGGCAGTGCGTGAAACGACGAGTTCTTCAAGGTGTTCGCGGTGTTGATCGAGTTCCATTCCGAGACGCTTCTTCTCGGTGATATCTTCCTTTACAGCGACATAGTGACTGATCGTGCCGTCAGTCTTGCGAAGCGGCATGATGATGGCGAACTCGATGTATTCACTTCCATCCTTTTTTCGGTTGTATAACTCGCCCTTCCATGGCAGACCCTCGCGCAGTGCATCCCACAGGGCAATATGAGTTTCGCGCGGCGTATTACCCGAATGCAGTATCTTCGGATTCTTGCCGACAACTTCCTCGCGGCTGTAGCCCGTCAGTTGGACAAAGACGTCGTTCACGTACTCGATGTTGGCATCAATGTCAGTGATTACGATGCTTTCCGGGCTTTGCTCTACCGCAAGGGAGAGCTTTAGAATTTGTTCAGTGGCAAGCTTGCGTTCGGTAATATCATGAATAATTGAAAAGAGCAGCGGATTGCCATCGACATGAATCGGCGTGCAATAAACTTCGACGTCACGAATCTCACCTGAAGCGAGGCGGTGGGAGAAATTGAAATAGTTACGCTTTTCGTGCAGCGCCTGATCACGCTCTTGTGCAATCAACTCGGGTGATAGCGTATTGATTTCGTCGATGGGCATGCCCATAAGGCGATGCTGCGGGTAACCGTAATAGGACACCGCCGTCTCGTTGGCAGCTTTGATTTTCCCGCTTGAAGGCTCGATTAGCAACATGACTGAACCGTTTTTTTCAAAGAAATGGCGGAAACGTTGCTCGCTCTGACTTAAAAAAGTTTCACTTCGATCTGCTTGTCGCAGTAAGCGCAGTAACCCGCCCCCTAAAAGCACCGACCCAAGGAAGAATGCCATGAATATTCCTATGGTCTGGTAAGCCTCCTTTGTCCAACCCGCTAAATAGTCAGTGGTTGCAAGACCGACCAGCACGAACATGGGCGCTTCATGCATACGAAGAAATGAGATTGTTCGTTCGGTGCCGTCCGAATACACTTGGGTCGTGTAGGTTGTGGAGGAAACGCCCGACGCTACAAGTTGTTTGAGCTTCCTGGATACAGTTTGGTCTCCAACTTTGCCACCCGGTTGGTCAGGAATTGCCGGGTAGCGCGCAACCAGGCCAAGATCGGCATCCCTCAATACAAGTGCGTCTCCGGGCTTAATGTCAAATTGGGACAGCATCTTGCTGAAATAGTCCAGGCGGACGGCCGCAGAAACCACTCCAGCAAAGCGTCCGTCGGGGTAGTTATAGCGCTTGGCTAAGACGATTATATGGTGATGAATAATACGACTAAGGATCGGCTTCGTTATGAACAGGTTGTCCCCGACGTGATCACGGTTGTAGATGAAATAATCACGGTCGAGTATGTTTATCCGTCCCTGTTCTCCCAGGTTTTTTCCAAGGAAGATTTGACCCGAGGCGTTTGCAACTCTTAGGCCTTCGATTTGCGGCAGTCGTTCTTCCTGCCTGGTTATGTAGGCCTTTATGGTTTGTTCGTCGATGCCCTTCGTGCTTGCGAGATGTTGCTCAAGTTCATCTGCTACCGTGGACAAGGACAGATCAATTTTATTAATGCTGCTGGATACCTCACGATCAACGGCACCCGCAATATTCTGTGAAAGTGTCTGGGCGCGCAGGTCGTACTGCTGCCTGCTGTGATGCAGGGAATAAGCAGAAAAAGCGAAGACCAGCACATTGGCGGACACCAGACCCAGAATCAGCAGTGCGCGGAAACGTCTATAGTTCTGTGGGGCGACAACAGATTTCACCTGCTTCGTCAGGAAGGGTGCATTAATGCCGGCTTGCTCTGCGTTTGCTTCGTTGAGCATGGAGCCCTCGTTTTCATGGTCTGACCTTCGGCAGGCAGGGCAAACGGAATTAAACAGCGTTTCCACAATTGCTACGAGTTAACGCCCGTTACACTACTCATGTTGGCTTAAGTTATCTATCCTCAAATACAGTTATCATCACTACCTGTAAACCGGTAGTGACGGGTATCTGAAAAGGAGTTGGGGTCTTCTGGGTTGTAGCGTGTATTCATGATGGTTCTTCGACAAGCTTCGACAAGCTTCGACAAGCTCTCAACGAACAGCTATTTAACCGAATAAAAACAATGGGTCGAAATACGTAAAAACGTGAAATCTGCATAAAAAATACTACCAAACAGCACTGCCGCCCTGTTCCTTGACAACGTCTTTCGACCTGCGGGCAAATACCCTACTCAACCCGAACGGTAGTGGTTTTAATCTTAAGACCTCACCGCAAGGCGCAAAGAACGCAAAGGTTCGCAAATAAACCAACGGCTTGCATTTGTTTTGATTGCCTGGATCACTCACCCAGATGGTGAATGACCCAGATGGTGAATGACTTCAACTACATAACCCATTGTTTTATTATCGTTCCTAACGCCTTTGCGGCGAACAACTGCTTTTTATGGGTTGAATGGAACGCCCTGCTAGAGACTGGTTATCAGTCCGTTGTGGAGGGCATATCGTGTAATCCCGGCGACACCTTTGACAGTGATCTTTCGCATGATGTTGCGCCGATGAACCTCGACAGTCGATGGCATGATATTGAGTTTCTCGGCAATCTGAACCGATGTAAGCCCCTCGGCGACAAGTTTCAGCACTTGAATCTCACGGTTGCCAAGTTTGTTTGGCGAGGCAGGGGCAGGGCTCCGATCAGACAAAGCCCCCTTGATGGCATCTGTTGCATCCGGGCATAAATAGGAACGATTCCGGCTCACTGCATCAATTGCCCGCAGTAGTTCGATACCCGTTTCCGCCTTGGTAACGAAAGCTGACGCACCCACGCTCAACATATCCAGGACGTACATGCGGTCAGTGAAGGTTGACAGTGCTATTACTTTGGTTGAGGGCAATGCGTCTGTAAGCTGTCTCGTTACTTCAATTCCATTCAGGCCTGGCATGGCAATGTCCATGCATACAATATCGGGCTGCGTTTGGTGACAAAGTGCCACGATTTCATTACCGTTTCCAGTTTCAGCCACTATCGTGAGATTGTCTTCTCGTTCAAGCAGTGTTCGTAGCGCTTCACGAAACATCTGGTGGTCGTCAGCAAGCAGAATTTTCAGACTCATGCCGTTTCTCCCGAGGAAAGAAATTTCACCGTGACCCGTGTGCCCTCTCCCAGAATTGACACGAGGTCAAACTCACCCTCCAGGAATTCGACCATTTCTTTCATGGTGAGAATGCCCAGGCCACTTCTCGGGAAAACTTCTTCCTGTGCCTTGGGGTCAAAGCCTATACCATCATCACAAACGGACAATACGATGGGCTGACTTTCCAGGTCCAGCGCAATTTTTACGGACATGGCATGGGAGTGCTTGGCACAATTGGTCAACGCTTCCTGAACGATGCGAAACAAGGCCGACTCCAGTGCGGACGGAAGTCTGATGGACGAATTTGGGCAGGCGATTTCAACCAGGAGATTCGTACGTTGATGAAACTGTGCCACGTAGTTTTCCAGGGCCGGTACCAGCCCGCCATAATCCAGCACGGGCGGTCGCAAATCCGAGCATATTTCACGGATACTGACCGTCGTGTCTTCGATCAAAGCTTGGATATCCTCAATACAATTCACGAGAATCGATGAGCTTTCTCTATATTCCGTGCCTGTGTAATGGAAGGTCGAGGTAATCATGTTCAGGTTGATCCCGATGGCAGCAAGATTCGGACTGGTGCGATCATGCAGTTCTCCGGACAGTCGCTTGCGGGCGTTTTCCTGCACCAAAACAAGGCGGTATGATAGTTCATTCATCCTCTCCTCAGCCACCTTTCTCTCCGTAATGTCTCGGGAGAGAGCAATGAATCTTGTTTCATCAATGGAAAGTGCCGCTTTGCGAGCAATGGAAATCTCGAAACACCGTTCTCCTTGCGGCATGGCTAACATGATCTGCTGCCCGAATGAATGGCCTGTTTGATTAGCCTCTTGCAATGCAGCCATGATAGTTGCCGCTACATCTGCGGGGTACGAATCCGCTACGCGTTTGCCAAGAAGTTCTTCCGGCGGCATGGCGAGTTGTTCCGGTTCCGAGGCATGGTAATCGTAAATTCGACCATCGAGTCCGAGTTCGAACAATACATCGGGAATGGCGTTAAGCGTGGCCTGTAGCCGTTCTTGACTTTCCTGCAGAGCGATCTCGGATAGCTTTCGCTCGGTGATGTCTTGAATTGTACCGCGCAAGAAAACAGGATTCCCGTCATCGTCAAACTCCATCTCGCCCAACCCTGACACCCAGAGCAACTTGCCGTCCTCGGGTCGGATGATCTGGTAGTCCTTGTTAAAAGGAATTCGCTTTTGAACAACGTCATGGTAGTAATCAAGCATTTCTTGTTCATAGCCTGGAGCCATAAGTTTTCCCCAGGCTCCAATCGTTTTATCGAACATTTCATCTATACCAAAAATGTTGTCCAGGATTGGCGAAGTCCTGCAAACACCGGTCTTTAGATCAGTAATATATGATCCAATCCTGGCGATTCGCTGTGCGTCATTCACGTCTCGTTCACTTTCCAGCAGCTTGCGCTTGGCCTGATTCAACTCTTCGATACGCACGGCGTTCTCGACCGCGACACGTTCCATGAATTCCGTTCTGATAAGGCGCTTCTTGTGCTGGAATTTCCACACTACCAACACGCTGATTAGCAGGCTAAGCAGGATTCCGCTTGCAGCAACCCAGGTTGGTTTCCCGCTACGCCATCTCGAAGCATATTCAGGCAACGAATCAATCACCAGCGTCCAGGTGTGCTGTCCGTGCTCCAGTTGCCGCACTGCCTGAAAACGTGCAGAAGAGTTGCGCTCTTTATTCGGCACGGAACCAACCGGGTACATACGGCTTGCCTCGGTCCGTGTCTCGCTGTCGAAAATTTCCAGATTGATGTACTGCAGTTTCTCGGGAGGCAAATTGAGAACAATGGTGTCCATGCGAAGAGGCGAATCAACCCAGCCAATAAACATTTTTCGCCGCTC
>JAIFKU010000113.1 GCA_020049495.1 Accumulibacter sp.
GTCTCCCTGCTCGACACGGCGGGCGAGGTCGTCGTCAACGCCGGCGACCCGCTAGACATGACGGACGAAACAAGAGCCCTGCTCGCCACTTCCGCGACCATCGCCCGCTCCGCAGGTCGCACCGGAATACAGCATAGCGAACTGTTTATCGACAACGATGGCCAACGGGTCATGTCCTTTGTCGCCCCGCTCTTCGCACCGGACAATCAGGAACGCGTGGCGATCGGTTTTGTCGTGACCTGCGTCGACCTCGAACAACATGTCTTCCCCTATCTGGAGCGCGGGACGGCTTCCGGTTCCAGCCTCGAAATCCTGCTGCTGCAACATATCAACGACACGGTCGTTTACCTCAGCCCGCTGCGCCATCGGAATGATGCCTCCCTCAACCTGCGCGTTCCGCTCAGTGAAACCGACATCGCCGCCAGCCGGGCCGTACTCGCCGGCGTACCCGGCGTCGTGGCAGGCAGGGATTATCATGATGTCCCGGTATTTGCCACCTATCGAAAGGTCACCGGAACAAACTGGCATCTGCTGGCCAAGATCGATCGTCATGAAGTGCTGGCGCAGATGTGGCGAACGGTATTGTGGATCGGCGCCATCGCGCTGGCCGCCATTCTGGCCCTCATGCTGGCCTTGCTCGCGCTCTGGCGCCAGCGCGAAAAGGCCCAGCAGCTCTCCCTGCTGGCGGAGCAGGCGAAGGCCGATCAACTGCTGCAGCATTTCTTCAACCTGCCTTTTGTCGGCATGGGCATCATCTCGCCGGAAACCCAGCGCTTCGTCAGGTTCAACGACCAGGCCTGTGTGCTTAGCGGCTATGCGCGCAAGGAACTGCTGGAGAAGAGCTGGCGGGAAATCACGCATCCCGATGACCTTGAGCTGGCACTGGCCGAAGTCCGGAAGATCTACAACGGATCAAGCGATGACGTCACTTTCGAGCAGCGGCTGATACGCAAGGACGGCACGATCATTTTCATCATCATCGAAGTGAGAAGCGTGCGCAAGCCCGATGGCCGCGTCGACTACCTGGTCGGAACGGCGCAGGACATCACGCAACGCAAGCATGCCGAACTGGCGTTAAGAATCGCCAACGCCCAGTTGAAAAACAACCAGGCCGAACTCGTGGCGCAGAACGTCAGCCTGCGCATGCTCTCGGAGGCCATCCGGCAGAGTCCCGAATCCATTGTCATTACCGATACGAAGGGCTGCATCGAGTACGTCAATGAGTCGTTTACAACGCTTACCGGCTACAGCCGGCAAGAAGCGCTCGGCCAGAATCCGCGCATCCTCAACTCGGGTAGCACGCCAGCGGAAAGCTACACGGCGATGTGGCAGGCCCTCAACCGGGGTCAGGTCTGGAAAGGCGAGTTCCACAACCGGCGCAAGGACGGCAGCCTGTTCGTCGAGTTCGCCGTCATCGCCCCCATCCGCCAGGACGACGGCGAAATTACCCACTACGTGGCGGTCAAGGAAGACATCACCGAGAAGCAGCGCCTGGGTGAAGAACTCGACAAGTACCGGTATCACCTCGAGGACGTGGTCGGCCAGCGCACGGCCCAACTGGCGGACGCCCGCATTCAGGCAGAAGCCGCCAACGTGGCCAAGAGCGCGTTCCTGGCCAACATGAGCCACGAGATCCGCACGCCGATGAACGCCATCGTCGGACTGACGCATTTGCTGCGCAACAGCGAAGCGTCGCCCAAGCAGCTCGACCGGCTCGAAAAGATCGACAGCGCGGCGGCCCATCTGCTCTCGCTGATCAACAACATTCTCGATCTGTCCAAGATCGAGGCCGGAAAAATGGATCTGGAGGAAACCGATTTCACGCTGAGCTCGATTCTCGACAATGTGCGCACGATGATCACCGACCCGGCGCGCGAGAAGCGTTTGCCGGTTCTCGTCGATTTTGGCAACGCCCCGCTCTGGCTGCGCGGCGACCCGACCCGCTTGCGCCAGGCCCTGCTCAATTACGCGGCCAACGCGGTCAAGTTCACCCAGCTCGGTGAAATAAGCCTGCGCGCCAGTCTGCTTGAGGAAAATGAGCAGGGACTTCTGCTGCGCTTCGAGGTTGCCGACACCGGCATCGGCATCGCCGCGGACAAGCTGCCCGGACTCTTCCATGCCTTCAAACAGGCCGACTCCTCGACCACCCGCCAATACGGCGGCACCGGCCTCGGCCTGGCGATTACGCGCAAACTGGCCTTGTTGATGGGCGGCGATGCCGGCGTGCAAAGCGAAAACCAGCGCGGCAGCACCTTCTGGTTTACCGCTCGCCTGAAGCGCGGCCTTGGCCTCATGCCCAATCCGCTGACTGACGAAACGGGCAACCTTGAAGACGAGTTGCGGCAGCATTACAGCGGATCGCGAATCCTGCTCGCCGACGACGTCGAAGTCAATCTGGAAGTGGCCCAGTTGCTGCTGCACGGTGTCGGACTGCAGGTGGATTCGGCCAAGAATGGCCGCGAGGCCGTCGACAAGGCACGCACAACGCACTACGACCTGATTCTGATGGATGTGCAGATGCCTGTAATGAACGGCCTGGAAGCCACGCAGGCGATCCACATGCTGTCCGGCCGCACGTCAACACCTATCCTGGCCATGACCGCCAATGCCTTCGACGAAGACCGGCGGCAATGCCTTGAGGCCGGCATGAATGATTTCATTGCCAAACCGGTCAACCCGGATACGCTCTATGCCGTGCTGCTCAAGTGGCTTCCCCGCACCGGCGGCGGGCAGCATGCCGGGGCGAGCGCAGCGGCAAATGCTCAGGCCGAAGCGTCCCCGTCATCTGAGGCCACCACCGCCTGGAGGCAGCGCCTGGAAGCGGTTCCCGGCCTGGATATCGAGGACGGGCTGGCGCGGGTTCGCGGCAATGAGGAGAAATACGCCCGGGTCATTGGCCTCTTCCTGCGCGGACACGAATTCGATCCTGAACAGATTGCCGTGGCCTTGGAGGCTGGCGATCTGGCCCAAGCCGAGCAACTGGTCCACGCGCTGAAGGGTTCCGCCGGACTGATCGGCGCGACCTCGGCGGCCGAGGCGGCGTCAAAGCTGCTGACCCTGATGCGCGAGAATGCGGCACGCGAAACAATTGACCAGAGCCATGCCACGCTGGCCCCACTGTTGCGTCAGCTCATTGACGGCCTGCGGAACACGCAGAACAGCGCCGGCCCGGAGTCGCCGCTTCCCCAGGCGGACACTGTGCGCTGCCATGCCGTGCTGTCACGACTGGAGATTCTGCTCAAACAGGGCGACATGAGCGCCGCAAGCCTCGCCCGCGAGGAAAGTCCGCTCTTCCGTGCCACCCTCGGCGAGGCAAGTGAATCGATGCTGTCAGCCATCCAGGTTTTCGATTTTGCACGCGCCCTGGTCGAATTGCACGAGTGCCTGGCCCTCTCCCGTGGGGAGAGGGAGTGTGCCCCCTTCTCCCCGCGGGAGAAGGGCCGGGGATGAGGGCTGGCTTTTCTTGCAGCTTTCTTATTGTATATCGGCAGGATGCCCCGACATGGCCTCGACGACGATACGCACCAGTTCGGCAATCGAACCGGCCTGTAGTTTCTGCATGATCAGTTGCCGGTAGGTTTCAGCTGTCCGCGTGCTGATCCCCAGTTCCTCGGCGATCACCTTGGTCAGCTTGCCTTCGAAGATACCCTGCAGGACTTCCTTCTCGCGCGGCGTCAACAGCGCGATGCGCTCACCGATCAGCCGGTTTCTGGCCTGCAGTTCGGCCCGCTTGCGGTCAAGACGCAGGCCATCCTGGACACAATCGATAAGCTGCTGCGAGGGAAAGGGCTTCTGGAAGAAATCGAGCGCGCCGCCGCGCATGGCCTGCACCACCGAGCGCACGTCGGCGTAGGCCGAAATGAAAATCATCGGCAGGTTGACACCCCGCTTGTGCAGGGCTTCCTGAAGCTCCAGACCACTCATTCCCGGCATGCGCACATCGCTGATGATGCAGCCTTCGAGACCGTCCAGATCCTGTTCCATGAACTTCAGGGCGCTGCCAAAAACGACGTAGGGCAGATCGACCGATTCGGCCAGGTCTACGAGCAGAAAGGTCGACACCGGATCATCATCAATCAGGTAGACCTTGGGCACCGTTCGCTGGGATTGTTTCGTATTCATCTGAAGTAAGAAACCGGATACGTATACCAGCCGGAAAGATAATACAAATTCTAGATTATCGCTACAACAACTTGATACGGCTCTAAAAAAACGGCTCCCGTCAGGGAGCCGTTGGCCTTATCAGAGCCTCCGCCAGGGTCATCAAGAGCGTGCTTACTTGATGATACCCCTGGCCTTGAGATTGTCACAGGCATTCCGCCGTGGCGCTTGCAGAGTGACGCCCTTCTCCTTGGCACGGGTTTCCATGGCGCTTCGATGCTCGGTCTGTACCAGTTTGCATTCGTCGTAGGTTTTGACTTCGCGCATCCTGATCTGGAACGCCGTACGTTCTTCAGGGGTCATCAGTGTCCAGCCACGGGTGTTGTTCTGGTTAAAGCGCATCGCACGTCCACTCTGGCCCTTTCCTGCGCCTTGACCCATACCGGCGCCCGGAGCGGCATTCTGCATGCCCATGCCGGGTCCCATGCCGCCGCCCATGCCGGGGCCAGGTTGCGCCAGAACCGGCGCGGCCAATACCGCACCCAACAGCGCGATCAGGGTGATACTCTTGAAGCTCGTCGAGGTTTTCATGTTTAATCTCCTTGGGTTGTTGAATTTGATCAGGGCGTCGGTTTTCTTTCCGTCCGTCCTTGATTAGCATTAAAGCCCAGGGATGTAAGCACCGTGTTGCACGACCAGACCGATTTGTATCGCCGCGTTGCTGTCCGGCATTGCGTTACAGTACGTTACAAACGCAGCGCCAGAATCGGCGCAAAAGGGGGTTTAATTCAAGAACATTCAGTTGACGCAAAGACATCAGTACCAGTCATTCCCGCGCAGGCGCCTCGAAGGTAAGGCGAAGCCGTCCTGAGGAAGTACTCCTGGGGTGCGGGAATCCAGTTACAGTCTTGACTCTGGATCCCCGCCTGCGCGGGGATGACGTATCGAAGGTAATGGGGTCTTGGGCTCAAGTCCTCTTGAGGGATGGCTTAACTGAACCGTATTGGAGTCATAAATTTCACCGACACCCATGGAAAAAACCGACTGCATTCTCATCGTTGACGACGACCCGGAAATCCGCCGGCTGCTCGTCGACTATCTGGCGCGCAACGCGTTCGAGGCCGTCGCCGCACGCGATGGCCGCGAGATGTGGCAGGCGCTCGACCGGCACGTGATCGACCTGATCGTCCTTGACCTGATGTTGCCGGACACCGATGGCCTGACGCTGTGCCGCGATCTGCGCGCCAAGTCGAACACTCAGAACATCCCGGTGCTGATGCTCACCGCCCGTGGCGAGGAAACGGACCGCATCGTGGGCATTGAAATGGGCGCCGACGACTATCTGGTCAAGCCGTTCAATCCGCGCGAGCTGCTCGCCCGCATCAAGAGCATCCTGCGCCGGACCCGTGCGCTGCCGCCCAACCTGCGTCCCGAAGCGGCACGCTGCCTGTGTTTCGCCGGCTGGTGCCTGGATACGGCGGCGCGCCTGCTGACGGCGCCCGACGGCGTGGCGGTCCCGCTCTCGGGCGGCGAATACCGCCTGCTGCGCATCCTGCTTGACCATCCCAACCGGGTGCTCAATCGCGACCAGTTGAGCGAAATGATCCAGGGGCGCGAGGCCGAAGCCTATGACCGCGCCATTGACGTTCAGGTCAGCCGGCTGCGCCAGCGCCTGCGCGACGACAGTCGCGAACCGGCCCTGATCAAGACCGTGCGCGGCGAAGGTTACGTACTCGCCGCCAGCATCGAGGTACGCAACTCATGCGCCTGACCCTGAGCCGCTTCCGCACTTTTCCGTCCAGCCTGTTTGCGCGCATGGCGCTGATCCTGCTGGCCGGTCTGCTCGCGGCACAACTGGCCAGTCTCTGGCTGCAGTGGGGAGAGCGCGCCACGGTCGTTTCCCAGGCACGCGGGCAGAATTTTGCCGAGCGCATGGCCGAGACGATTCGCGTGCTTGAAGCCGATGAACCGTCGCGACGCGGTGCAACGGCTGCGGCACTGCAATCCGGCGATCTGCGCGTCACCCTGATCAAGGACGGGCAGGTATCAGCCAATCCGCCACGCGGGCAGATTCAGGCCACGCTCAGTGCCCGGCTCGGCGGCGAGCGTGAAATTCGCTCGGTCGCTGGTGGTGGCGGCGGCGGAATGCAGCGCATGGGCCCCAGCAGCATGCAGTCGCGCGCTAACGCGATGCGCAGCTTCGATGTGCGCCTGCGCGACGGTCAATGGGTCAGGATCTCCGCCATACACGAGGCCGACACCCCGACCCCTGCCCTGCCCAATGAGCTGATTGCCCAATTGCTGATTACTCTGATCATGGTTATCACCGTGGTGATGATCGCTGTCCGCCAGGCGACCAAGCCACTGCAGCAGCTCGCGAACGCGGCCGACACGCTGGGCAGTGACCTCGATGCGCCGCCGCTCGCCGAAAACGGCCCGACCGAAACGCGCCGCGCGGCGCAAGCCTTCAACCGCATGCAGGCACGGATCAAGCGCCTGATCGACGAACGCGCACGCGCGCTGGCCGCCGTTTCGCATGACCTGCGCACACCGCTCACCCGCCTGCGCCTGCGCGCCGAACTGGTCGCCGATGAGCGCTTGCGCGAGCAGATGGCCACCGACCTGGATTCGATGGCGACGATGATCGACGCCACCCTGGATTATCTGCGCGGACTTCAGGACAGCGAAGCGCTTCGCCCGATCGACATGAACGCCCTGCTGCAGAGCCTGGCCGAAGACGCCGCCGTTCTCGGCAAAAGCATCAGCGTCGAGGGACTGGCGCTTGCCCCCTACAGCGGCCGACTTTCAGGATTGCGCCGTGCCCTGCAAAACCTGATCGACAACGCCATAAAATACGGCCATGGCGCACAGTTGCGCATTGAAGATGCGGTCGATGCTTTGCGCCTGGTGGTTGAAGACGAGGGACCGGGCATTGCACCGGCCGAACTCTCCCGCGTCTGCGAGCCCTACTACCGTCCGGACGCCTCGCGCAGCCGCGCAACCGGTGGTGTCGGACTCGGTCTTTCGATCGTCAGGGACATCGCGCTCATGCACGGCGGCGAACTGTTGCTCGCCAACCGCCCGCAGGGCGGGCTCTCGGCAACCCTCATCCTGCCGCGCAAAAATTGAACCAGAAAACTGGCCCTCACCCCAACCTTCTCCCGCGTGCTAACGTATGCACACATCGCCAATCTTCCGTCATCCCGGCGTAGGCCGGGATCCAGTTTGTGCTCTGAAAGACTGGATTCCGGCCTACGCCGGAATGACAGAAAAGTAGTGTGCATACGGTAGCTCCCACGGGAGAAGGCGCGCGGTAGCGCGGTGAGGGCAGATTTAATGTACTGCCTCTATCTTCTCGCTTTAAGGTGATACGACTAAAACCAGCTCTCGACCTTGCTCCGTGCCGGCACTCCGCCGGCATGCACCACCACGCCGTCGATCACCACGCCCGGTGTCGACATCACGTTGTAGCTCATGATCGACGGTAAATCCTCGACCTTCTCCAGGGCGATCTGCACGCCCTTCTCGCGCGCCACGGCCTCGACCAGCGCCAGCGTATTTTTGCAATTGGCACACCCGGTGCCGAGAACCTTGACGTTTTTCATGAACTTCTCCTTTATTGAGCAACCGGTTCAAAGCACCCAGTTGAAGACATAACCGACCAGCAGAATGCCGGTAGCCACTACGCCGGCGAAGGTGGCGATCAACGTCGGTTTGAGCGCCTTGCGCAGGATGATCATTTCCGGCGCCGAGAGGGCGATCACCGCCATCATGAAGGCCAGCACGGTACCCAGTGCCGCGCCCTTGCCGATCAGCGCCTGGACGATGGGGATGATGCCTGCCGCGTTGGTGTACATCGGCACGCCAAGCAGCACCGCGGCCGGAACAGCCCACCACACGTCCTTGCCCATGAAGGAGGCCATGAAGTCCTCCGGCACATAGCCGTGGATGGCCGCACCCAGCCCGATGCCGAGCAGGATGTAAGGCCAGACCTTGCCGACGATCTGTTTGACGTGATCCCAGCCGGCCTCGAAACGCTCGACCCAGCTCATGGCTGCATCGGCGTGTACCACGCCCTGCCCGGCCTGGATCTGCTGCACCCAGTCTTCGAGAAAACGCTCCATCCTGAGCTTGCCGATGACGAAACCGGCCACGATGGCGACCAGCAGCCCCATGCCCAGGTAGAGTACCGCCACTTTCCAGCCGAACATGCCGAAGAGCAGCACCAGCGCCACTTCATTGACCATCGGCGCCGAGATCAGGAAGGAAAAGGTCACGCCCAGCGGCACGCCGGCCGACAGGAAGCCGATGAACAGCGGGACGGCCGAGCACGAACAGAAGGGGGTGACGATGCCCAGCGACGCGGCCAGCACGTTGCCGACGCCGACGCGCTTGCCCGAGAGCAAGGCCCGGGTACGTTCCGGGGCGAAGAAGGTCTGCACGATGCCCATCACGAAGACGATGCCGGTCAGGAGCAGCAGCACCTTGGGCGTATCGAACAGGAAGAAATGTACTGCCTCGCCAAAATGCGTATCACGGCTGAGCTGCAGCGTGGCGACGACGGCATCGGCAAACTCGGACAGGTGGCTATAGACGGCGAACCAGAGGAGTGTCGAAACCGCGATGATGACCAGCCAGCGGCTCAGCGCGGGAGAAGCAATGGCTTGGGATTGTGCAGACAAGGGACGACTCCGGTAATAAAAACGAATGATCTTGTACGGGTAGACGAATGAGGCGCGAAAAGGATGCAAACGGAAACGTGCCTGACTGCCTTGTCACTTGCTTCCGGCGCATTGAAACAGTTAGGAAAGGCTGATTTATTCGTCCCCCAGGAGGACTTCTTTCGTGCGTCATCCCCGCGCAGGCGGGGATCCAGAATATTGATGTAACTGGGTTCCCGCCTTCGCGGGAACGACGAAAACCGAATAATTCAGCACATCCTTAGACACAAAGCTCCGTCATTCCGGGCTCGCCCCGAATGACGACTTATCCACGCGTTTCAGCATTACTGCCTACAGGAAAACCACAGTAACAAAATTAATTTCATTGATTGCAGAAAAATTATTATTGACATTTGACAAAATAATGTAGACCACAGACACTTAATGCGTGCTCTCGGGTACCCCAATTTTTCCAATATCGCTTGATCGCACACACACATTCTCACGGAAACATTTTCATCAACATTCTTAACCAGAAGGAGCATTTCATGGCTGAAAAATCCCTCGATTGTCTCGGCGAAGCCTGTCCGATACCGCTCGTCAAGGCGCAGAAAGAAATGGAAAGGATGGCCGTCAACGACGTGCTCATCGTCAACGTCGATCACTCCTGCGCCATGAAAAACCTTCCCGACTGGGCGCGTTCCGCCGGGCATGCCGTGGAAATCGAGGAAGTCGGCGAAGGCGAATGGGACATCATTATCCAGAAACTTAAATAAGGAGCTCATCATGGACGAAAAGAAGAACTATCCTTTCCACGAACTCTATCTGAAGAGAGAGTGGAGCTATACGACCGGCGCCGTGCTGCTCACCCTGCTTGCCATCGCCCTCGTCATTGTCACCGGGAAAGCCTGGGGGGTTACCGGTTCCTTCGGCATGTGGGGTGGCTGGTTCCTCAACCTTTTTGGCGCGAATGTTGACGCCTGGGACGGGTTCAAGGGAACACCCGTTTCGACCTACAATTTCTGGATGGACAATACGGCCATAACCGATCTGGGCATCGTGATCGGAGCCTTCCTCGCCGTGCTTCTGGCCGCGCAGTTCAAGATCAAGAAAATCAAGAACGGGCGTCAGGTTGTTGCAGCGGTCATCGGTGGTTTATTGATGGGCATTGGCGCACGTCTGTCCCTGGGCTGCAACATCGGAGCCCTGTTTTCAGGTCTGCCGGCCTTTTCCCTGCACGGCTGGGTTTTCTTTGTATGCATATTCATTGGCGCCGCCGTCGGAAGCCAGTTCCTCAAAAAATACTTCATCTAGGGAGAACATCATGAGCGAAATTTCTGTTACCGGAAAAATTGCCCGGTCAGGCGCAACAAGACGGGAAACACCCGAAGAGCGCCAGCGCAAGGCGACCATTCAAATTTCGGCCGGGGTACTTCTGATTGCGGCCATCGTTGCCGTCGCCTTTTATTCACAGGGGGCCAACCCCAAAGGCGCCTATATCTGGATCATCGGCATCGGCCTGGGTTATGTCCTGCAGCGTTCGCGTTTCTGCTTTACCGCGTCCTTGCGCGATCCGATTCTGACCGGATCCACCACACTGACCAAAGCCGTCATCATCGCTCTTGCGCTCTCTTCCGTCGCCTATGCCGCACTGCAAATCAAGGCGACCGGCATGAACCTTGAAACCCTCGAGGTCGCCAAGCTCCCCGGCTGGATCAGGGATGTCGGCATCCATACCGTTATCGGCGGCTTCCTTTTCGGCATCGGTGCTGTCCTCGCCGGTGGCTGCGCCTCGGGAACCCTGATGCGTATGGGCGAAGGCTTCGCCCAGCAATGGCTTTCTTTCGTTTTCTTCGTCGTCGGGTCGGTTATCGGGTCCGTTCTGCTGCCCCTCATGCAAGCCGCCGGCCTCTATCGCAAGGGCGCTGTATACCTTCCGCAGTTTTTCGGCGGCTGGGTGCCTGCCCTCATCGTTCAGTTTGCTCTTCTGGCGACGCTGTATGTCCTGGCCGACTGGTACGGCAAGAAGAAGTCCGGGGAACTCTGAGCGATGGAAAAGAAAACGGAACATTACGATGTCGTTATCGTCGGTGGCGGTCCGGGAGGGATGACGGCAGCACTCTACGCCGGTCGAGCCAGGCTCAAGACCCTGCTCATCGAGAAAAGCCTGATCGGAGGCATGGCCACCTACACCAGTGAGGTCGAGAACTATCCGGGATTTCCTGAACCGATCGATGGCACTGAATTGATGAAGTCCTTCGACAAGCAGTTCAGGCGCTTTGGTGTCAACGTCAAACTGACCGACGTCAGGGAGATACGTGTTGATTGCTGCACCAGAACCGTATCGACCTTCAGAACCGACTATGTCGCCAAAGCGGTCGTCATCGCCACCGGCAACAAGTCACGGCTGACCGGCGCCAAGAATGAAGATAAGTTCCTCAACGACAAGGGCATTTCCTTCTGTGCGACCTGCGATGCCGCCCGCAATACCGGGAAGCGCATCATGGTCATCGGCTCCGGCGATGCGGCCATCGAAGAAGGCACCTTCCTCACCAAGTTCGCCAGTGAAGTGATTGTCTCGGTCATGCACGACGAGGGCATCATGGACGCCAACAAGGTGGCCCAGGAGAAAGCGCTCGCCAACCCGAAGATGAAGTTCATGTGGAATACGGTTGTCGAGTCTTTTGAAGGCGAAGAGGAACTCAAGCAGGTTGTGCTCAAGAACATCAAGACCGGCGAACTCATCCCGATGGACGTCGACACCTGCTTCCTGTTCATCGGCTACGTGCCCAACACCAAGATGTTCGAAGGCCTGATCGACATGACCAGTCGCGGGTACATCAAGACCAATGAGGATATGGAAACCTCCTGCACCGGCATCTTCGCCGTCGGTGACTGCCGCGACAAGACCTTGCGGCAAATCGCCACGGCGGTCGGCGACGGGGCGGTCGCCGGTTACATGGCCGAGAAGTACGTTGAGGAAATGGACTACGTACAGAAGGAAATCTTCGAGGCCAAAGGGCTTACCATGGCCTTTGTTTACAACGCCATCGACGCGGTGGATCGGGAATTCCTCAGCCGGGCGGAAAAGGCTCAGGAACTGCACAAGGGAAAGCTTGGCCTGCGCCGCATCGACATCTACAAGAGCGATCGTATAGCCTGTCGCCTGGACTACTCGAAAACACCCTCGCTCATCTTCATGCAAGACGGAAAGGTCATCGAGAACGTGACGGACTTGTCGGCCATTGAAAACAAGATTGCGGAGATGGTCGCCAAGCACGGATAAAAACAGTTTCTGAGGAACCCGAAGCTGCCGGGGAAGCCATTCCCTGAGCAGCTTTTTTTATCGCGTATCCACCGCCGTTTTCGATGCCACTGCAAAATTCGTTCTTGAGCAAGGCAGGTTCGGTTTCACTTGCAGTTGTTATGCAATTTCCACTTCTCTTCATGGCCCATGGCTTTGGCAAAGTCAGGCACCTTGCAGCGCTCGGCCTCAGCCGGGTCGATGGCTACAGCAGGTGCCGATGTAGCGGGCTGCTGTTCCTGATGCCCGGCTTGCGGGCCAGTCCGGTAGATCCACTGGGCGACACCGCCCACCGCGACAAGAAACAGAGCCACTATGGCAGCCTGCGTCAAACTCGCTGTTGAGGTTTTATCAGGCAGCACTTCGCAAGAACCACCGGGGCATAGCCGCGCCTTGCCCTTATTGAACCAGTTGTAAATCGTGCAACCGATACAGATGCCAAAGGCGGTTTCAAAAAACAAGAATGTCAGGCACATGGCGCAGATGATCAGGTTGATCGGGCCAATGATGTTGTTGAGCACCACCAGGTACAACATAGCCACGGCCAGCGCAAAGCCAATCGCCCAGGCAAAGCGCTTTTGCGGAGCGCCCGTCCATTCGGGCTGCTGCCGGCGCACCATCCATTGCCCGACGATCAGGCTCGGAGCGTAGCGTGGATTGATGAATACGCGAAGGGTGAAATCGATCAGGAAGGCGACGACAAACACCCGGGTCGGGTGAAAATTTCCCATCAGCCAGGCGTTCATGAAGGCGATCAGGGCCAGAAAAAACAGCAGACCTGCGCCGGCACGAACGGCGCGCTCGTTCAGCACGCGCACGTCGAAGCCGTCAATTTTCTCGCCAAACCTGATTAACTGACTCATGTTTCTGCCTTGACAGGGATTTTTTGGACAGGGTTATGCGCTTCCGGAACAATCAGGCATGTGACCTTGATCGTTAACAAACGTTCTTTCCTCAAGTCCCTCTACTTCAAGACAAATCAGAAATAGAAGCGTGCATATAGTTCCAGTCGATTGCTCATGGTTTTTTCAGCGAATTCAGAGTGTGACTTGCCGCCGAGAACGACGAGTCGGGCGCGGAGTTCGACATTCGAGAAGCCGGTGTAGGAAATCTCGGGCGTAATCTGGTAACTGCCGTCGTTCAGGTTCGTTATGGCGCTTAATGAGGCAGCCGCGTACACCCAGTCAAACGGTTCGCTGACACTGGCTTTCAGATAGAAATAATCACGCCCCGGGTTGGGCTTGCCATAGCCGGACTGGGCCACTGTGCGTGCCTTGTTGATCAGCACGGACGAGGCACTCGTGGCCAGTGCGCCATCGAGAAACTGGTAGTAATTGTCCAGTTCGCCGGCACTGTAGCCGGAGCCATTGCGGTAGTACTCGCCGATCCAGGTCACTTCGCTTTGCGTGAGGTAACGCAGCCCGAGGAGATAGGAATTCGAACTCAGGACCTGACTGCTGGTCACGCCACTGGCCGTTACCGTGTTGCGTGGCGCATCGAGCGTGCGCGCCCACTCGCCATGCACTTCCAGCGCCGTGCTGAGATTGCGCGAAAAATCGAAGCCGAAGCTCTGCGGCTTGGCGCCCTTGCCGCGCCAGATCAGGTCGATGTCGGTATCGAGCGCCAGCAGATAAAGTTTGGCGGCTGGATTCACCCCCTTGGTGTTGCCGAAATCTGCATTCATGCGCTCGTTGGTCGGCACGATCAGTCCGGTGAAACTGATCGCGCTGATCGGCCCGCTAAAGCTTTTCGTCCATTCACCGCTGACCATTTCGTAGCCCTCGCGCGCGAGCAGCGGATCGTTGGGATCTTTCGGCCGCTCGACGAGACCGACCGGATTCCACGCATAGCCCTTGCCCCAGCGCTGCACGCGTTTGCCCAGATCCAGAGTCAGGTCGGGGCCGGCACTCCAGCGCAATCCGCCTTCCATGATGTTGCCGGTGTTTGTCGTATTCACCAGGGCGTCTCGCGCGGTGCTGG
>JAIFKU010000003.1 GCA_020049495.1 Accumulibacter sp.
GACATCCGTCGAGGACATGGCTGATGGATCAATTTGCCAGCGCAAGACTTTCGCAACCCAGTTGCTGAACTCCATCTTTGCTTCTCCCAGAATGGATCAACGTGTGTCACTATTTACAGCGCAGGAAAACTCAGCCAAGAACACTTTTTATTATTGATCGCGTGGCCAATCTTCGAACTTCAAGGAAAAGAATAGAGGTAACTGCATGAAAATGCAATATGACTTTAGTCTTGTACATTCATATCTCAGCATTAGAAAACATCATATTATTCTGGCTTGCAGATTCTCCTGATCCGATGGACAATCATTGACAAAAAAGTGAACGGAACGCGCAATCTCGCTTCTGCATTCTCCTGAAACACCGGATCTTACCGCCACACGCCTTGAAAGAACGTCTTGAAACGACGCGTCGTTGAAGCCGCCCTTTGGTTCGGTCTCATCATTGGCAACCTCGCGATTGCCGGTGACGATATCTATGTGGCCTACGATAGCGACGCTGTACCCCGCTTCTCGACTCAGCCTTATGATGGCAGCTATTCGCTTTACCTGCGCAGCCTCATTGAGCCGCCACGTCTCAAAATTAAGACTACACCTTCGTCGATGGCCAAACGGCGTGCTGCTATGGCGCCACTTATCCTTCAAGTCGCGAAACAGTACGGAATGGATCCTGCCTTGTTATCGGCGGTTGCCGAGGTAGAGTCCGGTTTCAACGCCAACGCCATTTCGCCGAAAGGGGCCATCGGCACCATGCAGCTCATCCCGAAGACCGCTGAAGATTACGGTGTTATCAATCCCTACGATATGCTGCAGAACCTGGATGGCGGAACGCGTTACCTGAAGGATCTGCTGGCCGCACACAACGGAAATATTCCGCTCACCCTGGCCGCCTATAATGCCGGGAAAACCAATGTCGCCCGGCATAACCAGCGCATTCCTCCCTTTGACGAAACCATGCTTTATGTTCCCCGGGTGCTGGCCAAGATGGCGGACTATCAGCGCAACAGTGCGATTGGACTCCAATGATCACACGCCGCAGTTCATTATTCCTTCAGCGTAACCTCACATCAGGCCGGGTGCGCCTGGGTGGCTTTACCCTTCTGGAATTATTGGTGGTCGTGGCGATTATCGGGCTCCTCGCCGCCTACGTCGGACCGCGTTACTTCTCACAACTGGGCAAATCGGAAACAACGGTGGCTAAAGCCCAGATCGCCGCCTTTGGCAAGGCTCTGGATCAATACCGTCTGGATACCGGGCACTATCCGACCACCGAGCAAGGTTTGTCGGTTCTGGTCATAAAACCGGAAAACGAGAAGAAATGGAACGGTCCTTACTTGAGCAATGACATTCCTCCCGACCCCTGGAGTAACCCCTACCGTTATCGTAATCCGGGTCCCAAGGGCGAGTACGAAATCCTTTCCTACGGAAACGATGGATTGCCTGGCGGCACGGGCGACGCGGCTGACATAACGAAATGAGGAGCCATGCAGTTTGAGGTCAGAGCCTATCAAGACGGCTGTATTACTAGCGTCATTATTGATGCGGTTAGCCCGGCTGATGCCTTAAGACAGGCAACTTCGCGCGCCCTGCGCCCTCTTGGCATTCACGCCATCGGCAATTCAGCCGGGCGTTGGCTGAAACGTACGTCGGGTCGATTTGACTTATTGCTGTTCAGTCAGGAACTGCTGGCCTTGCTTGAGGCCGGTTTGGCTATCATCGGAGCACTTGACACACTGGCCGAGCGCGAACGCTCAGGCGAGACGAAAAGCGTTCTTGAGCAACTGGCGGCACGCCTGCGCGAAGGCAGAAGCCTTTCTGGCGCACTTGAGACCGTTCCTGAAGTGTTTCCTGGGCTGTTTGTCGGCATTGTCCGTTCATCCGAACGCACCGGTGATCTTCAGGAAGCGCTCGGACGTTACATCGGCTACCGAACCCGTCTGGATGCATTGCGCGGCAAGGTGATCAGCGCGGCGATTTATCCCACCCTATTGCTGATGGTGGGCATTGCCGTGACCTTGTTCCTCGGAGGTTACGTCGTCCCGCGCTTTGCCGCGGTATACCACGGCACCGGACGCCCCTTGCCCTGGGCATCACAGTTACTGATGAACTGGGGAAGTTTTGCCAACACGCATCTGGCCTGGCTGATCACCGGTTCAGTGCTGATCGTGCTGGTACTGGCCGCGGTAGTGCGCGCGACATCCAATAACGGCGGCATCATGCACCTGCTGCGTAAAATCCCGGTTATTGCCGACCGATTACGGACCTATGAATTGTCCCGGCTCTATCTGACGCTCGGCATGCTGCTCGACAGCGGCCTGCCGATCATGCAAGCGCTCAGTCTGGCCGAAGAGTCCCTGCCGGTACACCAGCGCCAGGCGATGCACGAGGCTGGCGGTCTCATTCGACAGGGCGAGCGATTGTCGATGGTGTTCGAGCAGACTGACCTGACGACGCCCGTCGGTCTCAGAATGATGCGAATTGGCGAGGAATCCGGCCGACTCGGAGAAATGATGGCCCGTGCCGCCCGTTTTCACGATGACGAAACAGCCCGCTGGATGGAGCGCTTCTCGCGCGCCGCCGAACCGGTGCTGATGATCGCCATTGGCCTCGTGGTCGGAACCATTGTGGTGTTGCTCTACATGCCGATCTTCGATCTGGCCGGGAGTTTGCGGTGAATCCGTTACATGTCGATCCGCACACGCACACGCTCCCGGCCGAGGTGCTGCATGATGCAAAAATCAGGGCAGGACTGTCCGGCCGCTCGTTGATCGAGGAATTGGCTGAGGCCACTCAATCAACGGTTCGCGATACCCTTGCGGCACTTGCCTGCACATTCCAGATGGATACGACCGAGATGGCCGTCATGCAATGCTGGACCGTGGCCAGCGATCTGCTACCGTTGGGGCAAGCCATGCGACGGGGCTGTCTACTCTTTCGCGACGCATCTAGATTGATTGGCGTCATCGCCGACCCGTTCGACACGGACGCGCAGCAATGGCTCGCCTCCCTCTCATCCACGTCGGTCACTTTCAAATTGACAACACCTGGCGACATCCAGGCCTACTTCAGTCATGCGGAAGGGCGCACCCGCGCCATCGAGACAACTGCGACGCCCCGCTTGTTGCACGAGGAGTCGGCGCGACCGGATGTCGAACGCCTGTCGCTGCAATTGATCAGCGAGGGCACCAGTCCTGTAGTTCGACTGGTTAATTCGACGCTTTACGATGCCCTCAAGGCCGGTGCGAGTGACATCCATCTGGAATGCTCTCCGATAGGAATGACTGTTCGCTATCGTATTGACGGCGTACTGGATATCGTCACGTCGGTTGACGGAATCGATATGACCGAACAGGTCATTTCGCGCATCAAGGTCATGGCCGAACTTGATATCGCGGAGCGGCGGATTCCACAGGATGGCCGTTTCCGCGTCAGTATCGGCCATCGGGATGTCGATATCCGTGTTTCGATCATGCCCAGCGTGCACGGCGAAGATGCTGTGTTGCGGATTCTCGACAAGCGAACCTTCCTGAAAGACGACAACACCCTGCGGCTCGACATGCTTGGATTCGACACCGATTCGCTGGTCACCATCCGCAGTCTGGCGCACGAGCCCTACGGCATGTTGCTGGTGACCGGTCCGACGGGGAGCGGAAAGACGACCACGCTGTACGCTGCCATCTCTGAAATCAATCATGGGCACGACAAAATCATCACCATCGAAGACCCGGTGGAATATGAATTACCCGGAGTCCTCCAGATCCCGGTAAACGAAAAGAAGGGACTGACTTTCGCCCGCGGATTACGCTCGATACTCCGACACGACCCGGACAAGATCATGGTAGGCGAGATTCGCGATCGCGAGACAGCCGAGATCGCCGTGCAATCCGCCTTGACCGGGCATCTGGTGCTGACCACCGTGCATGCCAACAATGTGTTTGATGTCTTCAGCCGCTTCACTCACTTGGGAATCGATCCCTATGCGCTGACCGCAGCACTCAACGGGATCTGGGCACAACGCCTGATCCGCCTGATCTGCCCGCACTGTGCCAGAGATCATCAGCCAACGACAAAGGAACTCTCCATCCACAAGCTGACCGCTGCCGATACCTCCGGCTATCGCTTCAGGCTAGGCATTGGCTGTAGCGAATGCCGTGGCAGCGGTTACCGCGGACGAAAAGCCATTGCCGAGATTCTGTCCCTGAACGACCGTCTGCGCGAACTGGTCGCCACACGCCAGTCGGTGACCGTGATCAAAGAGGAAGCCCGTAAAAACGGTACCCGGTATTTGCGCGAATCGGCACTGGACCTGGTTGCCCAGGGTGAAACCACACTGGAGGAAATTGGTCGTGTTACGCTTTCGGCGTGATCGTCTGTATCTCGGTCTGGAGCCGGACCGGCTGACCCTGGTGCGTTTGTCGGGCGCATGGTCTGGTTTTTCCTTGCCACGCGTTATGTTCAGCACGATCATCTCTTTTGAGGAAAGTGCACCGGACTCGACCCGCGTCGAAGCGCTCAGACAAGAGCTTCGCGCACCTCAATGGCAGGGAGCTGAGAGTCATTTCGTGCTCTCCGACCGTCTGGTCCGCTATTTCGTGGCCGAACGCCCGCCGGGCGCCCGAAACGTCGAGGAAGTTCAGCTCGCGGCCGGTCTGCGTTTCGAAGATGTTTTTGGTGTTCCCGCCAGTGAGTGGACAATCCAGCTCGATATGCCCCCTTTCGCAACGCATCAACTCGGATGCGCGCTCAGGAAAACCTTTGTTGCTGACTTGGTAGCGGCGTGCTCCCATGCGAAATCACCGGCCGTTTCCATAACGCCGTTTGCCATTTCGGAATTCAATCGTGCACATTCGGTGATCGGCGACAAAAGCGGCTGGTTTTCTGTGTTCGGAAGGCACAGTTTGTGGATTGGTCAGAAGAAGGGGAGTGATTGGCTGAGTGCTCATCAATACACCGTGACGGAGGATGTTGCCGGGGATTTTTCCCGGCTCATGGCTCAGGAATGCCTTCGCGCCACATCGTCGTCATCCACGACGTCACCCATGATATGGCTTTCCGGACTTCTCGGTAACTCGGCTACACGGCAAAAGCTGGCCTCCAGTCCAGCCTTGCTCCTCGGTGCGTCGGGTTGGTCCGGCGAATCGGAGGAATGGAACGCCTCGTACCGCCTCGCTTTGTCACCGGAGTGGCCTGCATGCGTCTGAACATCGATTTCTCGCCGTTCCGGTCCCGCGCTTCGGTACGGTCGCTTCTGCTGCTCGCCGGGGCTGTCATCGCGCTTGTCAGTGCGGCGTGGGGTTGCCTCGCTGAGTTCGAGGCCACACACACCGCCACTAATCGGATAAAAGCCGCGCGTTTGAAGAGTTTACAGGAGAGGATCGACCTCGCTCCAGCCAGAACCGAAGCCATCAACCGGGCGATACGCCAGCTTAATCTTCCGTGGGGCAGCCTTTTTACCGAAATCGAGGCCCGTCTGACCGAGCGTATTTCGCTGCTCTCGCTCGAACCGGACGCCTCAACCCGCCTACTGCGCATTCAGGGCGAAGCCAAGTCTCCGGAGGACATGCTGAACTTCATTGGCGCACTGGATGATCAGCAATTCTTTCAAGGCGCCACTCTGGTTCGCCATGAAATCGTTGACAGTGATCGCAACAAGCCGATCCGGTTTATTGCGGAGGCGCTATGGCGACCCGAGTGAAGGTTCCGCCATGGCTCCTGTTGCAACTGGTGGCACGGCGTGTTGAGTGGATTCCGCTGGTCGCCGTGATTGTTTGCCTTGTGGGTGCGAGCCTGCAATGGCTGGCCCTGCCGCAGATCGAGCAACGGACTCGCGCGGTAGCGAAGTTGCTCGTCGATAACCCATCAGGCGACAGCCATCTCGATGGCGACTTTCTGAACACGGAACGTTATCGCACGTTCCAGGATCGTCTTGCTGACAGCGCCGATCGTGGTGAGTTGCTGAAGATTGTTTTTTCGGAAGCGACTGCCGCAGGAATCCCGCTGACTCAGGGCGACTACAGTCTCGTTGCCGAGATCGAGGGCGGCTATGACAAGTTCCAGATCATTCTGCCGGTCAAGGGAACATACAAACAGATTCGCTCGTTCGCCAAGGCCCTGCTTGAGAAATTACCACCGCTCGCCATGGATGAAATCAGCTTCAGGCGCGACACCATCAAGAGCCCGACCGTTGAAGCGCGACTCCGACTGACCCTTTACCTGAAGAACACCCGTTAGTCTATGCCTCCGTCACGCCGACTCCTTGTTCTGCTGGTGATTCTGGCGTTGGTAGCCGGACTGGTTATTTTCAGCCCCGCACCCGGCGTATCGTCGTCCGCGCGTATTGTTGAAGCCAACACAGCGAAACGGGTATCAGAAGGATCCGGTTCATCCATTGTTATCCAAGACCGCCACGAGGCTGCGGCTTCAACGACCCTGCTGGCTCTGCGGGACAGGAACGCAAAAGAGACGCCTACAGCAGCAGCCTTTGTGACGCACGACTGGACTCCCCCACCCCCACCCCTGCCGCCACCGGCACCGCCTCTACCACCACAGGCGCCACCGCTCCCTTTTACGTTTATCGGCAAGCAAATTGAGGCGGGTGAATGGATCGTTTTTCTGGCTAATCAGGACCGCACGTACGCGATCAAGACCGCTATGCTCATCGAATCGACTTACCGGGTCGAGAAAATTGCGCCGCCAACCCTGACTTTGATCTATCTACCTCTCCAGCAGCAGCAGACTCTTGCCATAGGTCCCTCAGAATGAATCCTCGTCTATTCAGATTCCTGACCATCGCACTGATCGCTATTCTTCTAGGTGGATGCATGGGCAATCCTGCCTACCAGGAAGGACGTGATCTTGCGGCCGATGGTCAAGACGAACGCGCACTGGAAAAGTTCCAGACAGCGACGACCGAAAATCCCGGGAATGGAATGTATCGCGCCGCCTACGTCCGCCTGCGCGAACGTTTGCTCAGCCGCTGGCTGGATCAGGGCCTGACCGCACAGCGTGCGGGAAAGGATGACGACGCTGAGAAACTTTTCCGACGGATTCTGGATGAGGATCCAACCAATACACGTGCCCGTAACGGTCTGTCCGACATCCTTCGTGGCATCCGCCATCGGACACTCCTCGCCGAAGCCGAGGCGGCCATGAAGCGACTCGACTATGATTTGGCGATAGCGCGCGTACGAATGATTCTGGGAGAAAATCCCGAACAGGCGCGGGCACTTGAACTGAAGCGCCAGATCACGGATAAAAGCACTCCGAACGTTTCCCAGCCGCGACTCTCCGACGCACTCAGGAAGCCTCTCACCATCGAGTTCAAGGACGCTCCGCTACGCCAGATCTTCGAGGTCATGTCGAGAACCTCCGGACTCAATTTTGTTTTCGACAAAGACGTGCGCGGCGATCAACGCGCCACAATCTTTTTGCGCAACACGTCGATTAACGACGCACTGAATCTCTTGCTGCTGACCAACCAATTGGAGCATCGCGTACTCGACGCCAATTCCATCCTGATTTATCCGAACACGGCCGCCAAGCTGAAAGACTATCAGGCGCTCACGGTGAAAACCTTTTTCCTGTCGAACGTTGACGCCAAGACCGCTGCTGCAACCCTGAAAACGATTGTCAGGACCAAAGACATTGTCGTCGATGAGAAACAAAACCTGATCACGATACGCGACACTCCCGACGCCGTACGCATGGCCGAGAAGCTGCTGGCCCTCCACGATCTTCCCGAACCTGAAGTCATGCTGGAAGTCACTGTACTTGAAGTCAGCCGCTCGCGTCTGCTCAATCTAGGCATCCAGTGGCCTGATCAGTTAAGCCTGGCACCCCTGGCCGGTGCTGGCGGCAACGTAACACTATCGGATCTCAGAAATCTCGGATCAAGCACCATCGGGGCGACGATCACACCGTTTACCATTAACGCTAAAAAGACGGACGGCGATACCAACATCCTGGCCAATCCGAGAATTCGCGCGCGCAATAAGGAAACAGCGAAGATCATGATCGGCGATCGAATCCCGAACATCACGACGACATCGACCGCGACAGGCTTCGTTTCAGAGAACATCCAGTATATCGATGTCGGTTTGAAGCTGGAGGTTCAACCGACGGTCTATGCCGATAACGAAGTGGCGATCAAGATCTCTCTGGAGGTCAGCAGCATAGCCAATACCACGCAGACAAAATCAGGGGCGCTGGCGTACCAGATCGGCACGCGTAACGCGAGTACGGTCCTACGACTGAAGGACGGAGAAAACCAGGTGCTGGCCGGCCTGATTCGCGACGATGAATCCTCTACCGGAAACAAGGTACCCGGACTGGGAGACATCCCGCTGCTCGGCCGCCTGTTCGGCAGCAAGAACGACCAGAACACCAAAACGGAAATCATTCTTTCGATCACACCCCATCTGATTCGCGATGCCCGTCGCCCTGATTTCGGCAATACTGAATTTGATTCCGGCTCGGAATCGATGTTGCGAATCCGAAGCGATTGGAGTGGCGCTGTCCCGGTGAGCGGACAAGCTGCTGCAACATCAACCTCTGCGCCCTCCAATCCGTCTGCTCAGTTCACCCCATCACTCCATCCAACGGAACCCCTCCCCATCGGAAACGGCGCCAAGGAAGCTCAGTCAGGGCAAACTGATCTGCTTCTCCAGGGGCCTAGCCAAGTCAAAATCGGGACTGATTTTTCCGTCCAGTTGGCCATCAAACCTGGCGAACCCGTGAGCAGTATTCCGTTGGCGCTAACCTTTGATCCCAAGGTATTCGAGGTTACCGGCGTTGTGGAAGGCGATTTCCTTAAGCAGGCAAAAGGAACGACGAATTTCTCCAACCGCGTGGACCGTAATGGGGGTCAGGTTTTTGCGACTGTGACCCGATCAGGGCAGGATGGCGCTTCGCGACAGGGGAATATCGTCGTGATCGGATTTAAGGCACTGTCGCCAGCGAAGAATTCATCCATCCAGATCACGGCAGTCTCCCCTATTGGTATTGAAGGCCGCAGCGTCAACGCGGCACCACCATCACCACTGGTCGTTACAGTGACGCCATGAAGCGCAGCGGCGCCGGTTTTACCCTGATCGAACTGATGATGACGCTTGCCATTCTGGCGCTGTTGGCCAGTATTGTTCTGCCCTTGGCTGAAATTTCCGTACAACGGCAGAAGGAACAGGAACTTCGTCTTGCTCTACGAGAGATTCGCTTGGCCATTGATGCCTACAAAAAAGCAGGGGACGAAGGACGAATTCTGCGATCAATGATGTCTGCGGGTTATCCGAAGAATTTGGAGGCCCTGGTTAAAGGGGTTCAGGATGCCCGTGACCCGCTGGGGCGGAAGATCTATTTCCTGAGGCAAGTTCCTCGCGACCCGATGTATCCTGACTTCACAGCGTCTCCGGCGGATACTTGGGGAAAACGCTCCTATACGAGCGAGGCGGATGCGCCGCGCGAAGGTGACGATCTCTACGACGTTTTCTCGCTTTCGGACCAGATTGGCCTGAATAGTGTTCCCTATCGAAAATGGTGAGCGTTTCGCACATGAACGAAAGCAGTCACAGCCGAAGCACTCGCGGTTTCACGCTCATCGAACTGCTCGTTGTCCTGGCAATCGTGTCCTTGTTGCTGACACTCGCCGTGCCACGTTATTTTCAAAGCATCGATACATCGAAGGAGATCGTACTAATCGAAAATTTGCGCATCGTGCGTGAAACCATCGACAAATTCTATGGCGACAACGGACGTTACCCTGAAAGTGTCGAAGAACTGGTCGATCGACTCTATTTACGCAGTTTGCCCTTCGACCCGATGACGGAAAGTGTTTCAACGTGGATTCTTGTTCCGCCTAAAAACAGTTCCAAGGGAAAAGTTTTCGACGTAAAAAGCGGTGCGGATGGTTTGACGCGAGACGGCAGGTCATTCAAGGATCTTTAAATGTTTCAACGATGCGCTTCTTCGCGGCAAGGCGGGTTTTCTTATATTGGCTTGCTGATCATGATCATGATTTTCGGCGCCATGAGTGCAGCGGTGCTTTCAGCAGGATCGATGATGCAGCGCAGAGCAGCCGAAGAAGAGCTGTTGTTCATCGGGGAACAGTTCCAATCGGCTTTTAAGTCCTTCTACGACAGCACGCCCATTGGTGCCCGTCCTTACCCCGCGCAGTTAAGTGATCTGCTACGAGACCAGCGCTTCCCAGTAATTCGACGGCATCTCAGAAAAATATACGCCGACCCCTTAACAGGCATTGCGGATTGGGGAATTGTCGATGCACCTGGGGGCGGCATCTTTGGGGTCTATAGTCGATCAGATGAAATACCAATTCGGATCTCTGGCTTCAACGATAATTTTGCGCGCTTCGAAGGGGCTAAAAAATACTCTGAATGGGTTTTCTCTGCAGACCAACCTCAAGTGTCGACAACCTCCAATGGGGGTATTCCAGGATTATCCCGTCGATAATCGTCTTTTATTGGCAGAAAGAGGACATGCTCACCGATTCGTGACTAGCGACGATCGTGCGGCGGCAATGCAACAAGGTGCGGTCGTTTACACAGCTAACCGATTTGCAGCCGTTCACATGACAATACTTTTTCTACGGTTTCGTTAGCTGCCATGAAACTCCGAGCGATTTTATTTGGTTTATTGATTCTTACCTCCAGCACCGTGTTCGGAGCCGGAGAAGAGGATATTGGGTTTGCCACTGCTTCAAGCATTCCACCACACGTAATGGCGGCATTCGCCAAATTCCCTTCGTCAGGTCAATACGCTTTTTCAGCCCATATCAATCCGTTCTATGTGCAAGGCGACTTTAACGGCGACGGATAACTCGATACCGCAATCCTTATCAAGAACAAAGCGGCCGGAAAGTCCGGCTTCGCCATAGTTCACGGAGGCTCAACCACTGTTCGGGTTTTTGGCGCCGGCCGTAATTTTGGCAACGGCGGGGATAATTTCTACTGGCTCGATGCTTGGTATTCCTATGCCAAAGGGAAGGTTGGTCAAGGCACCGAAGAGGCTGCACCACCAATACTTACTGGCGATGCCATCATGGTCATCAAAACAGAATCCGCCAGCGCCTTGGTCTATTGGGCAGGAACTCAATATCGCTGGTACCAGCAAGGTGATTAAATCGTCAGATAACAATCCGGTAAAGGCGCCGCCTCTGGTTGCTGGGACGCCCTGCAAGCGCCTTACCTCCAGCCGTCCCGAATGTCCGCTTCGCAAACTGGCGAAGGTCGCCTTAGGGTCGGCAGCACTTATTGACGGTTCTTGAAAGCTGCCTCTAAGGGTCTTTCTGTGAACCTACTGGGTGAATTACAGAGTTCAAGCGATGACAGGGATCTTGCGACGCTTTCTCGACAACCCCGGAATGATCGGCGCCATCGCACCTTCGTCGCCGGCACTCGCCAAGGCGATGGCACAGCAGATCGGCAAGGGCGTAGCAGTCTTCGAGATCGGGGCTGGAACCGGAGCAATAACTCGCCAAATACTTAAATCGGCACTGTCGGGACCACTCGTCGTATTCGAGCAGGACCACTTCTTTGTTGAGTCCTTGCGTCGTCGGATTGGGCAAATTCGGGTGGTCGAAGGGCTTTTTCACGACACGGTTGTCGGCCTGGATGAAATACCAGATGCCTTGGTTATCGTGTCGTCTGTGCCATTCGTGTCCTTGTCCAAAATCTTACGCTTCAAGACTGTGGAGGCCATCTGCCATATATTGGCGGCGTCGCCGAACCGCTGCCTGATCCAATACACCTATTTCGACCGCCCTCCCTTTGTTCCGCGACAATCGAGTCTGCATTGGCGGCGTCTGGGCCGGGTATGGGCGAACATTCCGCCTGCAACTGTCTGGGAACTCCGTGCTGAGATCGACCCTGAAATGGATGGGTGACTTGGCTTCGCAACGGCATCGAGACGCGGCACGTTGAATTCGAGATTGCTCGAATTGATGCGCAACGTTTTTGGCCGCCTTTCGATCCTATCAATACCAATTGCAGAATGCAGTGACCGCTTTCGCAGTTCGGCTACTTCCGCTTGGGGTCGATAGCGCCAGTTCGAAAATCTCAGTCACCTATTTGCCGGACATATCGGTGTCAGGCCAGCCCGATGGGTAGTGCCGTCTTGTACTTGACTTCCTTGAGCGCCATGCTGGAACGGATGTTGGCCACGTTCGGAATGCACGCCAGTCGATCCACGATGAAGCTCTGCAGGGCTTTGAGGTCGGAGGCAACGACCCGCAGCAGGTAATCCGAATCGCCAGTCATCAGATAGCACTCCATGACTTCGGGGTAACCGCCGATGGTTTCCTCGAAGGTGCGCAAGGCGCTGCCGACCTGCTTCTCCAGGCTGACCTGGATGAAGACCGAGACATTCAGTCCGACCGCCTCGGGATCGAGCAAGGTCACGTATCCCCGGATCACGCCGGCGCTTTCGAGGTCGCGTACCCGGCGCAGACAGGGTGCCGGTGACAGATTCGCACTTTCGGCCAGGGCCACGTTGGTGATGCGCGCGTCGCCCTGCAATTGACCGAGCAGGCGGAGGTCGACCGGGTCGAGTTTGAACGGGTCTCGTTTATTGCTCATAGATCTTGAAAAAATTGAATTGATTGCGGATCATGCCGCATTTTCTGTTCAATTAGCAATAATTCGAAGCTGGCTTGATTCTAAAATCCCTTTATGGCGAGACCGTATAATCGGATTGCCGATCACAGGAGGCAGCGCATGAATCAGAGCATCACGGCATCCGGCCTGACGCATGAAACTCCGGATGAAGACCGGGAGGAAACACAGGACTGGCTCGCCAGTCTGGGCGAAGTCATCGAGCGCGAGGGCTTGAGTCGTGCCGAGTTTCTGGTCGATCGGCTGATCGAGTCGGGTCGTGTGGCCGGTGGCCGATTCCACACCCGCCATACGACGCCTTACCGGAACACGATCCCGGTCGAGGCGCAGTTTCCCTATCCGGGCGATCTGGACATGGAAGCCCGGATTACGGCGATTCATCGCTGGAACGCGCTGGTCATGGTGATGCGCGCCAATCAGGCGTATCCCGAACTCGGGGGGCACATCGCCACCTATGCGTCGATTGCCGATCTGTTCGAGGTCGGGTTCAACCACTTTTTTCACGCGCCTACTGCCACGCACCCGGGCGATCTGGTCTATTTCCAGCCGCACGCTGCACCCGGAGTCTATGCCCGCGCCTTTCTCGAAGGCCGGTTGAACGAGGAAAATCTCGAGTACTTCCGCCGCGAGGTGTCGGGGGGCATCGGCAAGGGGCTGTCATCTTACCCTCATCCGACACTGATGCCGGGATTCTGGCAGTTTCCCACCGGCTCAATGGGGCTGGGGCTGCTCACCGCCATTTATCAGGCGCGTTTTCAGCGTTATCTGCAGCACCGCGAACTGGTTCCGGCAAGCGACCGCAGGGTCTGGGCCTACGTGGGGGACGGCGAGATGGACGAGCCTGAATCGATGGCCGGGATTTCCATCGCTGCGCGCGAACAACTGGACAACCTGATCCTGGTGGTCAACTGCAATCTGCAACGGCTGGACGGACCGGTGCGCGGCAACGGAAACATCGTGCAGGAACTGGAAACACTTTTTGCCGGAGCCGGCTGGAACGTCATCAAGTGCCTGTGGGGCAGCAACTGGGACCTGCTCTTCGCCCGCGACCGGGAGGGCTGGATTCTCAAGCGCATGGCCGAGGCGGTCGATGGCGAGTTCCAGAAACTTTCTGCCACCGATGGCCATTACAACCGCGAGCACTTCTTTTCGCGCTATCCCGAACTGGCGGCGCTGGTGGCCAATATGTCCGACCGCGAGATCGATGCCCTGATGCGTGGCGGCCATGACCCGGTCAAGATTCATGCGGCCTACGCCGCCGCCGTGGCGCATCGCGGCCAGCCGACGGTCATTCTGGCGCAGACGACCAAGGGCTACGGCATGGGTGCGTCGGGGCAGGGCGCCAACACCTCGCACCAGACGAAGAAACTGGCGCGTGCCGACATGGAACGTTTCCGCGAGCGTTTCGCTCTTCCGCTCAGCGATCAGGATCTGGATGAGGGACGTTTCTACCCTCCTGACGAGGGCAGTGCGGAAGTCCGTTATCTCAAGGCACGGCGCGCAGCGCTGGGCGGCTACCTGCCGCAGCGGCATGAAGCAATTACCCCGGTGCGAGTGTCGACGCCGGATCTGTATGCGCCCTTCCATGCCGATTCGGGCGAGCGCAGCATTTCGACCACCATGAGTTTCGTGCGCCTGCTCTCCCGCTTGATGCGCGACGATGAACTCGGACCGCGGGTGGTGCCGATCGTGACCGACGAGGCGCGTACCTTCGGCATGCAGGACATGTTCCGCCAGTTCGGCATTTACTCGCCCTGGGGTCAGCGCTATACGCCCGAGGATTCCGAACAGCTGGCCTTCTACCGCGAAGATGTGAAAGGCCAGATCCTCGAGGAGGGGATTACCGAGGCCGGCGCCATGGGCTCGTGGATCGCTGCCGGTACGTCGTGGTCGCACAGCAGGCAGCCGATGCTGCCCTGCTTCATTTTTTATTCGATGTTCGGATTCCAGCGCGTGGCTGACCTCATCTGGAACGGAGCGGACTGCCAGGCGCGCGGATTCCTGCTCGGTGCCACGGCCGGACGCACTACGCTTTCGGGCGAGGGCTTGCAGCACGAAGACGGCCAGAGCCATATCTACGCTGCCACTGTTCCCAACTGTCGCGCTTACGATCCGGCTTTCGGCTACGAAGTGGCGGTGATCGTCGAGGACGGCGTGCGGCGCATGATGAGCGAGGGCGAGAACGGCTTCTACTACATCACCCTGTACAGCGAGAATTACCCGCATCCCGCCCTGCCGGCGGGTGTGGAAGAAGGGATCCGCCGCGGCATCTACCCGTTCCGGCGTTCCGCTCTGGACGATGACCGGCCGCGCGTGCAACTGATCGGCAGCGGCAGCATACTGCGCGAAGTCCTGTCAGCGGCTGCGGTCCTGGAAGCCGATTTCGGGGTCGCCGCCGATGTTTGGAGCGCGACCAGCTTCGGCGAGTTACGCAAGGATGGCATTGCTTGCGACCGCTGGAACTTGCTGCATCCGGCCGAGATGCCCCGCGTGCCCTACGTGACCGAACAACTGGTGGGCCACCGCGGTCCGGTGGTCGCCGCCAGCGATTTTATCCGCGCCTATCCGGATCTCATCCGCAACTGGGTTCCAGAACGCTTCACAGTGCTCGGTACCGACGGGTTCGGTCGATCGGATACCCGCGTGGCTCTGCGCGATTTCTTCGAGATCGACGCCCGCTACATCACGCTGGCGGCGCTCAAGAGCCTGGCCGACGAAGGTGAAATCGATCGTGAAACCGTGGTGCAGGCCCTGGCCCGGCTCGGCATCGACAGCAGCAAACCCGACCCACGGCTGTAGGTATGACACGAGCTTCCATGGCGTAACGCATTCAGCGCTAGAATAGCCTCCGAGGTGTCCGCCCAAGGTGGGCGGAATCTATGGGCTGGTTTCGGAGGTGCTCATGAAGCCATTTGTGACGACGGTTTTTCTGTTTTGTTTTCTCCTGCTGCAGAGCGTGACATCGCTGGCACAGGGCGTGTATATGACGCGCGGGGAAAAAGGCCCGGTTTTTTCCGACAAGCCGGCGCCCGGCGCCAGGGAAGTGACCTTGCAACCGCTCACGGTGGTGGCTCCGCCAAAGGAATCCGCCAGTACTGCCAGCGCGACACCTTCAGCGGCGATCGGCAACAGCCCAAAGCCTGAAACAGCCACTGCGGCGTACCGCAGTTTTGCTGTCGTTTCTCCGGAAAATGACGGGAGTGTTGTCGCCAACACGGCCTTCTTCGAGGTTCGTGTGGCGGTTGATCCTGCACTGCAACTGGGCGAACGGCACGCTTTCACCGTCAGTATCAACGGCCGGTCGGTCAATCAGCGCTTTACGGCCACCGAGTTCACGATCCCGCCGGAATTCTGGGGCGATGTCCTGGCGCAGGGCAGCCAGAGCATGCAACTGGACGCAAGTATCGTGGACGGCAGCGGGCAGGTGCTGAAACAAGCCGCGCCGGTTCGCTTTTACCCGCGCTATGTGACGATTTTGAATAACCCGAATCGCCATCTGCCGCTACCGCTTGTCATGCCGAAAGCGCCACAACCCAGGCCGAAGCATGAACATGATCCGGCCGTCGGCGCTTCAATAGGCAAGGCGGATAAGTAAACGGGGGCGCCGGATCAGGAAAATCCGGGCAGCAAGAGCGTCTGTTGCTGCCGGTGAATGGGTTCCAGCGTTCCCTGAAAAAGCGCTTCGATGACCGGCGGTTCCCACCAGCGTTCGTCCATGAAACGCAGGCCGATTTCCTCGACCAGCGTACCTTTCCAGTAGTGGTTGGACACTTCGTCGAGCGTCGACAGATTCAGGCTGTGCGGCAGGCGTAGATAATCCAGCCAACTGGAGTCGTGAAACGAGACGACATAGGGGCCCTTGCTGCGCGCGCAAACCAGGTATTTGCCGAAGACGCGGCCGGGATGCTTGACGCGGAAGTTTTCCGCATCGACACGGGTGGCAAAGAGAAGAAGGGCATGCAGACGACTGGGGAAGTTGTTGTAGAGGCGCTGCCGGTAGTATTCGAGGTGGTACTCGGCAAAATAATTCTGGACGGTGGTGAATTGATCTTCAGGCAATGAGGTGCCGAAAGGATTGCCAGTGAGGACATCCCAGCCCGGCAATTCGGCATCCGGATCCAGCCAAGCGTAAAGCTCAAGTGTCGCGCTGTCTTTGATCAGGTGATCCATCATGTTGTTCAGGATTCGTATCTGCCCTATTCTCACCCTTCAGCGGGCTTTATCCAAGGACTAAGCGATCAGTCGCGCCAGTTCCAGAATCAGGCGTACTGCTCCGGCCATGAGCAGTGCGCTGACAAGAGATATCAGTACGGAAAACCAGGCTTCCTTTCGCCCCAGCGTTTTGAGCATCACGGCAAAGGTCGACAGGCACGGGACGTAGAAGGTCAGGAAAACCAGAAAGGTGAAGATCTGAACATGATCGAGCAGCGGCATGATTTCCAGCGTGCCGAGCGCCTGATAGATCATCAGCAGCGATAACTCCTTGCGCAGCACGCCGAACAGGATGGGCACGCCGAGGACGACCGGCAGGCCGAGCCACCAGACTGTGATCGGAGTCAGCGCCGTGTTGATCAGCGCATCGGCGCCGAAGTGGCTTAACAGGGCCAGAACGACGCTGCCGACGACCAGCAACGGCGTGACAATGGTGACGATATCTTCGGTGCGTTCCCAGGTCTTGCGCCAGAGCTTGTCCCAGACCGGCAGTGTGTAGGGCGGGATGATCTGAACCAGACCCGGCGTGCTTTCGGAGTAGCGGCGCACCAGCAGCTTGCCGAGCAGGGCGATGACGATCAGCGTCAGCATGAAAATCGCAAACACGCCAAGACCGCCGAGATACTTGCCGCCGATGGCCAGAATGATGGCCGAACGCGCCGAACAGGGAACAAAGGTGATCAGGATGGCCGAGACCACGCGCTCACGCCGCGTTCCCGTCGTGGTGGCGGCAGAAATCGCCGGCACATTGCAGCCCAGTCCGATCAGGAAGGGAACCGCCACGCCGCCGTGCAAGCCGATGTGGTGGAAACCGCGGTCGACGACAAAAGCGACGCGATGCATGACTCCCGATTCTTCGAGGGCGACCAGCAACAGCACGAGCGGCAGCATGTAGGGGGCGACGATGCCGACCAGGCCAACGAGTCCGTCGGCAACGGCACGACCGACGACTCCTGCGGTCGATTCGGGTTGCCATTGTTGTACCCAGTCCGCCAGCCGGGCCGAGGTCCATGAGTCGAGAAAGGCGCTCATTTCGAAGACGATCAGCAGCACGAGGGAAAAAACCAGCAGGCTGCCGAGCAAGCCCCAGCGCGGATGCAGGAATAATTCGTCGAGCCAGCGCCGCCAGCCTTCATCGGAGTCACTGCCGCGCGGGCTGCTGACCGCTTCGAAAAGCAGCGCCGCGCGGTGGTGGCGGTCGGCGTGCACTTCTTCGGAGAGCGGGCGCGGCAGGGTATGCTCGGCCTGTGCTCTGGCCAGTGCTATTTCCGGCAACAGGGCCGGGAAGTGAGTGCTCAGTGCGTCCAGGAAATAGTCGTCGTTTTCGGCCAGTTGCGAGAGCAGGAGCGCGCGCGGGACCTGAAAGACCTCTTCGATTACAGGGCGGGCGATGACCGCCTTGAGCGCCTGCAGGCTTTCGGCGATGTGCCGGGTGGGCGGCTGCGGCAGGGGACAGGTTTTCTTCCGCGTGACGTCCAGAACCGCCTCGAAGATCGCCGAGATGCCCTTGCCCATGTGCGCAACGGTCGGGATGACGGGTACGCCGAGCCGTTCGCTGAGGGCTTGTACGTTGATGAACAGTCCTTTCTTGCGCGCTTCGTCGACCCGGTTCAGGGCGATCACCAGAGGACGCCCGAAAAGGCTCAGTTCAAGGCTCAGTTCAAGATCTTTTTCGAGTGCTGTCGCATCGACAACCTGGACCAGAACATCGGGTGCCGGGAAATCGGAAGCCTCGTTGCACCCTTCATGCTTTGTCACGAGCGGCCATTGGTCGCCCCACAGCAGATACATGAGAACAATCTGATCGTGTGTGCTCAGATGATGCAGCGAGTCAATCGACGGTAGATCGACCAAGGTGATCTGGTCGAGTCCGACATCGACCACGCATTCCTGATAGGCGCCGCCAACGCCGGCCAGACGTTCGTGACGTGCCACCGGGCTGGAAGCGGCCTCGAAAATGGTACTCTTGCCCGCGCCATAACGGCCGATAAGCGCTACACGCGGTCGCCTGCTGCCCCGCAGGAGCGGACCGCGCAACGGAATCGCCGTCACTCGTTGAGTGGATGTGCCTGACTTTGCCATGGATTGACCTGAGTGCTTCTTTCGAACGACCTGTCTGGGTGATGTACGTCGCATGCCTGCGACGGGTGTCTCGCTACTTCAGTTTAGTGTACCGGGAGATGGTCCCGATCCGGGCGCTGAGCCGGGTCGACGTGCACCATCAGGTTGAGAACGCGGTGCCGCTGCATGACCCGTTGCCTGACCTCGACGGCAATGTCGTGACCGGCCTCGACGGTCTGTGTGGAAGTCACTTCGATATGCGCATCGACGACAATCATGTCGCCCATCTTGCGTGTGCGCAGGTCGTGCACCCCGAGTACGCCAGGGGTTTCGATGACCGTGTTGCGAATGGCCTGGACTTCCTGGTCATCGGCGGAGCGATCCATGAGGTCGTGCAGGGCATCCCAGCCGAACTCCAGGCCCATCTTGCTCACCATCAGGCCGACGACCAGCGCGGCAATCGGGTCAAGGATGGGGTAGCCGGCCAGGTTGCCGATGATGCCGAGTCCGACCACCAGTGAGGATGCGGCATCCGAGCGGGCATGCCAGGCATTGGCTACCAGCATGCTGGACTTGACCCGTTTGGCTACGGCCAGCATGTAACGGAACAGCAGTTCCTTGACCAGCAGCGCGCCGGCAGCGACCCACAGGGCCAGGATATGCACGGTTTGTACACTGTCTGGCGATTCCAGTTTCTTGAACGCTGCCCACAGCATGCCGGCGCCGACGGCCAGCAACAGCACTCCGAGTACAAGCGACGCCGCCGTTTCAAAACGATGGTGGCCGTAGGGGTGGTCTTTGTCGGCTTCTTTCTGGCTATGGTGGTTGGCCAGCAGAACGACAAAATCAGCGACCAGATCCGACAAGGAATGAATGCCGTCGGCAATCAGGCCCTGGGATTTTGAGAAAATGCCGGCCGAAATCTGGGCAGTGGTCAGCACAAGATTGACGGCGACACTGATCCAGGTACTCCTCGACGCTGCAGTAGCACGCTGGGCAACGCAGGTTTCCGCGTCGTGGGAATTATCATCAAGTTCGGGGAGCTGCAATTGAACGATCCTTTATCAAGGGCCTGTCGGAAAAGATTGGCGATACGGGCAGGGCGGTTTTCTGCGCAATGTGCTGAACTGCCGAAGTATGTGGCAAGGTGCTAAACTTGACCAGCACGGATCAGATTCAATTTAACACCAAAACCCGATCGTTCAAAACCTCGTCAGGAAGCTCCTGATAAGGTTCATGACTTGAATCATTCATCAATTGTCTTTGCTATCGATGCCTTTCGCTACACGCCGCACCCTGGTGCAGGCCCTGATCGTTTCCCTGCTCATCCACGCCGTACTCCTGGTGAGTGTGTTTCGCCTATTGCCGGTGCAACTGGATGTGCCGACGACGACGATAAGCGTGGTCATGAACCGCGCAAGCCGGGGTGAATCAGCAAAATCGGTGGCCGAGCCCGCCGCAGCACCCCCGGCGAAACCCGCCAGGCAGCCCGCGCAGGTCATGCGGAGTGTTTCTGTACAACAGGTCCCTGTTTCCGGGAATGTTCCGTCAACGCTTTCCGAGTCTGCCGTTCATCCGCCGGCACGTGGCGTCGGTACGGCGATGCAGCCCTCGTCGAATCCTGTCGTCGGGGGCGGCGGATCGTCACCATCCGTCGCGTTGCGCGAGGGCGTCAGCGCCGATGACATGCGTCAATACCGCCTGTCGCTGGCGAGCGCGGCCCGGCACTTCAAGCGCTATCCGGCTCTGGCCAGGGAACGTGGGTGGGAGGGAACGGCAGAAATTGCGCTTGACGTCAGCACGCTGTTACCGGTACCAGAAGCCGTGCTTGTGCGTTCGAGCGGGCGTAATCTTCTCGATGCGCAGGCGCTGGAAATGATTGCCCAAGCGGCAAGGATAACGAGCCTGCCAGAAGGCCTGAAGGGGCAGGATTTCCGCATTCTGTTGCCGGTGAAATTCAGCCTGGAGGGCGATCAGTAGCCAGGTGGGGGCGTGAGAGTGTCTTCGTGGAAGCTGAAACGGCCGGCGCGGCGATCGCTAAAGTAGGTTTTCAGGCATAGCGTGACGGTGCGGAAGGCGAGTTTGTCCCACGGGATATCGGTTTCGGCAAAGAGTGTCGTTTCGAGGCTCTCGGTGCCGGCGGAAAAATCGGTATCGAGCAGCCGTGCGCGGTAGAACAGGTTGACCTGGTTGATGTGCGGTACATTGATCAGCGAGAAAAGCGCGACGATTTCAACTCGTGCACAGGCCTCCTCAAGGGTTTCACGCACGGCCGCCTGCATTGTCGATTCACCATTTTCCATGAAACCGGCAGGCAGCGTCCACAGGCCGTGACCCGGCTCGATGGCGCGGCGGCAAAGCAGGATGTCGCCTTGCCATTCCACGATGCAGCCCGTAACGAGCTTCGGATTCTGGTAATGAATCGTCCCGCAGCGTGGACAGACATGGCGCGGCAGAGAGTCGCCAGGCGGAACCTTGAATTCAACCGCTGCTGCGCAATGGGTGCAGTAGTTCATGCTGGGGAGCTATTGTACATTTTGAAGATTTTATATGAATGGCGGAATTGGCGCTGGAGTAAGGAATTTTCTCCGGGAAACCGTGTTGCGGCTGTTTTTGTTTCCCGTAGCACATCATCCCGTTACAATATGTCCGATAATCGGTATTCAGGGGCAAGCGTATCTGTTACGCGGCATGACAGGGAGGTTGAATGTTTCTAATCGTCGGCTACGTCATCATTCTGGTCTCGGCGCTCGGAACCTATTCGGTTCACGGCAGTCTGGCCGCGCTCTGGGTGCCGCTTGAATACATCGCCATCGTTGGCCTGACGCTTGGCGGGTTTGTCGCCGGTAACGATATCAAGGTCATCAAGTCGACGATTGGGGCGCTGCCGAGTATTTTCAAAGGGTCGAAATACAACAAGACGCTTTACGTCGACCTGCTGGCCATGCTCTTCGAAGTGCTGGCCAAGGTACGCAAGGAAGGCTTGATGTCGATCGAGAACGACGTCGAGAACCCGCATGAGAGTCCGATCTTCGGCAAGTATCCGGTTCTGTCGCATGACCACCATGTGATGGAGTTCATCACCGATTACCTTCGCATGATGGTTGGCGGCAATCTCAATGCGCTCGAAATCGAGAATCTGATGGATGTCGAAATCGAGACGCACCATCACGAGGTAGAAGTGCCAGGGCACATCATGGCCAAGGTTGCCGATGCCACGCCGGCCTTCGGTATCGTCGTGGCGGTGATGGGGGTGGTTAACGTCATGGGCTCGGTCGGTGAACCTCCTGCGGTACTTGGTAAGATGATTGGCGGCGCACTGGTTGGTACCTTTCTCGGTATTCTGATCTCCTATGGTTTTGTGTCGCCGATTGCTACTCTGCTTGAGCAAAAGGCGCACGAAGGATCGAAGATCTATCAGGTGATCAAGGTGGTTCTGCTGGCCTCGATGTCCGGCTATGCGCCGCAGGTGGCCGTTGAATTCGGGCGTAAGGTATTGTTCTCAGGTGACCGGCCAACCTTCCTGGAACTCGAAGAAGAACTCAAGGCGCGCAAGGGGAAGTAAATCAAATCTGCTGCCTCCAGGGACGCTGAATGAGCGAAGACGTACGCCCAATCGTTATCAAACGCATCAAGAAGGTGGCTGGTGGTCACCACGGTGGCGCGTGGAAGATTGCCTACGCCGACTTCGTGACGGCAATGATGGCCTTCTTTCTGCTCATGTGGTTGCTCGGCTCAACGGCCAGTGGCGATCTCAAGGGCATCGCCGATTATTTCCTTAATCCGCTCAAGGTCGGCATGTCGGGCGGAACAGGGGCAGGAGATGCGACCAGCATTCTGAAGGGCGGCGGCAAGGATCTGACCAGCACCTCCGGCCAGGTAAAGAAAGGCGAGACGGAAGCAAAGAAAAAGGCGCCCAACCTCAAGGAAGCCCAGGCAGAACAGTTGCGCAAGGAGTTTGAGCAACGCGAAAAAGCGACGCTTAGCGACCTGAAAAGAAACATCGAGAAACTCATTGATGGCAACTCGATGCTCCGCCAGTTCAAGAACCAGTTGCTGATCGATGTCACTCCGGAAGGCCTGCGTATCCAGATCATCGACGAGAAAAACCGCCCGATGTTCGATACCAGCAGTGCCGAACTCAAGCCCTATTCGAAAGTCATTCTGCGCGAGATCGGCAAGGCGCTGAATGCCGTGCCTAACAAGGTCAGTTTTTCCGGGCACACCGATGCCGCCCAGTTCGGCGGCGGCGAGAAGGGATTTTCCAACTGGGAGCTTTCGGCGAATCGGGCAAATGCGTCACGGCGCGAAATGATTGCCGGTGGCATGGATGAGAACAAGGTCTTGCGCGTGGTCGGGCTGTCCTCTACCGTATTGTTCGACAAGAATGATCCATTAAGTTCGGCCAACCGGCGCATCAATATTGTGGTATTGAACAAGCGAACCGAGGAAGCCATGCTGCAGGAAGATGGAAATGCTACAGTGGATGTCGATGCAGATGCCGAAACGACTGCCGCATCGGTCAAATCCGAAGGCAGAAATTGAGTTGTTGAGGCGTTGCTGCTTTGAGGCAGGAATAGGCAGCAGCAACCTGGTTTGCCGAGAAGAATTGGAGGGTTGATCAGTGCTTGAGCCAAAGCCGACATGGAACCCGACGACCGTGCGACCCGATAGCGGGGGGCGTGAATTCGCTTTTACCGCAGCGGATTTCGAGCACGTGCGCAAACTCATCTACGCGCATGCGGGGATTTCGCTCTCGGCGACAAAACAGGATATGGTCTATAGCCGTCTTGCACGGCGTCTGCGTGAGACGCGCCAGAAATCTTTCGCCGATTATCTGGTGCTTCTCGAGCGCGGTGACAAAAACGAGTGGGAAAAATTTGTCAATTCGTTGACCACCAATCTCACGTCTTTTTTCCGTGAGCCTCACCACTTTCCCATTCTCGCCGAGCATCTCAAAAAATTGCAGGGGCGTTCGCCGATCAAGATCTGGTGTTCTGCCGCGTCGACCGGAGAAGAGCCCTACAGTATCGCGATGACCGTGGTTGAAGCCTTCAACAGTTTCAATCCGCCGGTGTCCATTGTCGCCTCCGACCTTGATACCAATGTCCTGGCTACGGCGGCAAAGGGGATGTATCCGCGGGATCGCGTCGACAAGATCTCGCTTGAGCGATTGAGCCGTTTCTTCATCAAGGGAACGGGTGTTCAGGAGGGGGAGTTTGTCGTGAAACCCGAGTTGCGTCGCCTGATCACGTTTCAGCGCCTCAATCTGCTGGAGCCGAACTGGTCTGTTCGTGGTCCGCTCGATGCTCTTTTCTGTCGAAATGTCATGATTTATTTCGACAAGCCGACACAGTACAAGATTCTGGCGCGTTTTACTCCGCTGATGAGTGACAACGGGCTTCTTTTCGCTGGCCATTCCGAGAGTTTTCTGCACGCGGCGGATTTGTTCCGCTCGCAGGGAAAAACGGTTTATGAGCTTGCCTCCAGCCCACGCTAGCAAGGACAGGTCGTCTGTATCTCCGGGCGCAGCAATGCCACGTCCGGTATCCAGCGGCAGCAAGATCATTTTTGTCGGGGCTTCAACGGGTGGGACGGAAGCCGTTAAAAGCTTTCTTCTGGGTATTCCTCCTGATTGCCCGCCAATCCTGATTGTGCAGCATATGCCGGAATCGTTTACCGCCTCGTTTGCCGCCCGGTTAAACAGCCTTTGCCAGCCCCGCGTCATTGAGTCGCAAGGGGGTGAGTTGCTTGAATCGGGCACGGTATACATCGCGCCCGGCCATTCGCATCTTAAAATCAAGCGCAGTGCCTCAGGTTATGCCACCGAGTTGTTGCGGACGCCGCCCGTCAATCGCCATCGTCCTTCGGTCGATGTGCTGTTCGATTCGGCGGCTGAAGTTGTCGGCCGCTATGCGATTGGCGTCATTCTCACCGGGATGGGTAAAGACGGTGCGTGTGGCCTGCTGCGCATGCGCAAGGCAGGAGCTCGTACTCTGGGACAGGACGAAGCAAGCTGTGTGGTCTACGGAATGCCGCGTGAAGCCGCATTGATTGGCGCTATTGAGGAAGTTGCAGGTCTTGCGGAACTTTCCCGGCGCGCACTGTCAATGTCAGGCAGGACAGGTCCATAAGGCTAATTGACAGGAGCCCGTCCTACAAAGCTGGGTGTGCCGGCTAAAGACGAGACTGATTATGTTGTCAACCAGTCGTAGGCCATCGCCTGCCGCGTCGCCAGGCCTGGGTTGTCGGTGGGCTTTCTCTTCCGGGGTAATGCATAATAGACTACAGAAATCGTTGCTGTCGCTCTGTAGCTTGTGGATACTTCGGGGATGAAACTTTGCGCTGACCCGAGGCGTGTTTCGTGCACGGAAACGCTACTGAAACAGGTTGCGAGTTTCAATGAGTCTCAAGGCTGATGCGGTATTGAGCCCGTTGTCTTTCTGCAGATGGTTATGGTGAAATGGAGCTTGTTCGATTAAGATGAGTGTAACAAGGTAGTAGGGTTTTTCCCCAAAGGGAGTTTAGGCATGTCAGAACTGCTGAAAAATATTGATGCCCGTACCAAACTCGCCGGCACCAACAAGCTGGAAATCCTGCTTTTTTCGCTCGGTACGAATTCGCTTACGGGACGAAGAGAGACGTTTGGCATCAACGTTTTCAAGGTGCGCGAAGTCATGCGCACACCACCGATAACTGCAGCCCCCGAGATGCCTGCGTCGGTTGAGGGGATGGTCAGTTTGCGCGGAGTTCTGGTACCGGTCGTCGATCTGGCCAAATATGCCAGGGTGGACACCGTGACGCAGCGCTCGATCATGATCGTGACGGAGTACGCGGGTCATACTCAGGGTTTTCTGGTTGAGGGTGTCGATACCATCCTCCGTCTCGATTGGAGCCAGATGAAGGTTCCGCCGGAGATGCTGACAGCCGAGATGGGTGGGCTTGTTACGGCAGTCACCGAGTTGCCCGATGGTCGCCTGGTCATGATGATGGACGTTGAGAAGGTGCTCTCGGAGACGACGAATTATGACGAGGAAGCCGTTTACCGCAACATCAAGCCGCTCAGCGACCCGACACTGACAGTTTTCTTTGCCGACGATTCCGTTGTGGCGCGCAAGCAGATCACGCGTACCCTTGATGCGATGAAAGTCAAATATGTCGGTGCGATCAATGGGCTTGACGCATGGAATGAACTGGAGAAAATTTCTGCCTTTGCGCAGAGTTCCGGCCAGAAGATAACCGATCTGGTCAGTCTGGTTCTGACCGATGTCGAGATGCCGGAAATGGACGGGTATATCCTGACCAAGAAAATAAAGTCTGATCCGCGTTTTGCTGGCGTGCCGGTGATCATGCATTCGTCGCTGTCAGGCATGTCCAACCAGCAACTCGGCAAGTCAGTGGGTGTCGATGAATATGTGCCCAAGTTTGAAGCCCAGAAACTCTCGGAAACACTTTCGCGGCGTTTGATGGGAACGGTTCCCGTGGTACAGCCGAATACCTGAAGCAGTGATTTCGTTGGAGTATGACGATGGACGTGGCGGATAGTAAGAACCTGCTCGACAGTGTCGATGCGAGAACCCGGTTGGCTGGCTCCAACAAGATGGAGATTCTGTTGTTCTCCCTGGGAACGAGAGAAACATTCGGGATCAATGTGTTCAAAGTGCGCGAAGTGGGGCGTACGCCGCATATCACCCGTACCCCGAATATGCCGCGCGGCGTTGAAGGGCTTGTTTCCCTGCGCGGCAACGTGATTCCCGTGTTGTCTCTGGTCAGCTTCCTGGAACATAAGGACGAACCGATCGAGCGTGGCAAGACCATGATGGTTGCCGAATACTCCAAGCGCACCCTGGGTTTTCTGGTGCACGAGGTTGATCGCATCATTCGTGTGGACTGGGAAAAGGTTCGTGCTCCGGAAAGCGTGTTGTCGTCGAATCAGGGGCTCATTACGGCCATTACCGAACTTGAGAATGGGACCCTGGTGTCGCTTCTTGACGTCGAGCAGATTCTTGCCAACGCCTTTGGTGAGGCCATCATTGTCGATATTCCTGCGGCACAGGTGCCGGAAGATACAGGCGTGTTCTTTGTCGATGATTCGGTCGTCGCACGGCGCAAGATCGCAGAGGTGTTCGATAAACTGGGTGTCAAGCACAAGCACGCCACCAATGGCGTTGAAGCCTGGAGTCGTTTGCAGGGGCTGGCGGCACACGCGCAGCAAATGGAGTCAACGCTGCGTAATGATATTCGCCTCATTCTCGTTGATGCTGAAATGCCCGAGATGGATGGTTACGTGCTCACCAAGTATATAAAAGGCGATTCGCGATTCGAGGGCATTCCGGTGGTCATGCACTCATCCCTGTCGTCCGAAGCCAACCGGGCTATGGGTCAGGCGGTTGGAGTTGATGCTTACGTGGCAAAGTTCGATGCTGAGATTCTGGCTGACACCTTGCGACCAATGCTTGAGCGATAAGAAGGAATTCGGGAGTAAAGAATGGTTGATCCAAAGTTGAGGATTCTGGTGGTCGATGATTTTTCGACGATGCGCCGCATTGTAAGAAACCTGCTCAAGGAACTGGGTTTTACGAATGTAGATGAAGCTGAAGATGGTGCGATTGCTCTTCAGAAGTTGCAGGCGGGTGGTTTTGAGTTTGTCGTAACCGACTGGAATATGCCGAACATGGATGGTTTGCAATTGCTGCAGGCCATTCGATCAACACCGGCCTTGTCCCATCTTCCGGTAATGATGATTACCGCTGAAGCCAAAAAGGAAAATATCATTGCGGCGGCTCAGGCTGGAGCCAGTGGCTACATCGTAAAGCCCTTTACTGCGGCGACGCTTGCCGAAAAGTTGCAGAAAATCTTTGACAAGATGGGGGCTTGAGATGAGCGATGCTAATACGTCTGGCGATTCAAGCGATCTTGAGGCGCTGTTTGACAGCATTGCCGGGGGTGTCGTACAAACTGCACCGCGTCCCGTTCCAGAACCGGTAGCCGTTGCGGTGGCAAAGCCTTCGCTTATGCAGCAGGCGCGTGAAGGCGAGGGTTCGACAGATGATTCCGATGGCCTGCAGGCTTTGTTCGATTCGATTGCCGAGAAGAAATCTGCAGGTGAAGCGAGTGGCGACGGCGTCAGCTCGGTTGCAGATGAAGTACAGGGCGAGTGGCCGGTACAGGACAAGGTGTTCCAGCAGGTCGGTCTGATGGCCAGGCAGTTGCATGACACACTTGGCAGTCTGGGATACGAGAAGCTGATTGAAAAAACGGTCTCTGCGCTTCCGGATGCCAAGGATAGGCTGGCTTATATTGCCAATCTTACCGAACAGGCGGCGTGCAAGGTGTTGAATGCGACCGATATCGCCAATCCCCTGCAGGACGAACTGGAAGCCGGAGCCGCTTTGCTTGGCGCGAAATGGGACGCACTCTTCGCCAACAGGATGGGCGTCGAGGATTTCAAGCTTCTGGCCGCGGAAACGCGTGCTTTCCTCAAGAATGCCGTACCGCAGAGAACCAAGGCAACCAAAGAGCAATTGCTCGAAATCATGATGGCCCAGGACTTTCAGGATCTGACCGGGCAGGTCATCAAGAAAGTGGTTGCGGTTGCGCAGGACATGGAGGTGCAACTGATGGAAGTGCTCATTGAAACGATGCCTGGAAAAAAACGTACCGAGTCGGTCGAATCGTTGCTGAACGGCCCGGTGATTAATGCCGCAGGGCGTACTGATGTTGTCGGAAGTCAGCAGCAGGTCGATGATCTGCTCGACAGCCTGGGGTTCTAGGAGGTTCAACATGAGTGATTTTTCTGGAATGGAAGACCTGCTGCAGGATTTCTTGCAGGAAGCCAGTGATCTTCTGTCCGATGTTGACAACAAACTGGTCGATCTGGAGAGGACTCCGGATGATCGTCGTTTGTTGAACGACATCTTTCGCGGATTTCACACCATCAAGGGTGGGGCGGGTTTCCTGAATGCCACGGAGCTGGTCACTCTTTGTCATTTGACCGAGAACCTTTTTGACAAGCTGAGAAATGCCGAGATGTCGCTGACGCCGGAGTTGATGGATACCATCATGGCGGCAACCCAGGGTGTGCGTAGCATGTTCGGCGAGCTATCGCAGGCTTCGCAGCCGCGTGCAGCACAGCCGGAAGTGATCGCGGCCTTGCGCGCAGCGCTGGTGCTCGTTGAAGAAATCAATCCTGAACCGGTATCTGCAACTGCACCTCGGGACGCGAAGGCCTCCGTGCTTACTCCTTCACCTGAAGCGCCGCAAGTGGTGCCAGCGCCCGTTGCCGCTAACGTGGATGAGCCCGACTGGCAAGTCCTGCACGGTGCGCTAACCGGTCAATCGGCACCCGTACAGGCCACGGTGTCTGCCGTTGCCAGGCAAAATGAGGCGGGTAAAGCGGTTGCCGCTGCGGCTCAAATGACCCCCCAGTTCCCCCCGGAAGGGCGGCGTGCGACCGACAAGCCGTCCGCAGTCGTCTCGGGTGCATCATCGGGTCGGCGCGTTGAAGAAAAAGCCGTAGCGCGTGAATCGACGATTCGTGTGGATACCGCGCGTCTCGATCAGGTGCTTAACCTCTCTGGCGAGATCGGACTGACCAAGAATCGTCTGACCAGTCTGCGTGCCGACATTCTTTCCGGGCGGAATGATTCGGATACCCTGCATGCGCTTGATCAGGCCGTAAGCCAGCTTGATCTGCTGGTTTCCGATCTGCAGAACTCGGTGATGAAAACACGGATGCAACCGATCGGCCGTTTGTTCCAGAAGTATCCGCGAATTGCCCGTGATCTTGCCAGGCAGTTAGGCAAGGATGTCGAACTGGCATTGATCGGAGAGGAAACCGAGGTCGATAAGACGATGATCGAGGATCTCGCGGATCCCCTGGTGCACCTCGTTCGCAATGCGGTTGACCATGGGGTCGAGTCGCCGGAGGAGCGTCTGGCCGCTGGCAAGCCGGCCAAGAGCATTGTCCGGCTTGAGGCACGCCAGGAGGGTGATCACATCGTTCTGATCATTGCCGATGACGGTCGCGGGATGAGTCCCGAGCGCATTCGTTCGAAGGCGATTGAAAAGGGCATTATCAGAGAGGAAGAAGCCAATACACTGGATGACCGGCAAAGTCTGAACCTGATCTTCCTGCCCGGTTTCTCGACCATGGCGCAGGCATCAGCCGTCTCGGGTCGCGGTGTGGGCATGGATGTGGTTAAAACCAATATCCAGAAACTCAACGGTTCGGTTGAAATCCGTTCTGAACCAGGCAAAGGATCGGTTTTCATCATTTCGCTGCCGCTGACACTGGCCATTCTGCCGGTTCTTCTTGTCCTGCTGGGCGATCAGCCCTTTGCCCTGCCGCTGTCAATGGTTCGTGAAATACTGCCCATTGAAAAGAACAAGATGCAGGAGGTCGGTGGCAAGGAGACGCTGGTCGTGCGCGGCGAGGTTTTGCCGGTCGTAGCGCTTTCCCGCTTGCTGGGCTGGCCGGAACTGCAAACACCGGAATACGGTGTCTTGATGCAGACGTCGGAGCGCAGTTTCATTCTTTCTGTCGATAGTTTTGCCGGACGCGACGATGCCGTGATCAAGTCGCTTGATGATTTCCGTCCGCGTGGCGTAGCCGGGGTAACGACGCTATCGAATGGTCAGATCGTTCTGATTCTGGATATGAAAGAATTGTTGGCTGACCTTAATACACACATTGACAAAGCTTTAGGCTCCAGACATGCCAAAGCACTTGAGCTTTCAATGTAAATCGTTTTAAAAACAGTTGATTAGATAGGGAGCTTCGGCTCCCTATCTTTTTTTTGCGCCAATTCTGTGTGTTGTACCTACGCTACTATTCGAGAATTCATATAAATAAACTCTCATACCCCTTTATTTTATAAAGTTTTTTTATATAATACGGAGTAACTAACCGGAAGCCGCTAATGGCCGAAGAAAGCGATCTCGAGAAAACAGAACCTGCGTCAGGCAGACGCCTTGAACAGGCGCGCGAGGAGGGACAGGTTCCCCGCTCACGGGAGATCGGTGCTTTTTTGATTCTGCTTGTTTCGGCGAGTGCCTTCTGGTTTGTCGGTCCATGGATGATGCAGCGTACGACGGCCATTGTCCGGCGTGGCCTGACGCTGGATGAGCACCTGCTGCGCGACCCGCAGACCATGCTGCTGCGCTTCGCAGACCTCTCCCTTGATGCGCTGGTTTCCTTCGCACCGCTGCTGCTGGTGCTTGTCGTTGCAGCACTGATCTCGCCTTTTCTGCTGGGTAGCTGGAATTTTTCGCTGAAGGTGCTGAGTCCGGACCTTGGTCGCCTCGATCCGATCAAGGGCTTGTCACGATTGATCTCCTGGAGCGGACTGCTTGAACTTGTCAAGGCAGTGGCCAAGGCTTTACTGGTCGGTGGGGTCGCGACATGGGTATTGTGGAGCGAACGCAACGATATCTTCGCGCTCTTCGGGCAGTCAATCGAGGTCGGGCTCTCCAGCGCGGGTTATCTGGTCAACTACAGTTTTCTGATGATTGTCATGGCGATGCTGTTGATCGTCGCGATTGATGTTCCTTTCCAACTCTGGCAGTACCACGACAAACTGAAGATGAGCAAGCAGGAGGTCAAGCAGGAAGGCAAGGAGATGGAAGGCAACCCGGAGGTCAAGGGACGCATCCGCCAACTGCAGCGCGAGGCGGCACGCAAGCGCATGATGGGCGCGGTGCCGACGGCCGACGTGATCGTCACCAACCCGACCCATTTTGCCGTGGCTCTGGCCTACAAGAGCGGTATGGGCGCACCCAAGGTACTGGCCAAGGGCATGGGCGAGATTGCCATGAAAATTCGCGAAATTGGTGCCGAGAACGGTGTGCCCATGCTGGAAGCACCGCCTTTGGCCCGAGCGCTCTATCGCCACGCTGATCTCGACCAGGAAATCCCGTCGGGACTTTATGCCGCAGTGGCCGAAGTCCTGGCCTATGTCTATCAATTGGCCAACTGGCGTCAGGTCGGTGGCAATTATCCGATGCCGCCCCATGAAATCGTCGTTCCTGCCGAACTGGTGCCGGAGGTCGTGAATGGCTAATGCGGCCATGTCACTGCAGAGTGTTTTCGGGCGATCCGGTCTCAAGCAACTGGCTGGCCCGATCCTCATTCTGCTGATCCTGTCGATGATGGTGCTGCCACTGCCGCCGTTCATGCTGGATCTGTTTTTTACCTTCAACATCGCGATTTCAGTCATTGTCATGCTGGTGGCCATCAACGTGTTGAAGCCGCTCGATTTCTCGGTCTTTCCGACCGTGCTGCTGATCACCACCTTGCTGCGCCTGTCACTCAATGTCGCCTCGACACGCGTCGTCCTGCTCGAAGGCCATACCGGTCCGGGTGCTGCCGGTCAGGTCATCGAAGCGTTTGGACATTTCCTGGTTGGCGGCAATTATGCTGTTGGTATCGTCGTGTTTTCGATCCTGGTGATTATCAACTTCGTGGTGATTACCAAGGGCGCCGGCCGGGTTGCCGAAGTGGCTGCACGCTTTACCCTGGACGCGATGCCGGGCAAGCAGATGGCGATTGATGCCGACCTCAACGCCGGTTTGATCGGCGAGGATGAAGCCCGCCGGCGGCGTGCCACAATCGCCGAGGAGGCCGATTTTTTCGGCTCGATGGATGGTGCATCGAAGTTCGTTCGTGGCGATGCCGTTGCCGGCATCCTGATCATGTTCATCAACATCGTCGGCGGCCTGTTCGTCGGCGTGCTGCAACATAATCTTGACATCGGAACCGCGGCCAAGACCTATACCCTGCTGACCATTGGTGACGGCTTGGTGGCACAGATCCCTGCGCTGATCATTTCGATTGCCGCAGGCATGGTCGTGACGCGGGTTGGCGACAGTCAGGATCTCTCGCAGCAGTTTATCGGCCAACTGTTCAACAATCCCAAGGTGATCGGACTGACCGCAGCGATCATCGGTCTGCTCGGACTCATTCCCGGCATGCCCAATTTCGTCTTCCTGCTCCTGGCGACCGGTCTGGGTTCTTTGGCCTGGGACATGGACCGGCGCTTGCGTGCCGCCAAACCGCTTCCGGTGACGGTTGCGCCGACACTGGCGGCTGAATCACAGGAAGCCAGTTGGGCTGATGTGGCAGCGCTTGATGTGCTTGGCCTGGAGGTTGGCTATCGGCTGATCCCGCTGGTCGACAAGGCGCAGGATGGCGAGTTGTTGCGGTGCATTCGCGGGATCCGGAAGAAGTTTGCGCAGGAAGTGGGCTTCCTCGTTTCTCCGGTGCACATTCGCGACAACCTGGAGTTGAAGCCTAATGCCTACCGGATTCTGCTCAAGGGGGTCGAGATTGGTCAGGGCGAAGCATTCCCGGGCAATCTGCTGGCGATCAATCCGGGGCGTGTTGCCGGCCAGTTGCCAGGCACTGTGACCAAGGATCCGGCCTTTGGCTTGCCGGCTGTCTGGATCGAAACGGCCTTGCGTGAGCAGGCACAGGCCTACGGCTACACCGTGGTTGATGCCAGTACCGTTGCCGCGACTCATCTCAACCACCTGATCCTGACGCATGCCGCCGAACTGCTGGGACGCCAGGAAACCCAGGCCCTGCTCGATCATCTGGCCAAGGAAATTCCCAAACTTGTCGAAGATCTGGTGCCCAAGGTTCTGCCGCTTGGAGTTCTGCAACGCGTCCTGCAGAACCTGCTCGAGGAAGACATCCATATCCGCGACATGCGGACCATAATCGAGACGCTTGCAGAGATTGCGCCGCGTTCGCAGGATGCCGAAGTGCTGACCGGGCAGGTGCGTATTGCCCTCGGTCGTTCGATCATTCAGCAACTCTATCCGAGTGGCAGCGAAATGCAGGTCATGTCACTCGATCCGCAGCTCGAAAGAGTGTTGTTGCAGGCGATTGCCGGCGGTGGCGACAATGCCAGCATCGAGCCGAGTCTTGCCGATACGTTGATACGTGAAACGGCCGCCGCGGCCCAACGTCAGGAAGATCTGGGATTACCGGCCGTTCTGCTGGTTCCCGGCAACCTGCGCACGCTGCTCTCGCGCTTCCTGCGGCGCGGCGTTTCTCAACTGAAGGTGCTTGCCCACGGCGAAGTGCCCGAAAGCAAAATCATCAAGGTCACCTCGATCATTGGAGGTAGGGTATGAACGTCAGGAAATTCATCGCCGCCACGGCGCGCGACGCATTGCACAAGGTCAAGGAACTCCTGGGTCCCGATGCGATTATCCTGTCCAACCGGGCCATTCCCGGCGGTGTGGAAATCATGGCGGTTGCCGCCGGCGACATGGAGATGATCGTTCACCCTCCGGTCAGGGAGGCACACGGCGTTAATGATGACTATAGCGTTCGCCTTTCCTCTCCGGCAAAGAGTACGCAAACCAGACCTGGAATAACGCCGGCAGCACCGTTGCCGCCATTGACCCCACGCCCGGTACCCCAGGTTGATCGGCCAAGGGCATCGATGCAGGCGGAAATCGTACCGGCAGAAGTGCTCGACGAAATCCGTTCGCTGCGCAAAATCGTCGAGCAGCATCTGGCCGGAGCGGCCTGGGGCGAAAGCGTACGTTCGGAACCGGTTAAAACAGAAATCCTGCGCCAGATGCTAGACGCCGGCTTCTCTCCGCGCTTTGCCCGCGAACAGCTTGCCGAATTGCCGAGGGCGCTCAATGCAACACAGGCGCTGGCCTGGGTAAAGGGAGTTGCTGATCGCTCCCTGCTGACCCTCAATGCCGAGGATGACATCGTTGATCGCGGGGGGATCTACGCGCTGGTTGGCCCGACGGGTGTCGGCAAAACGACTACCACGGCCAAACTTGCTGCGCGATGTGTGCTGCGTCATGGCGCCAGCAAGGTGGCACTGGTAACCATGGACGGCTATCGCATCGGCGCCTACGAGCAACTGCGGATCTATGGCCGGATTCTTGGTGTATCGGTGCATCTGGTGAAGGATGCCGAAGAGCTGAAACAGACGCTGTTTGACTTGCAGCACAAGCACATGGTGCTGATCGATACGATGGGGATGAGTCAGCGCGACCGAATGGTCGAAGAGCAGGTGGCGATTTTCGGCAACAGCAATGTCCGGCGCCTGTTGCTGCTTTCAGCCACGGGACGTGGCGATACGCTTGACGATGTCGTGCGTGCCTATAACGGCCCCGATCTCGCCGGCTGCATCTTGAGCAAGATTGATGAGGCTGCGAGCCTGGCATCAGCGCTTGACGTCATAATTCGCCATGGTTTGCGTTTGCACTACGTTTCGAACGGGCAGCGTGTGCCGGAAGATTTGCACTTGCCCAATCGGGCCTATCTGCTGCACCGTGCGTTCAAGGATATTCCTGAAGCTTCGCCACATCGTCTTGACGGTCTTGAACCGGGGCTGATGATGGCCAGCGCCGGATCCGGCATGGTTGCCGCCGGAGGGCGTCGTGGCTGAGCAGCACGCTGATCAGGCGGCCGGATTACGCCGCCTGCTGGGTCGCGGGCAGTCGCGAATCGTCACTTTTGCTGCAGGCAGTGTCGGTGTCGGCAAGAGTATTCTGGTGGCTAACCTGGCGGCTTCTCTGGCCCGTCAGGGCAAGGAAGTTCTGGTTCTGGACGAGAACACCAGGAAAAATGTGGCATCCTGTTTCGGGGCCGGGGTTCGTTACGACCTGCATCATGTCATCCATCGCGAGAAGGCACTTTCTGAAGTGCTTCTGAGCGTGGCTCCGGGCGTTCGTATTCTACCCGCCGCGCGGGCGGTGAAGACGCTCGGCACGTTGAGCATTGAGCAGCAGGCGAGCTTGCTGGAATGCATCTCTGGCATGGATAGGCCGGCTGATGTGATCCTCGTCGATGCGTCCCTGGATCATCCCCTGGGCTTTTCGCCGCTTGGCCTGGCCGCGCACGACACCGTGATCGTCATCACGGCGACGGGGGCTTCAATTACCGAGGCTTATGCCCTGATCAAGAAGGTCAGTCTCGGTTATGCGCGCAAAAACTTCCGCATACTGGTGAACAAGGTACGTGATCAGGATGAGGCTGAAGCAATTCACGGCAATATTGCCAGGGTAACCCACAGCAGAGGTCTGGCTCGCCTCGAATACGCCGGTTTCGTGCCGCTCGACGAACACCTGCGTCAGGCTTCACGTCTCTGTCAGCCCGTTGCGGGATTATTCCCCGATGCCCCTTCTGTAAAAGCGTATCGAACGATAGCCAGTGATCTGCTCAACTGGACTTTGCCCGACGATGAGGCTGGCGGACTCGAACAATTCGTGCAACAACTGCTACACTTGAGCCAGCATATCGATCCGATAGCCATTTACGCCTGACAGTTCCAAACTATGTATAACGCTGCTGGTCAGATCAATAAGGATCAGCTGGTACAGCGCTTCGCTCCGCTCGTAAAGCGTATCGCCTATCATCTGATGGCTCGATTGCCTTCCAGTGTCCAGGTCGACGATCTGGTGCAGAACGGCATGATGGGTCTGCTCGATGCCATAAACCGTTTTGAGGCAGGGATGGGCGCACAATTTGAAACCTATGCCGCTCAGCGTGTACGTGGTGCGATGCTTGATGGGCTGCGTGAGAACGACTGGTTGCCACGCAGCCTGCGCCGTGATTTCCGTCGCATTGAGGTCGCCGTTTCCCAGCTTGAACAGGAATACGGTCGTACGCCAAGCGAGAACGAACTGGCCGGTGCGCTGAGCATGACGCTTGCCGAATATCAAAAGATGCTACAGGATGCACGTGGGCATCAACTCATTTCTTACGAGGATCTGGTTGAAAACGGGGATGAGGATTTCCTCGAACGTCATTTGACGGATGATTCAAGCGAGCCGTCGAAGATTCTTGAAGATGAGAGCCTGCGTCGATTGCTGGTGCAGGGGATCGAGGCTTTGCCCGAGCGCGAGAAAATGATGATGGCGCTCTATTATGAGCAGGATCTCAATTTGCGCGAGATCGGAGACGTCATGGGTGTGACAGAATCCCGTGTCTGCCAGTTGCACAGCCAGGCCGTTGCCAGATTGCGCGTGCGAATTTTCGGTGAAGCCGGGCTCAAGAAAAAGAAAGCCAAGCGTAATGGATAAAATCAGCGTTCTCGGTCTGTTGCTCGGCATGGTGGCGATTATTGGCGGCCAGGTGCTTGAAGGTGGCCATGTCTCTTCGCTAACTCAGCCAACGGCATTGTTGATCGTGCTTGGCGGCACCTTGGGTGCGGTCATGATGCGACCTTCATGCGCGGTATCCGGATGGCACGCTGGATCTGGTTTCCGCCTGTGCTGGATTATCTACAGTTGATCAACCAGATATCGAGCTGGAGTCACGTTTCCCGGCGTGAGGGATTGCTGGCCCTGGAAAATGTGATCAATCAGCTGAGTGATGATTTTATCCGCAAGGGCTTGCAGCTACTGGTCGATGGCGCCGAGCCGGAAAGACTGCGTGAAGTACTGGAAGTGGAAATCAATACCTATGAGGATGAACTGAAGCTGTCGGCCAGGATCTGGGAAGCCGCTGGTGGATATTCTCCAACCATCGGCATTCTCGGCGCGGTGCTGGGCCTGATCCACGTCATGGAGAACCTCACCGATCCCTCCAAACTGGGTGCCGGCATCGCTGTGGCCTTTGTGGCCACGATTTATGGCGTTGGCCTGGCCAATCTGGTTTTTCTGCCGATGGCCAACAAGCTCAAGGCACATATCAATCGCCTGATCGTGCAGCGGGAAATGATTGTCGATGGGCTGGTGGGCATTGCCAACGGCGATAACCCGCGCATCATCGAAAGCCGACTTCAGGGCTACATTTTTTAGCGTATGGCGCGCAGAAAACGCGAAGACGAACACGATAACCACGAACGCTGGCTGGTTTCGTATGCGGACTTCATTACCTTGCTGTTTGCCTTCTTCGTGGTGATGTATGCCCTGTCGACGGTCAACGAGGGAAAGTATCGAATACTCAGCGATTCGATGGTCAGTGCTTTTCGCAATGTCCAAATCAATACCGCTGCGCAGTTGCCGGTAGTCATGCCGCCACCGATTTCGATGATTCAGAAACCCAATACGGCAATCAAGGCGCAGGAAGTGGTGAAACAGAAGCAGCGCGACAAGATGCGCAATGTCGCCAAGGATATTCTGGAAGTCATGGCGCCTCTGATCGAGCAAGGAAAGGTCAGAGTGATAGAAACAAGCCGTGGAGTAACCATTGAAATCAACGACAGCATCCTGTTTTCGCCCGGCCAGGCACTTCTGCAGCCGCCTCTGATCAAGGCCATGCGTGCGATTGCCGATGTGCTGGTGCCAACGGAGTTTCCGATTACCATCGAAGGGCACACCGATAACGTGCCGATCAAGACTCCTCAGTTCCCTTCCAATTGGGAACTGTCGGCCGTTCGTGCGACGACGGTTCTGCGCCTGTTCGCCGATTCGGGGGTGGCCGCTGAGCGCTTGACGGCGATCGGCTATGCCGATACGCGTCCGGTTGAGCCGAACCTGCTGGCCGACGGGCGGGCGCGTAATCGCCGGGTAACGATCATGATCGACTCGGCTGTTCCGGAAAAAGGGAAAGAACTTGGTCTCGAGACTCAGCCGGCTTTGCTGCAGTAGTTCGGGCTATACGGCGTCGTTGATAAGCCGGTTGCCTGCAGTCGTCGATTGCCCATCAGGGCCATAGAGGTCAAGCGAATTCCTTCCGCCCTGCAGGGCTTCCAGAGCCTTGGCGTTGTGGTGCATGCGCATCTGGATCAGTTCGCCGTTGAGTCGATTCAACTCGCGTGCCTCGCTGGCCAGAGAAAGGATCTTCGTCCAGGCCATGCTGGCGGTTTTTTCATCGGGATATTTTGCACACCAGGACTCAACGCCAGTACGGTCAGCGCCAAAGCCTTGCACTGCAAGTGACGTGTTTCGTTGTGTCGCGAGGTTTTTCAGATGGATCGCGAGTCTGCTTTTTTGTTCGGCAAACAGCGGCAGATGATCGATATCGCCAATGCTCAAAGCTTTCTGCTCGACTTCGAGCAGGGCAACAAACTGCTGAACAGCCTCGGCTTCGGCCGTTATGGTTTGCACCAAGGCGGCTGTTTCAGAAGTCAATGTCAGGCCTGTCTCTGGGAATCAACAAGTTCCTTGGCCGAAGAAATCAGACGGTCGGCAATGGCGCCGGCGTTGATCGTAAAACGTCCCTCCGAGATGGCCTGCTTGATTTCCGAAACACGAGCGACATCGAAGGTCTGCTCGTCATCCGAGGCCAGTAACTGGGCCGAAAGACTGCTCAACTGGACATCGTTGATGGTCGTCGACGATGTTCTGCCGGCGGCATGCTCACGCGTCTCTTTGACCAGGGGCGTGCCTGAGGGTTTGGTCGAACTTTCGATCTTCATGGTAACGCCTCAATTAGTTTTCTGCTTACACGTGCTATCGGCTTCAAGCAACGGAACTTTAGCACTATTTTCCTCGTTATACCCGCCTGTTGCGAATCAAATCAATGCGAGACTTCCACAATGCCGCCAGGCTGCGCAATGCCGCTGACGGTCTGACCGGAATTCGTTTTGACCTGGACAAGCTGACCGGCGATGGCGTTGTTGAGCGCTTTGCCCTCGCTGCTGACGCTGAATCCGGGACCATTGGATACCGTTTTTACACTTTGTCCCTGCTGCACAGCCCAAGGGGTGTTCAGCAGGTCGCTACGCAACGGCTGACCGGCAGAAACTCCGTTCCTGACTGTTTTTCCGATAACTTGCGTCTGTTCGGTCAGAACAGTAGCGGGCAGGGTGCTCAAATCGCCACTTCGGACAACGACATCGGCAATGCCAAGGACGTATCCGGCCGGCAGCGACCGTGCAGCGATGAGGTAGTTGCTTGAAACCGTTACCTGCACCGGAACATAGATCGTCCAGGTCGACGGTCCAAGGCAGCGAACACCGACAGTGGCCTTGCCCCAGAGCTTGCCCCCGGCAGGGAGAAAAGGTTCGAAGGCACTGCAGGGAGACAACTGGGTACGTGCATCGAGCTGACCGATGCTGTAACTGACTTTGCCGGGCAGGCCCTGCGTTTGCGCACGCAGGTAATCATCCAGCGTGCTGTATAGCGCATTCTGCGCAAACGAAAGCAGGGGGCTCAGCAGCAGCAGCCAAAAGACGCCGCAAAATTTTCGGTGGTGTCGGGGCAGGTACGTAGAGATCATGGCTCTATTCTGCCTGATCACGGGACGATAACGAAACAATCCGTTGCGGACTGTTGCGCAACGTAGTGCCAATCAGTCCGGCAATATTTGCCGATAGACAGGAAGATGGTGGCGATGTTGGCCGGTGACTGTCGTTTTAAGGGCATTGTTTTTCATGGTACAGGAATTGCTTTGAGTCTGGCTGTGTAACTATTCAGTCTGGAGTCCTCGTGCTCAGCAAAATCGATAATGCGCTTTCCTTCCAGCAGCAGGCTCTTGGTTTGCGCGCCCACCGGCAGGAAATCCTGGCAGCAAACATAGCCAATGCCGACACGCCACATTACAAGGCACGCGACTTCAATTTCTCGAGCGCACTCAAGGAAGCCGTAGCCGGTCGCACTGGCGGAAGCCTTGCGCTGGCCACAACAGCGTCGCGACACCTGTCAGCCGGCACAGCGTCAGCTCCGGTGCGACTCATGTACCGCACTCCATCTCAAGCCAGTGTTGATGGCAACACCGTCGATATGGATGTTGAGCGCGCCCAGTTTTCCGAGAACGCGATTCAGTATGAGGCGGGTCTGACCTTCATCACGCATCAGATCAAGATGCAGATGGCCGCGACGCAAGGCTAATTACCATGAGCGTATTCAATGTTTTCCATATCGCCGGCAGTGCCCTGACGGCGCAGTCCATGCGTCTCAACGCGGTCGCCAGCAACCTGGCCAACGCGGACAGCATCGCCGGCCCGGACGGCAAACCCTACCGCGCCAAGCAGGTTGTTTTCGAAGCGACACCGATCAATGGTCAGGCGGCGCAAGGGGTGCGTGTCAAACAGGTGGTTGAGGACGCCAGTCCGGGACGCATGGTCTATGACCCGCGCAATCCGGCGGCCGACGAGAAAGGCTACGTGATGCTGCCGAACGTGAGCGTGGTTGACGAAATGGTCAACATGATTTCGGCCTCGCGTTCGTATCAGACCAATGCCGAAGTCATGAATACCGCCAAGCAACTGCTGCTCAAGACATTGACGCTTGGTCAGTAATACTGCGATTCCAAGGAGAAAACTATGGCAAGCGTGCAAGCGACAGCATCTTCAGGCGATATTTTCGCGGCGATCAACGCGACGGGCAAGAGCACTGCAACGGCTTCGACCTCGACGGCCGAAGAAGCGCAGAACCGGTTTCTGACCCTGTTGGTCACGCAGCTCAAGAATCAGGATCCTCTGAACCCTATGGATAACGCTCAGATGACCAGCCAACTGGCGCAGATGAGCACGGTTTCGGGGATCGAAAAACTCAATACGACACTCAATTCGCTGGTCGATAGTGTCGGCAACAGCCAGTCCATGCAAGCGGCGGCAATGATCGGCAAGAGCGTGCTGGTTCCGGGCTCGCAGCTTTCTTTGAGCAACGGTTTTGCTTACGGCGGTATCAATCTCTCCGGGGCAGCGGATCAGGTCACCCTGACTATTGTTGACAGTACGGGCAAGGTCATTCAGACCCAGAAACTGGGCGCGCGCGAAGCCGGGGTTTTCAACATTGCGTGGGATGGTATGACTGACGCGGAAACCACGGCGGCGGATGGCATCTACAAGTTTACGGTCGAGGCCGTACAAGGAGACAAGGCGGTAGCAGCTGATCCTCTGCAGATTGGCACGGTTTCTGCTTTAGTCCGGTCACCGAGCGGATTCCTGCTCGACCTCGGGTCGCTCGGAACGGTTGATTTCAAGAACGTGCAACAGATTATCTAGAGGCAGGAGAAAAAAATGTCATTTCAGCAAGGTTTGAGCGGACTCAACGCGGCGGCTAAAGGTTTGGATGTCACGGGTAACAACATTGCCAACGCCAATACGGTGGGTTTCAAGTCGTCAGTAACACACTTTGCTGATGTGTATGCCAACTCGCTCGCCGGTTCGGGCGCTTCGCAGGTGGGTATTGGTACCACGACATCAGCCGTCCAGCAGAGCTTTACGCAAGGCAATATAACCACCACCAACAATCCCCTTGATATTTCGATTAACGGCGGCGGGTTTTATCGTATGAGCACCAACGGCACGGTCACCTACAGTCGTAGTGGTCAGTTTCACCTGGACAAGAATGGCTATATTGTCGATGACCGTGCGCGTGTGCTGACAGGTTATCCGGCCGATGCGACGGGTACTATTGTTCAGTCTTCGCCGGTGGATTTGCAACTGGATTCCGGTGACCAGCCGCCCGTAGCAACTGGTGCCGGGGTTGGAACATTTCAGGGCGTCAAAGCTAACGTCAATCTGGATTCGCGAGCCACCGTAACGACCTGGACGGCGGCTCCCGGTGCTGCCACGGTATGGTCGCCCGACCCGTCGGATTACAACTGGTCCACGGCCTTGTCTGTGTATGACAGCTTGGGGAATGCACATACCCTATCCCTTTATGCCGTGAAAACGGCGGTTGTACCTGCTGGCGGTGGAGCGGAGTGGCAGATTCATGCCAATGTCGATGGCACGAGCGATCTGAATGTTACCTTGACTACCTCGACGCTGACTTTTAATACCTCGGGGACGCTGGTGGGTACTGGAGTAGTCGGAGTCTCAATCAATCTTGCCGACGTGATGGCTGATTTGGGCGGCGTCAATTCTGCGGGTTCTCCATTGGCCTTCAACCTCGATTTCGCGGGTAGTTCGCAATACGGCAGCCCCTTCGGTGCCAACCGTCTTGAGCAGGATGGTTACACCTCCGGGCGTTTGACGGGGGTCAGTGTTGCCGGGGATGGCACGATTCGTGGCAACTACAGTAACGGACAGGCGCGAGATCTGGGGCAGGTGGTTTTGGCCGGGTTTACTAACCCCAACGGCTTGGTTTCACTGGGTGGCAACCAATGGTCAGAGACGGCAGCTTCCGGCGCTGCTCTGGTGGGTGCGCCGGGAAGTGCGAGCCTGGGCGTTTTGCAATCGGCCGCAATTGAGGAGTCGAATACCGATTTGACTGCCGAACTCGTCAATATGATTACCCAACAGCGCAACTACCAGGCCAACGCACAATCGATCAAGACGCAGGATCAGATCCTGCAGACGCTGGTCAATCTGCGCTGATCGAACTGATACGGGAAGGGGATAGCGCCACATGGATCGCCTGATCTACACGGCAATGAGCGGAGCCAAGCACGCCTTCCTGCAGCAGGCGGGTGTGGCGCAGAATCTGGCCAATGCCTCGACGACTGGTTACCGTGCCATGGAACACAAGTTCAGGGCCGTGCCGGTACAGGGTGAAGGGGCGCCGACGCGTGCTTTCGTGGTCGACGCCTCGGTCGTCGATGTTTTTGACCAGGGTCCGATGATGGCCACCGGGCGCCCGCTGGACGTGGCCGTTCAGGGTGCCGGCTGGCTGGCTGTGGAAACCGCAGATGGACGTGAAGCCTATACGCGCGCCGGAAATTTGCAGATCAATGCCAACGGTCAACTGCAAACGGCGAGTGGCCTGAATGTGCTGGGTGATGGCGGGCCGATCGGCATACCGCCGGACAACAGCATCACCATTTCACCCGATGGAACGATTTCTGCCGTTCCGCTGTTTGGTACGCCCAATAATGTCAATGTGGTCGGACGGATCAAGCTGGTCAATCCGCCGGAAAATGAACTGCTACGCGGCGACGATGGCCTTTTCCGGACAAAAGGCGGCACGCCGGCCACTGTCGACGAGACGGTCAAACTGGCCTCTGAAACGCTTGAAGGCAGCAATGTCAATGCGGTTGATGCGATGGTCAACATGATCAGCCTCGCCCGTCAGTTCGAGATGCAGATCAAGATGTTGCAAACGGCGGATGCCAATGCCAACAAGGCGAGCCAGATTCTTTCGATGAATGCCTAAGGACGAGAACACATGATCCGCTCACTCTGGATTGCCCGTACCGGCCTGGATGCTCAGCAAACGAGTCTGGACGTGATTGCCAACAATCTGGCCAACACCAGCACCAACGGTTTCAAGCGTGCGCGTCCGGTATTCGAAGATTTGCTCTATCAGACGCTGCGCCAGCCTGGCGCCCAGTCGTCGCAGTCAACACAGATCCCCGGCGGACTGCAACTGGGTACCGGTGTGCGCCCCATATCAACTGCGCGTATTCATACCCAGGGCGCACTTCAGCAGACCGGGAACGATCTTGACGTGGCCATCAATGGTGCCGGATTCCTTCAGGTTCTCTTGCCCGACGGGACTACGGCGTATACCCGGGACGGCTCATTCCAGAAGGACAATCAGGGGCAGGTCGTGACCTCCAGCGGCTATCCCTTGCAACCGAGCGTCACGATTCCGTCCAATGCCCTGACCGTCACCATCTCGAATGATGGCGTGGTCAGTGTCACGCAACCCGGGGCGGCGGGGACAACGCAGGTCGGTACGCTGCAAGTGGCGACCTTTATCAATGTCGGCGGCCTGCAAAGCGTCGGTGAAAACCTTTTTATGGAGACGGCATCGAGTGGAACGCCGACGCCGAGTACGCCCGGAACCAATGGTGCCGGTTTGCTGAATCAGCGTTACGTTGAAACATCGAACGTCAATGTAGCCGAAGAACTGGTGAGCATGATCCAGACCCAGCGCGCCTACGAGCTTAATTCCAAGGTGGTGTCGACTTCCGACGCGATGCTGGCGCGCCTGACGCAGTTGTAAGGAGGAGCCATGAACAGAATTCTTTACCTGGTCATTTCTACATGGCTCTTTGCCGCATGCACCACGGTGCCACCGACCAATGTGCATCAGCCGATGACCGCCCGGCCTGCTCCGCGCCCGGACAATTTTTCCAACTCAGGCAGTATTTATCAGGCCGGTGTTTCGCGTACCCTGTTCGAAGACCGGCGTGCGCGCTATGTCGGCGATACGATGACCATTGCCATCGCCGAAACAACCTCGGCGTCGACCAAGTCGAATACCAAGGCCAGTCGCAGCACCAGCATCAGTGCTTCAGCACCAACGATTACCGGTTTGCCGGGCAAGTCATTCCAAGGCATGGGATTATCGGCCAGTGGTTCGAACAGTCTGGATGGAAAAGGTGAAGCAGCGGCCAATAATGTCTTTACCGGAACGATTACGGTAACGGTGATCGAAGTGCTGCCGAACGGCAATCTGCTGGTTTCGGGTGAAAAACAGGTGTCAATAGGGGCGGGCATTGAATACATCCGGCTGTCAGGGATCGTGAATCCGTATTTCATCAACTCGGCCAACACCATCAGTTCGACGAATGTCGCCGATGCGCGCATTGAATACAAGGAAAGTGGCGTGATCAGCGAGGCCCAGGTCATGGGGTGGCTGGCGAGATTTTTCCTCAGTGTCCTGCCGTTCTAGGGGGACACCCAAATGGGGTATGTCATGAACAGACAGTCCAGCAAGTATCTTCGCGGCATGGCAATTCTGGCCTGTGCTTTCCTGCCCCTGTTGTGCGGAGTGGCGCGTGCGGAACGGATCAAGGATCTGGCTTCGGTACAGGGTATACGCAGTAACCAGCTGGTGGGTTACGGTCTGGTTGTCGGTCTCGACGGGACGGGCGATCAGACGACACAGACGCCATTTACGACGCAAAGCATCATCAACATGCTGGCGCAACTGGGCACTACCTTGCCGACGACGCAATCCCTGCAACTGAAGAACGTTGCCGCCGTGATGATTACGACGAACTTGCCGCCTTTTGCCAGAATTGGCCAGCAGATCGACGTCACCGTATCTTCGATGGGTAACGCCAAGAGCTTGCGCGGCGGTACGCTGGTGATGACTCCGCTCAAAGGCGCCGACGGCCAGATTTATGCCCAGGCACAGGGTAACCTGATGGTCGGTGGCGTGGGCGCTTCCTCGAACGGCAGCAAAGCTGTGATCAATCATCTGCTGGCCGGCCGCATTGCCGCAGGGGCGACAGTGGAGCGTGAGGTGCCGACGGCGCTGGGGCAGGGGCCGTTCATCCACTACGAAATGGGCAACACCGACTTTGGTACCACCCAGCGCGTCGTCGAAGTGATCAATCGTGAAATGGGGCAGGGAACGGCGCAGGCCGTTGATGGGCGCCTGATACGGGTGAATGCGCCGGAGGATGCCAATGCGCGCGTGAGCTTCATGGGGCGGGTCGAAAATCTCGAAGTGCGTCCGATGAAAACCATGGCCAAGGTCATCGTGAATCCCCGCACCGGATCCGTGGTGATGAATCAGACGGTGACCATCGAGTCCTGTGCCATTGCGCACGGCGCACTGTCGGTGGTGATCAATAGCGAACAGCAGGTGAGTCAGCCAAATGCTCTGGCTGGTGGTCAGACGGTGACCACGGCGCAGTCGGATATCGAAATCAAGCAGGGTGGTGGCGCGCTGATGCAGCTAAAAGCCGGTGCCAACCTGTCCGATGTGGTCAAAGCGATCAATGCACTTGGGGCGAATCCGCAGGACCTGGTGTCCATCCTGCAGGCGATGAAAGCGGCAGGGGCCTTACGGGCTGAACTGGAAGTGATCTGACAGGCGCGAAAATTGCTAGGATTCAGCTTATGAAAGCTGAAAACTTCAACGCCAACCGTTTCGTCCTTGATTCCAAGGCTGCTGCCGATCTTCGTGCCAAGATAAAACAGGATCCGCAGGCCGGTTTGAAAGAGGCTGCGCAGCAGTTCGAGGGCATGCTGCTGCAGATGATGCTCAAGAGCATGCGTGACGCCACGCCGCAGGACGGGTTGATGGACAGCGACCAGACCCGTTTCTTTACGTCGATCATGGATCAGCAACTTGCGCAGAATCTTTCGGCCCAGGGCAAGCTCGGTTTTGCCAGGCTCATCGAACAGCAGCTTGGACGCAATCTGGCTTCAGGAAAAACAGACGCGACTTTCTCCTCGCTGGACGTTCTTCAGCAGGCCATGTTGGCGCATCAGACGGCAAGTTCTGCCGCTTCGCTGCCGATGGGTGCCGAAAGAATCCGCAGCGCACCGGCGATAAGTGTCGAATCTGCAGGATCCGCGGGCGCTTCAGGTAGCACCAGTGAATTCGTCAATCGTGTCTGGCCGCACGCCGTTGAAGCAGCAAACGGCATCGGCGTGCCGCCACAATTCCTGGTCGCTCACTCGGCACTCGAGAGCGGTTGGGGAAAGAGCGAGATCAAAACAGCCGATGGATCACCATCCTACAACCTTTTTGGTGTAAAGGCCGGTCGTGGCTGGCAAGGCGCCTCGGTTGAGGTGCAAACCACAGAATATGTCGACGGTGTTGCTCAGTCTTCGCGAGAGAAGTTTCGGGTTTACAGCTCCTATGCCGAGGCGTTCCGTGATTACGCCAGTCTGCTGAAAAACAATCCTCGTTTTTCCGGTGTTCTGGGGCAGAAAGATGGCACGCAGTTTGCTCGTTCACTACAACAGTCGGGTTATGCCACCGACCCCATGTATGCCGACAAACTCAGCCGGATCATAAACGGCAGCACGCTTCGGCAGGCATTGGTCGGCTGAATGCAGGTCTCAATAATTGGGCAGGGCTGCCGTTAACGGTATAGAACAGGAGTTTGCAACATGGGCACAGGGCTATTAAGTTCGGCTATTTCGGGAATGCAAGGCGCGCAGATCGCCTTGCAGACGGCACAGCACAACATCACCAATCAGAACACGCCGGGTTTTAACCGTCAGCGTACGGTTCAGACGACCAATATTGCGATGTTGACCGGCGCCGGGTTTATCGGTCAGGGCTCGCATGTGTCGACGGTTGAACGCTTGTACGACAGTTTCCTGGGCAATCAGGTCAATCGTTCGCAAACCACCAGTAGTGAGCTTCAGACGTACTACACACAGATTGCCCAGATCGACAACATGCTGGCCGATACGAACTCAGGTCTTTCGCCTGCTCTGCAAAGTTTTTTTAAGGGTGTGCAGCAGGTAGCGGCCAACCCGGCGCAGTTGCCTGCCCGTCAGGCCATGATTTCTTCGGCACAGACTCTGGCCGCCCGTTTTCAGGGGCTGGAGGCGCGTATCGCTCAAATGTACGAGGACGTGAATACCCAATTATCGACGGAAGTCGCAACGGTTAATTCGTATTCCAGACAGATCGCCGAGTTGAATCAGAGCATTGTCATCGCCGAGTCGTCGATCAACCAGCCGGCGAATGACCTTCACGATCAACGTGACCAGTTGGTCAGCGAACTGAACAAACTGATCAAGGTGACGACCACCACAAATTCGGATGGCAGCTTTAACGTCTTCTTTGGCACGGGTCAGCAGTTGGTAGTTGGTACCCAGGTGATGACCATGACCGCTACTCCTTCGGCGGCAGATCCTTCGCGGTTTGCTGTGGGTCTGAGCAATGCCGGCGGCACTCAGGAATTGCCTGAATCTTTGATTACGGGCGGGAGCATCGGCGGTTTGCTCAAGTTCCGCAGTGAGTCACTCGATCGGGTGGAAAACGATCTTGGGCGCAATGCCGCTTCATTGGCCTTGACTTTCAATGCACAACAGGCACTGGGGCAGGACTTGCTGGGGCAATCCATTGGTGATGCTGATTTCAAGACAGACTTCTTTACGATTTCATTGCCGACAGTGCTGGCGAACAGCCAGAACACCAGTGCATCCGTGCTGACGGCAACGCTGGCTGCGCCATCGATTGATGGCAGATATACCCTGGCCAATGTGGCTGGAACCTACTCGTTAACAAGGCAGTCGGACGGGATGGTGTGGACCGGAGCGGTTGCCGGACTCCCTGCACTTCAGGCTGTGGTTCCTGCGAGTGAGGGAATCACGCTGACTGGCGCTACAGTCGCTGCCGGGGCGTCGACGCAGGTGCTGAGTTCGGTGGCTGACAGCGCCAACTTCTATACAAAATTAACCAATGCTGACTACCGCCTTTCGTATGACGGCACAAACCATACCCTGACACGTTTGACGGACGGCAAGCAATGGGCAACGCTTCTTCCCGGGAAAACTTTTGCTGATTTGTCAGCCGAAGTGGCCGGCAGTGAGGGGTTCTCATTTGCCTTGGCCGGTGCAATGAATACCGGCGACAGCTTTGTGATCAGACCCGTGGCTGCGGCAGCAAAGAATATTGGGGTTAACCCGACGATTGCCGGAGATGCACGTCTGATCGCAGCGGCCATGCCGATACGTACGGCGACAACGTCGACCAATAGCGGAAGTGGAAATATTTCTGCCGGTGAAACATTCTCAGGTTTCAGCGCAACATCCATTCCTGCGGCCGGAGTAACGCTGACCTATGCCAGCGGGACAGGTTTGCTCACTCTGGCAAGTGTTCCTGCCGTTGAAAACATATCGGTCACCGTGGGTGGCGCTACAACGGTCTATCCTGGCCCGACCATTCCATATACGTCGGATGCCACGATTTCATTTGCTGGAGTAAGTTTTAAAATCAATGGCAATTTGAGTAACGGTGACGGGTTTTCCATTGGGGACAATACAGCAGGCGTTTCAGATGGTAGGAACACGCTGGCGCTTGGGAGTCTGCAGACTCAAAACACCATGTCAGGGAAAACGGCAAGTTATCAAACAGCCTATGCCCAACTGGTTAGCGATGTCGGTAACAAGACACGTCAAATATCGGTGACCGGAGAGGCACAGCAAGCGCTGTTGGAGCAATCTCAAGCGGCGCGCGAAGCGCTTTCAGGCGTCAATCTTGATGAAGAAGCGGCCAATCTGATTCGCTTCCAGCAGGCCTATCAGGCTTCGGCGAAGTCTCTACAGATTGGCACCAGCTTGTTTGATACTTTGTTGGGAATAATGGGCTAAGAGGTTTTCTATGCGTATCAGTACCAGTCAAATATTCGATTCGGGTGCCTTGGGCATCCAGAACGGTCAGAGCGGCCTGTATAAACTGCAGAACCAGTTGTCGTCCGGTCGCCGGGTGCTTACCCCGCAGGATGATCCGGTTGCAGCGGCCCAAGCCTTGGTGGTGACGCAGACCAAGGAAGTGAACCAGCAATTCATTGACAATCAGGGGCAGGCCAAAAATCAGTTGGGTCTGGTTGATAGCCAGCTAAACGATCTGATCAACTCGCTCCAGAATGTGCGTGAGCGTGTGGTTCAAGCGGGCAATACCACATTGAGCAAGAGTGATCGTGAGACGATTGCGACCGAACTGGATTCGCGTCTGAGTGAGATGCTGGGGATCGCAAACAGCGATAACGGCGTCGGTGAGTATCTTTTCTCCGGATACAAGGGCAATGTTCGCCCCTTTGCTGTTGATAGTTCGCTCGCGCCGGTTCCGCCAGCGATGACGCGGCCAGTGACATACTATGGTGATGACGGTGAGCGCTTGCTACAGGTCTCGTCTTCTCAGCAAATGGCAGTCAGTGCTGCCGGTAGCGATGTTTTCATGATTGCAAAACAGGGCAACGGCAACTTTGTAACGGGAACGGGTGGCAATTTCGGCGTTGGTGTCAGTGTTGGTGTCCACGATCCATTATCGACCATCACTGCCGATGGGGGTTCCGTGGTGAATCGGACCTCATGGTCGACAGCGTTGAATAACGCAGGTGCTGGTCGGCCCATCACGATCTCGTTTCCAGACGCGACTCACTACCAGATAAGTGATCCTGTGGGAGGAACAACAGCCCCAATCCTCTATGCAGATCCAAGCACGATTCCCTTGCTGACAAATGGGGGAGTGAATTTCTCTGCCAATGTACTTATTAGTGGTGTGCCTGTAGCGGGTGACACGTTCCTGATCAATCCCGGTTCAGGGATTAACAAAGGAACAGCGACGGTCGATGCCGGTTCGGTGCTTGACGCAGGAAAATGGAGTGCGGCCGGGAATCCCCAAAATTTCATGGTGCAGTTTTCCACAACGACGTCGGCGGCGGGTGTGGTGTCCGCTACGTATCAAATTTATGACAATACGACACCAGCGACACCCGTAGCGCTTTTGGCTACGCCGCAGCCCTATTCACCAGGGCAGGCAATCAAGCTGGAAAAGACGACGGTGCCGGTTGCTGATTACGGAGGGCAGATTGTTGTGCAAGGTCAACCGGGTGACGGGGATACCCTGACTGTTGAACCCAGCACCAACCAGAGCCTGTTCCAGACCATGCAGAATCTGATCGGTATTCTGCGTTCGCCTATCGGCTCTTCAACATACACGACCTCACAGTTCGCCAATGAATTGGGTGCGGAGTTGACCAATCTCGACCAGTCGTTCAACAACATCGCTAGAGTCCAGGCACAGGTCGGCACCAAGATGCAGGAAGTTGATTCCCTGAGCAGCGCATCGTCCGATCTGGATACGCAGTATCAGGCGACATTGTCGGGGCTTCAGGATATCGACTATGCCAAGACGATCTCTGAATACATGAATCAGCAGATGAATCTGGAGGCGGCGCAGAAGTCGTTTGCCCAGATCAGCAGTTTGAGTCTGTTCAACTACCTGTGATGACTGACATGCGGACTTCAAGCCTTCTTTCTCTCCAGCTTGTTGTGATTTCCGTTGCGGCGTGCGGAACGACAACGCCGATTGCAATTCCAAATAAAGGTAGTTTGCTGCCGAACGGCACGATTCAGGTGACACCAGGCATTGCCTATACGATAGAACAAATTGCCATGGCAGGCATTGCCGGCGGGCTAATCTATGTCATTTACGATCCTCTGGCGCCCAACTGGAGTATTGAAGAAAAAATACTTAACGACGATACCTATTTCCTTTCGCTGCAGGCCAAGAGTTTCCGCACCGGCGGTGATGGGGAAGCCATGCAGGTACTCAAGCGACGCGCGCTGCAGCTGCAGCGGGAAAGAGGTTTTTCCAGCTATCGCATTCTTGATTACTCGGAGGGTATTGAGTCAAGTACACCGCTGAC
>JAIFKU010000057.1 GCA_020049495.1 Accumulibacter sp.
GTCCTTTAACTATGTACGCCTCGTGGCAGGGTACTCCAAGTCGATGAATAATACCGATAATCTGAAAGTGGTCTTCTCGCCGGTCCGTAGCGGCGTCAGTCAACTGCATGCAAGTCAAACCGGATTCCATCAGGTTCAAAAGATTGACTGGCATCAAACGGACGGGAGCCGGACGTTGCCGAATTTGCCCGCAATCACGCCCTGTCGCAATGATGTACTGGCCGCCACTATCCCCAGCAGCAGACCGGCCAAGGCATCCACCGCCACATGCTGGCGAGTGGCCAGTGTCAAATAGGTGATGCCGACAACCCACGCCAAATTGATGAGACGTATCCACCGTGGTGCACCAATGCGGCGCAGCAAGTGGTTCAGCCAGACGCCCGAAAAATCCGCCGTGGGCAACTCACGGATTCATGAGCGCCTTTGAGGCGCTCATAATCTCAAGCCACCGGCATTGCCAATTATATTTGGCTGGCTGCGTTTCCTCTGTGCGCCAGAGCACAGACGGGGTGATTACCTTCCAATATCAGCGTTTAAGGCGTTCGAGTTGGGATTTCAGCTTTGCCAGTGTTGCTTCAAAGTCGGCCAGCCGCTTCTTTTCCACCTCGACCACTTGCGCCGGGGCGCGGGCGACGAAGCTTTCGTTGCCGAGCTTGGCGTTGGCCTTGACGATCTCGCCTTCCAGTCGGGCGATCTCCTTGCTCAGACGTTCGCTTTCTGCGGCGACGTCGATCTCGATCTTGAACATCAGGCGCGTATCACCCACCACGGCAGTCGGTGCGTTGGCGTCCCCTGTTATCCGGTCGACAACCTGCATGTCCGAGAGTTTGCCCAGTGCCTTGAGGTAGGGTGCAAATCCAGCCAGTAATTCCGTGTCGCCGCTGGCAATCAGCGGCACTTTCTGCGCCGGTGAGAGGTTCATTTCGCCGCGCAGATTGCGGCAGGCGTAAGCCAGGTCCTTGAGTTGCTGCACCCTGGCTTCGCTGGCTTCATCGATCTTCTCGGGCTGTGCTATTGGGTAGGTCGCAAGCATGATTGATTCGTGCGTTTTCTTGCCGGCAAGCGGCGCGACGGCCTGCCACAGTTCTTCGGTAATGAAGGGAATCAGCGGGTGCGCGAGGCGCAGCACGGTTTCCAGCACGCGCAGCAGCGTCCGGCGCGTGGCCCGGGCTTGCTCGGCTGTGCCGCTTTGCATCTGCACCTTGGCCAGTTCGAGGTACCAGTCGCAGAACTCGTCCCAGACGAATTCATAGATGGCGCGGGCAAGCAGGTCGAAGCGGTAGTCGGCAAAGTGCTGGGCGATCTCGGCTTCGCTACGCTGCAGTTTGCTGACGATCCAGCGGTCGGCGAAGGAGAAATCGAGCGCGCTTGAACAGGCCTCTGGCGTACAGGCATCGATGCCGCAATCCTGGCCTTCGGTGTTCATCAGCACGAAGCGCGTGGCGTTCCACAGCTTGTTGCAGAAGTTACGGTAGCCCTCGCAGCGGTGCAGGTCGAACTTGATGTCGCGGCCGGGGCTGGCCAGCGAGAGGAAAGTGAAGCGCAGGGCGTCGGTACCGAAGGCCTGGATGCCTTCCGGGAATTCCTTGCGCGTGCGTTTCTCGATCTGCTGTGCCTGCTTGGGGTTCATCAGGCCGGTCGTGCGTTTTTTCACCAGGTCCTCAATGCCGATGCCGTCGATCAGGTCGATCGGGTCGAGCACGTTGCCCTTGGACTTGCTCATCTTCTGGCCTTCGGCGTCGCGGATCAGGCCATGCACATAGACGTGCTTGAACGGGATCTTGCCGGTGATGTGCCGGGTCATCATGACCATGCGTGCGACCCAGAAGAAGATGATGTCGAAGCCGGTGACGAGCACCGTCGATGGCAGGTAGAGGTCGATGGCCGGGTTCGATTTCTCCGGCCATTGCGGCGTCCAGTCGAGCGTCGAGAACGGCCACAGGGCAGACGAATACCAGGTGTCGAGCACGTCCGGGTCACGGACCAGCGTACCAATGTAGCCGGCTGCTGCCGCCTGGGCCTTGGCTTCGGCTTCGTCGTGGGCAACGAAGATTTCGCCATTGTCGCCATACCATGCCGGAATCTGGTGGCCCCACCACAATTGCCGTGAGATGCACCAGTCCTGAATGTTGTTCAGCCACTGGTTGTAAGTGTTCACCCAGTTCTCAGGGACGAACTTGATCTCGCCCGAAGCCACGCATTCAAGCGCCTTGCCGACGATACTGGTACCATCGGCACCGGGTTTGCTCATGGCGACGAACCACTGGTCGGTGAGCATCGGCTCGATGGCGATGCCGGTACGGTCACCGCGCGGTACCTTGAGCTTGTGCTTGTCGGTCTTGACCAGGATGCCGAGTGCTTCGAGGTCAGCAACGACGGCCTGGCGCGCGTCGAAGCGATCCAGGCCGCGGTATTTCTCCGGCGCGTTGTCGTTGATTTTCGCGTCGAGCGTCAGGATGGAAATGATCGGCAACTGGTGGCGCTGGCTGACGGCGTAGTCATTGAAGTCGTGCGCCGGCGTGACCTTGACGCAACCGGTTCCGAATTCGAGGTCGACGTAGGCATCGGCTATGATCGGGATTTCACGGTCGGTCAAGGGCAGCTTGACCCTCTTGCCGATCATGTCCTTGTAGCGTTCATCCTCCGGGTGCACCATCACGGCGGTATCGCCGAGCATGGTTTCCGGGCGCGTGGTGGCCACCGTCAGGCTGCCCGAACCATCGGCCAGCGGGTAGCGGATGTGCCACATGAAACCGTCTTCTTCCTCGCTCACCACTTCGAGATCGGAAACCGCGGTATGCAGTACCGGGTCCCAGTTCACCAGGCGCTTGCCACGGTAGATCAGGCCTTCCTGGTGCAGGCGGACGAAGGTTTCGGTAACGATCTTCGAGAGGCCGGCATCCATCGTGAAGCGCTCGCGTGACCAGTCCGGCGAGGTGCCGAGGCGGCGCATCTGGCGGGTGATGGTGTTGCCCGAATATTCCTTCCATTCCCAGACTTTTTCGAGGAACTTCTCGCGCCCGAGGTCGTGGCGGGAAATGCCTTGCCCGTCAAGCTGGCGTTCGACGACGATCTGCGTGGCGATGCCGGCGTGATCGGTGCCCGGCTGCCACAGCGTGTTGTCGCCGCGCATGCGGTGGTAGCGCGTGAGCGCGTCCATGATCGCCTGGTTGAAGCCGTGACCCATGTGCAGCGTGCCGGTGACGTTGGGCGGCGGCAGCAGGATGCAGAAGGCATTCGGGTTTTGCGTGTCGAGGCCGGCATTGAAGAAGCCCTTGGCCTCCCAGTCGGGGTACCAGCGACGCTCGATGTCTGCCGGTTCAAAGCTTTTGGCGAGTTCCATAGGATGCGCGGAGTGCGAATGGCGAAAAGCGGCGATTATACCGGATAGCGCAGGGTCGGCCGGGGGTTTGCGCTTACTTGCCGTGGTCGGGTTCGTCGAGCGGAAGCTGCAATTGTTTGCGCCGGGCGATGAAGTCGCGTAGGGCGGTTTCCATGGTCGACGTAATTCCGGCGCGCAGTTCTTCGCCGGCGTTGAGCAAGGCGGCTTCGAGCAGGGCTGGCATATCGTCGGTGAGTTGTTGTCCGATGGCGTGGGCGATATCGGAGGCCAGAAGAGTGACTTGGGTTTCGTCGAAGCGGTCGGTCCTGTCTTCGGACACGGCGGCTTCTGCGGAAACGACCTCGGTCAGCACCGGCAGATCATCATCCTCATGCGTCTGTTTCGGTAGGGTGGCTGGCACTGCCGTACGCATCGGCGTGGCCACAAAATTCCGCCGCCGCCTTCCCCCGGGGGAACTTCCTTCGGGGTGCATCAAGGCGTCAGCGCGATCGACAACATCGGATTGTTCGGCCATCAGTGTTTCTCCGCGAGGTCGATGAACTTGATTTCGTAGCCTCTGTCCTTGTAGAACTTCACGCGCTGGCGACCGGCCAGCCTTTCGTCCTCCTGCTGACCGACGACTTCAATGACGCTGGTGAAGCGTGAAAACCCCGGCGGGATTTCAGCAGAAATATTGATCAGGCGTTCGTTTTGCGGCAGTGTTTCCAGCGAGCCGGTGATCAGCACCGGTGTCTCGGCGGCGAGGGGTGAGTTGCCGTGCACATGCGGGACAAAACCTGTGGGCGGGTACATCCACAAGTGGCGGTCAAGCGCACCGGCAACTTCGGCATCCGGGGCGTAAACGAGCAGGGCCTTTTTCTGGGCAAAGGCCTTGCGGATCAATGCGGCGCTTGCACTGATCCGGTTTTCGGCATTGTGGTAGAAGAAGATCTGGGTCAATTGAGCTTTCCGGCGCGTTTGAGCAGGTAGTGGGCGAGCAGCGGTACAGGGCGGCCGGTGGCCCCCTTGTCGGCACCGGATTTCCAGGCCGTTCCGGCAATGTCGAGGTGTGCCCACTCGAACTTTTTGGCAAAACGGGACAGGAAACAGGCGGCAGAAACACTGCCCGCCGCGCGTCCGCCGATGTTGGCCATGTCGGCAAAATTGCTTTTCAGCAGATCCTGATACTCGTCCCACAGCGGCATCTGCCAGGCGCGGTCCTGCGCTTCGTCGCCGGCCTGCAAGAGATCGCGGGCCAGGCCGTCGTTGTTGGCGAAGAGCCCACTGGCGACATGGCCGAGGGCGATGACGCAGGCCCCGGTCAGGGTGGCGACGTCGATCACGGCTTGCGGCTCGAAGCGCTCGGCGTAGGTCAGTGCATCACAGAGGATGAGGCGGCCTTCAGCGTCGGTGTTGAGGATTTCAATGGTCTGGCCGGACATCGATGTGACGATGTCGCCGGGCTTGCTGGCCGCGCCGTCCGGCATGTTTTCCGTGGTCGGGACGAGCACCGTGAGGTTGATCGGCAACTGCATCCGGGCCACGGCCTTGAGGGTGCCGAGCACACTGGCCGCACCGCACATGTCGAACTTCATTTCATCCATTTCCGGACCCGGTTTCAGCGAGATGCCGCCGGAGTCGAAGGTAATGCCCTTGCCAATCAGTACCATGGGCTTTTCTTTTGCATCTTGCGCACCCCTGTAGTGCACAACGACCAGCTTGGGTGGCTGGCGCGAGCCCTTGGCCACCGAGAGCAGGGAGTGCATGCCCAGGGTTTCCATTTCGGCGCGTTCGATAATCTGGCAATCAAGGGCATGATCCCTGGCAATTTGCAGGGCTGTATCAGCCAGATAGCCCGGCGTGCACACGTTGCCGGGCAGGTTGCCGAGAGTCCTGGCCAGAGTCACCCCCTCGGCGATGGCCAGTCCCTGCGCTAGCGCGTTTTCAGCCTGCTTCAATTCGCTGCGGCGATCAACGTTGAAGGCCAGTTTGCGCAAAGGGCGGCGGACTTTGCTTTTTTTGCTCTTGAACTGTTCGAAGCGATAGAGCGTCTCCTGGGCGATGATCGCCGCCTGCCGGATGCGCCAGTCAATGCTGCATTTCCGGACGGCGATTGTGGTCAGAAAGAGCGTGCCATCAGTGGCGCCGGTCTCGTTGAGTGCCTTGATGGCGTTGCGAACGGCAGTGCAATATTCCTTTTCGCGGAATTCCTTTTCCTTGCCCAGCCCGATCAGCAGAACCCGGTCGCACTGGGTCGCCGGGACAGCGTGCAAGAGCAGGCTTGATCCGGCTTTCCCGTCCATGTCTCCACGGCGAATGATTTCGGAAAGATAGCCGTTCGCCACCTTGTCGATCGACCCGGCAGGAAGTGTCAGCTTGCGATTTTCGAAAACGCCGACAACGACACAGGCGCTACGTTGCTTCTCCGGGCTACCGCTTTTTATGCTAAATTCCACTGACTACTCCTCAGGCAACGCAGTTACGTACAAAAGCCGATTATCACTGCAGTATTTCGTTAAAGTCAAAAAATGATCTTCCAGCGTGCCGCACGGCGCGAGTTCACCCACTCGGCTGCCGGCGTTTTTGTTGCGCTCTTCGCCATTCTACTGACGACCCAACTGATCCGCCTGCTCAGTGAAGCGGCACAGGGTTCGGTTGCGCCGGAAGCCGTGGTTGCGCTACTCGGCTTTTCCGCGATGAATTACATTCCGGCCTTGTTGTCCCTGTCGTCATTCATCGCCATCTTGCTGACGCTGTCGCGCAGTTACCGCGATTCCGAGATGGTAGTGTGGTTTTCTTCGGGCCTGTCACTAGCGGCGTGGATTCGGCCGGTGCTGGTATTTACGCTGCCGCTGATGGTGGCCATAGCCGGCTTGTCCTTGTTCGTTTCTCCCTGGGCCCTGTCCCAGAGTGCCGAATACCGTGGCAACCTCGAAAACCGCAAGGACGCCGGGCCAGCCTCTCCGGGTGCCTTTCAGGAATCGTCTTCAGGGGATCAGGTGATTTTCGTCGAGGCGGTTGCCGATGACGAGAGTTACGTCAAGAACGTTTTTGTGAGTTCGGTCCAGAACCGGCGTATGGGTGTGACGATGGCGGCGACCGGTCATCAGGAAATTGCAAAAAACGGAGACCGGTTCATCGTCCTGGAGAATGGCCGGCGCTACGAGAATGAACCGGGCACGCTCGAATTCCGGATTCTGGAATATGCCCGCTACGCCATTCGGCTCGAAACCAGGGAAACCCGCGGCATTGAGCGGACCCCCAGAAACATGCCGACGCTGGAGTTGATGCAAAACGATCAGCCGGGTTTTCGGGCTGAACTGCTATGGCGTATCGGTGTGCCCATTTCGGCCCTGGTCCTGGTCTTGCTGGCAATTCCGCTGTCCTTCGTCAATCCGCGTGCCGGTCGTTCGGCCAACATGCTGCTGGCCTTGTTTACCTACCTTGTGTACAACAATCTGCTGACCATCAGCCAGGCCTGGGTGGCCAGCGGAAAAATTTCCTTCACTGTGGGCGTCGTGGCGATCCATTTGTTCATGCTGTGTCTGCTGCCCCTGCTTTTTTACCGCCGGATCGCGGTGCTTTCTTTTGCGCGATTTTTCCGATGAAGATCTATCGTCGTTATCTGGCCCGTGAGGTCTCCGGCTCGATTCTTCTGGTCTTGGCCGGATTCCTGGCCTTGTTCGGTTTTTTTGACATGATCGGCGAAGTCAAGAATGTCGGCGAGGGCAGCTACCAACTGCACCATGCCGTTGCCTTTGTCGCCTTGCGCATGCCCGGACGCATCTATGAACTGATGCCGATTGCCGTACTCATCGGAACCCTTTATGCCCTGTCTACACTGGCCAGGCATTCGGAAATTACCGTGCTGCGCGCTTCGGGAATGTCGACTCTGCGCCTGCTCACCGGGTTGTTTCAGGTAGCGGCGATTTTTGCCCTGGTTACTTTCTTTATCGGCGAAGTCGTGGCTCCGCCCAGCGAACGTACGGCCCAGCAGTTGCGTCTCAGTGAGCGCGGCCAGACGGTCGGGCAGGATCTGCGCAGTGGCCTGTGGGTCAAGGATGAGCGGAGCTTTATCAACGTCAAGGTGGTGCTGCCTGATTCACGTTTGCAAGGTATTCGTATCTACGACTTTGATAAAAGTTCGAAGTTGCGCTCGGTCACTGATGCGAAGGAAGGCGTCTATGTGCCGCCGGCCAGTTGGCGCCTGAGTAATGTCGTACAGACCCTGCTCCATGGCGAGCGCTCCGAGGTCGTCAAAATGCCGGACATGGAGTGGCATTCAGCGCTCAACCCGGACATTCTTGCGGTGCTGATGATTGCACCGGAACGGATGTCGCTGCTGCATCTGTCGGCGTATGTCAGGCATCTTTCCGAGAACAGCCAGAAAACGCAGCGTTACGATATTGCTTTGTGGAAAAAGGTGGTTTACCCTCTGGCGGCGCTGGTCATGGTCGCTCTGGCCTTGCCCTTTGGCTACACCCATAACCGGGTTAGCGGGGTCAGCCTGAAAATTTTTTCCGGGGTGATGATCGGGGTGTTCTTCCACATGCTCAATGGCCTGTTCTCGAACCTTGGCGCGATCAATAGCTGGTCCCCTTTGCTCAGTGCCATGGCCCCTTCGGCACTGTTCATGCTGGCAGCGGCCGGAATGATCTGGTTGGCCGAGCGGCGCTGATCCCGGATCGGGTCAGTCAGTGATGAGTCGGGTGCCGGCGATGCGGTCGTGCAGGAATTGTCCGTCGCGGTCAACGAGTGCCCAGGCCATGCCGATCCCGCCCAGTGCCAGACTGGGCCAGCACAGCAGATAGCGGAGCAGGGCCTGTGCCGGACGAATGGCTCGCCCGCCTCGCGTTACCAGCCGGATGCGCCAGGTTTTCATGGCCAGCGTCTGCCCGCCATGACTCCAGAAGCCGACGAAATAGACGAGCATCACGAGAAACAGATGTGCCCACAGAGCCATCGCCGGGGCAGCGCGATGGGCAAAGCCGGCGAGCAGTACGTGCGGCAGGATGAAGCTTACGGCCAGAACACCCGACAAGAGCAGGGTTTCGTAACACATGGCGGCTATCCGGCGCAGGATACCCGGGTGGGCAAAGCCGTCTGGAAACGACATCAGGGTTTGGTCGTTGTGTCAGCGACCGTGGCGGCCGGCGGCGTAGCGTCCGCATCTGCCGGGAGCGGATCGGGTGTCGGCGCTGGTGGAACGAGGGCAGGATCAGCCAGGGCGGCTGGTCCCGGGAGCAGGGGCGGCGCGGATGATGCAGGCCTGCCGGGTTTGGGAACGGGTTTGCTGACGGTCTGCTGCTTGAATTTCTCTTTTTCGTCGTCTGGCAGATTGACATACTCTGCCCACTTTTTCTTGAATTCCTGCTTTTCCTCGGTTGAAAGCTTGCTGGCCGCTTTAAAATTTTCGCGTGCCAACTGCCGTTCTTCTGATGTCAGCTTATCCCATTCCTGCATTTGTTCCTGAATCCGGCGTTGCTCTTCCGGAGAAATTGAGGAAAAGCGCGTAACAATGTGGAGCCATTTTTTCTGACGGTAGTTCTCCATTGAATCCCAGTCGTCACTCAGCGGGGCGAGGACGATTTTCTGTGGCACCGACAAATCGCTCCACTTGGGCTGTGAAGGTGTTGCAATGAGCGATGGGCTGGACGTTGCGGCCCAACCCGTGCTTGCGAGAACACAACAGAAAATTATTCCGAGGAGGCGCTTTGTAACCATGCATTAAAGCCTTTGTCGGTGAACGCACCAATCGGCAGATCATCGGCAAGTAACGCGCTATCAATGGCACCCAGTTCGGTAACGCGCCGATCAGCCTGCCAGAAAGTCGAACCCACGACACACAGGAGCAAAGCGAGCGAAATGAGTACCTGCTTCAAGCGCAGGTTGGCGAATTGATTGTGAACGAAACTGCCCGCAGTGGCCAGTACCGACAGACTGATCGCCTGTTTCTGGCGGGCCAGTGCGTTTTCTCTGGCTACGGCGAGGCGGCTGGCTGTCTCCGGGCGTAGCTCGTACAATCCCCGGTTAAGATGCTGTCTGATCTTGTAGGCGAAATGTTCTTCGTTCATAAGGTAATTCCCTTTGCTTTCAAGGCAACTGCCAAGGTATGGGTGGCACGTGAGCAGTGCGTTTTCACACTGCCTTCCGAACAGCCCATTGCCGACGCAGTTTCCGCAACGTCCATGTCTTCCCAGTAACGCATGAGGAAGGCTTCGCGTTGACGTGCCGGCAGAAGTTTAATCTCTTTTTCAATAATTACAAGAACTTGCGACTGCAATAACTGCCCGTCCGGAGTGTTCGGAGTGTATGACTCCGTTTCGACCTCCAGAGTTTCCAGCGGATCGCGTTCTTCCTCATCACCCGAAGAGAATGAAGAAAGAAGCGTAGTCCACAAAGAGCGAACCTTGCTGCGCCGATAATAGTCACGAATCGTGTTCTGCATGATACGCTGAAAGAGCATCGGCAGTTCTTCTGCCGGGCGGTCGCCATATTTTTCAGCGAGTTTCATCATCGAGTCCTGCACGATATCGAGCGCTGACTCTTCGTTACGCACGGCAAACATGGCTTGTTTGAAAGCGCGTCGCTCCGAGGAGGCGAGAAAATCCGACAGTTCGCGTTGGCTGGCCAGGATCAAAATCCTTGGTATGGGTGACAGGATACACTCGTTAAAACCTGGCCACCCGGGCGGGGAGTCTTGACCAATTGTAATCTAGGCTTTAACGTTGCATGCTTTTTCAAATATTCGATTCAACAAGGTAAGGCGATGGCTATGACCATGATGACTGGTGCGGAGATTGTAATCAGGTGCCTGCAGGAAGAAAAGGTCGACTATGTATTCGGCTATCCGGGCGGGTCGGTTCTCCATATTTACGATGAACTATTCAAGCAGGACCAGATCAAGCACGTTCTGGTTCGCCACGAACAGGCCGCCGTGCATGCAGCCGATGCCTTGTCCCGTTCGTCGAATGGCATAGGTGTGGCGCTGGTGACCTCAGGTCCCGGGGCGACCAACGCGGTGACCGGCATTGCCACGGCATACATGGACTCGATCCCGCTGGTCGTTATCTCGGGTCAGGTGCCGACGCACTATATCGGCCAGGATGCTTTCCAGGAGTGCGATACGGTCGGGATTACCCGTCCCTGCGTCAAGCACAACTTCCTGATCAAGGATGTGCGCGATATCGCCATGACGATGAAAAAGGCGTTCTACATCGCCAGAACGGGTCGCCCGGGTCCGGTCGTGGTTGATATTCCCAAGGACATTACGGCCGCAAAATGCAAGTTCGAGTACCCGAAAGAAATACACATGCGCTCCTATAACCCGGTGGTCAAGGGGCATCTCGGGCAGATCAAGAAAGCCGTGCAGTTGCTGCTCGGTGCCAAACGGCCAGTGATCTACTCTGGCGGCGGCGTCATCCTTTCCAATGCCTCCGAGCAATTGACGAAGCTCACACGCCTGCTGGGTTTCCCGATTACCAACACGCTGATGGGGCTGGGTGCCTATCCGGCAAGCGATCCGCAGTTTCTTGGCATGCCGGGCATGCACGGTACGGTCGAAGCCAACATGGCCATGCAGCATTGCGACGTGCTACTGGCCATCGGTGCGCGTTTTGACGATCGCGTGATCGGCAATCCGGAAGATTTCGCTTCGATTCCGCGCAAAATTATTCATGTTGACATTGATCCGTCTTCGATTTCCAAGCGCGTTCGCGTGGATGTGCCGATTGTCGGCAATGTGGCCGATGTCCTTGAGGAGATGATCAAGCTGCTTGAGACTGAAATGCCCAAGGCGGGGGTTGCGGACTGGTGGAAGGAAGTCGAGGGATGGCGTGCGAGCAAATGCACGGACTACTCGATGGGTGATGCGATCATGCCGCAGTATGTCATCGAAAAACTGTGGGAATTGACCGGCGGCAACGCCATTGTTACGTCGGATGTCGGCCAGCACCAGATGTGGGCTGCGCAGTACTACAAATTCGACAAGCCGCGCCGCTGGATCAACTCGGGCGGTGCAGGAACGATGGGGGTTGGCCTTCCGTACGCCATTGGTGCACAACTGGCGAATCCGGATATGCCGGTCGTCTGCATCACCGGTGACGGATCGATCCAGATGTGCATCCAGGAGCTTTCCACCGCCAAACAGTTCGGATTGCCGATCAAGATCATCCTGCTCAACAATGGCTATCTGGGCATGGTTCGCCAGTGGCAGGAAATGTTCTACAGCCGCCGTTATTCGCAAACCTACATGGACTCGATCCCCGATTTCGTCAAGCTGGCCGAGGCTTACGGGCACATCGGCATCCGCGTGGAAAAACCTGAAAACGTCGAGTTGGCGCTGAAGAGGGCCTTCATCGACCATAAAGATGATCTCGTATTCCTCGATATCTGCACGGCGCGGGAAGCGAATGTTTTCCCTATGGTGGCGGCAGGCAAGGGGCTGTCCGAGATGGTTCTGGCCGGTGAAAATCTGTAAGGGTACGACACTATGCGACACATCATTTCAATTCTGCTGGAAAACGAAGCCGGCGCACTTTCGCGCGTCTCCGGCCTGTTCTCGGCGCGCGGTTACAACATCGAAACCCTGACCGTGGCGCCGACCGAGGATCTGTCCCTGTCTCGTCTGACCATCGTGACCAGCGGCAGCGATGAGGTGATCGAGCAGATCACCAAGCAACTGAACAAGCTGATCGACGTCATCAAGGTCGTCGATCTCTCTGAGGCTGCGCATATCGAGCGCGAGCTGATGCTGATCAAGGTTCGTGCCACCGGCAAGGACCGCGAGGAAATGAAGCGCATGGCGGATATCTTCCGTGGGCGCATCATTGATGTTACCGAGTCGACCTACGTCATCGAACTCACGGGTAGCGGTTCCAAACTTGATTCCTTTATCCAGGGAATCGATGCGGATTTGATCCTCGAAACCGTTCGTACCGGCGTCAGCGGCATCGGCCGCGGCGACCGAATTCTGAAAGTCTAAACCGGGTTTTTTCCAGATCCACACGCACGAAAGGAACATCATGAAAGTGTATTACGACAAGGACGCCGACCTCTCCCTGATCAAGGGCAAGAAGGTCACTATCGTTGGCTACGGTTCGCAGGGTCATGCCCATGCCCTGAACCTGACTGATTCCGGCGTCAAGGTAACGGTGGGTTTGCGCAAGGGTGGTGCCTCCTGGAGCAAGGCCGAAAAGGCCGGACTCAAGGTCGAGGAAGTGGCCAAGGCGGTCAAGGGCGCCGATGTGGTCATGATGCTGCTGCCGGATGAGAACATCCCGGCCGTGTATTACAACGATGTCGAACCGAACATCAAGAAGGGTGCAGCGCTGGCCTTTGCACACGGTTTCAACGTGCATTACAACCAGGTGATCGCGCGTGCCGATCTGGATGTGATCATGGTAGCCCCGAAGGGCCCGGGACATACCGTACGTTCCGAATACCTCAAGGGCGGCGGCGTGCCTTCGTTGATTGCCGTGCATCAGGACAAGTCCGGCAAGGCCAAGGATATTGCGCTTTCGTACGCCGCAGCCAATGGCGGCACCAAGGGTGGCGTGATCGAGACCAACTTCCGTGAAGAAACCGAAACCGATCTGTTCGGCGAGCAGACCGTGCTTTGCGGCGGCACCGTCGAACTGATCAAGATGGGTTTCGAGACCCTGGTTGAAGCCGGATACGCGCCGGAAATGGCCTATTTCGAGTGCCTGCACGAAGTCAAGCTGATCGTCGATCTGATCTATGAGGGCGGCATCGCCAACATGAACTACTCGATTTCGAACAACGCCGAGTACGGCGAGTACGTGACCGGCCCTTCGGTGATCAACGAAGAGTCGCGCTACGCCATGCGCGAGGCCCTGAAGCGCATCCAGAACGGCGAGTATGCCAAGGCGTTCATCCAGGAAGGCAAGACCAATTATCCTTCAATGACTGCGCACCGTCGTTTGATGGCCGAGCACCCGGTTGAAATTGTTGGCGCCAAGCTGCGTGACATGATGCCGTGGATCAAGAAGAACAAGCTCGTCGACCAATCTAAAAATTGATTGATGCAGTGAGGAGTAAGGGGTGATGAGTGAGGAGGGGCAATCCACCACCACCTCGCCCCTTGTATTTCTCTTTACCCCTTTCTCCTAACTCTTCACAGGCTGTCAATGAATTATCCGCATCCGATTCTCGCCAAGGAAGGCTGGCCGTTCATCGCCGGCACCCTGATTCTTGCCATTCTGGTGTCTGCAGCTGGCCTCTGGTCGCTACCGTTCTGGCTGGTCTTCATTTTCTGTGTGCAGTTCTTTCGTGATCCGGCGCGCGTTATTGCCGGTGGGCCGAAAAGTGTTGTCGCGCCTGCCGATGGGCGTATCGTCGTCGTCGAGGAAGCGGATGACCCTTACCTGAATCGGCGTGCGCTCAAGATCAGCGTGTTCATGAACGTATTCAACGTGCATTCGAACCGTTCGCCGATCAAGAGCACGGTACAGCAAAAATGGTACAAGCCGGGGAGCTTTCTCAATGCGTCACTGGACAAGGCGTCGCTGGAAAACGAGCGTTGCGCCCTGCATCTGAAGACGGATGATGGGCGTGATATTACCTGTGTGCAGATTGCCGGTCTGGTGGCACGACGCATCCTGAATTACGCTGATGCGGGAACGCTGCTGGAAGCCGGTCAGCGTTACGGGTTTATCCGCTTCGGCTCGCGCGTTGACCTTTATCTGCCGCTCGATACCCGGGTCAAGGTGGTAATCGGCGAAAAAGTATTTGCCTCAAGCAGCGTTCTGGCTGAACTTGGATAAACCTTAAAACCTCAATTAACCACGAAGTTCACGAAGAGCACGAAGATAAACAATGAATTGCAGTACTTTGCCTGCTCACCCATTGGGTGAGGCGACTTGACATCGTAAGTTCACGATTCTCTTCGTGAACTTCGTGTTCTTCGTGGTTCAACTGCTTTTTCCAGGATAAAGCCGATGCCCGAAATCAAGCCGCGCAATACACTGCTCAACCCCGAGTTGCGCCGTCGCGGCATTTACCTGCTGCCGAACCTGTTCACGACGGCAGTGCTGTATTGTGGTGGCGGGTCCGTCTGACATAGCCGATGGCGCTGCAAAAAAAGACGATGGAAAGCAGGATCTCGGCCACCGCCAGCCACCGGCTCGGGCCGGATTCGCTGGTGGCGCGGACGAGGCCTTCGCTCAGATAGAGCAGGATCAGCATGGATGCCCACTGGAAGGTATAGCGGCGGGCGTTCAGAATGCCGAAAAGCGGGGTCAGCAGCGGAACACATTTCAACACCAGCCAGGAACCGCCGGGATGGATGGGGGCGAGGCGCAACTCCCAGGCCAGACAAAGGAAGATCAACGTGATCAGGCTGATGCAGGCAGACAGATAAAGGCTTCGAGTGGTCATTGGTACGGTCCGGACAGAGCAGCTTATTATAGAGATCTTATGCTTCCCCGCCTTTCATGTTTGCGTGGATTCGTCGCGCGTGTCCTGCGTCGATTCGTCGAAGAAAACTTTGACCAGTTGAGCGCCAGTCTGGCGTTCACCACCCTGCTTTCGCTGGTACCGCTGGTGGCGGTCATTCTCGGCATCATGTCGGTGCTGCCCATCTTTTTCGAAATGGCGACTCAGCTCGACCATTTTGTCGTGCGCAGCCTGCTGCCTGAACGCAGCGCCGGGATGATCATTGACTACGTCCTGCAGTTCTCGCAAAAAGCGACGAATGTCACGCTGGCTGGCCTGGTCGCGCTGGTGCTTACCGTTCTTTTTCTCCTGTTGAGCATCGAACGCGCGCTCAACCATGTCTGGCGGGTAATGGATGACCGGCCGTGGTGGAAAAAACTGCGGCTGTACGTCGCCGTTCTTGTGCTCTGGCCTTTCGTCGTGAGCTGCGTGGTTCTGGCCACCTATTATGCGGTTACGGCCTCGCTCGGCCTGATCGACGATCCCGCGTGGTTGCACAGTTTCATGTTCAGGCTGGCGGGTGTGTCGATTGCGGCGATTTTTTTTGCCGGACTCTATTTTGCCGTTCCCAATGCCCGCGTTGTGCCGCGTGATGCATTGTGGGCCGGCCTGTTTGCGGCCCTGGGTTTCGTGCTGATGCAAAAGGGCTTCGAATTCTACCTCTCGCATTTCCCGTCGTTCACGCTGGTTTACGGTGCTTTTGCTACGCTGCCGATTTTCCTGCTCTGGCTGTATCTGTCGTGGGCCGTCGTCTTGCTCGGAGCGCTGGTGGCTGCAACGCTGCCCGAATTCCGTGGCGATAGCTGCCACCCGGCGGCGGAGGAGAGGCTCGATTAGGCCTTGAGGATATCGCGTTCGATCGAGAATACCTCAATCTGGCTGTTCTGTTCGTCGAGGCCCGTGCTTCTCATCTCGCGCAGTTCAAGATGGTCTTTTTCGACGACCAGGACGAAAGATTTGGGCTGATTCTCCATGGCGCCCGAGGGAACAACCAGCATTTCAGTCAAGCGCAAGGGCGGAACCCGGGGCAGGATGAGCACCGACAGCCGGTCCCTGTCGCTGGCTTGCGCAGGCAGGGCGAGAAAGGCTGGAACGGCGCTGGTCGCCAGAATCTGCAGGCCAAGTTCCAGATGCTCCTGGTTTTCGGATTGCGCCCAGCGAACAATGCAGATTTGCCAGTTTTCTCCGGATTCGGTGCGGATCGCCGTGACGTCGCCGACCGCCATGGCACCGGTTTTCCCCGAGACGTGCATGACGGCATAGCCGTCCGGGCTTTCGTTGGTGATCATCCAATTCGACGTTTCGACGCTCGAGGCATCTTCCTCCTGAAACAGGCGCCATAAACTGTCCAGTCCGGCACACAAGGCCGCACGGTAGTTCTGTCGGCGGCGCGGGAAACGGCGTTTGCCCGGTTCTCCCCAGTAGGTGACGAGCCGACGCATAACTCCGCGTCCGGCAGGCGTGCCGGCAAATTCCGGCAGGCTGAGCTGCGCCGGGGTGTCGCCGGCTTTGAGTGCGGCGATCTGTTGCTTGAGCAGTGTGGCCAGCCGGTCGCAGGAAAAATAAAGCGCGGGCGTTTCCGGAGGGGGCGATTTCCGGGCACAGGCGACTGCCGGTGCGTCATGAGCCGGATCGATCCAGAATGTCGCGGGAGTTTTGGCTGCAGCGATGTCGCTCGAATCGATATGGTCGGAGAAATGCTCCAGATAGGTCGCAACAAAATGTACTTCACGGGAAGTGAAGGACGCCGGTTGGGCAGAACCGAGCAATATGGTTGAATAATAAATGCTTTCCAGGGTGCATGAGGACCCCTTCGGGGTATTGCCGACAAGGTCCATCCGACGTGCGATTTCATAGGTCTGATGGAATTGCTGCCAGATTCCGACACCGGCAGGAGACGCCGCCAGATTGCTGATCAGCAGGTGCTGTGCAAGGGCGTACAGGCTCCTCCAGAGGACAAGGTCCTGCGCCTGGGGCAAGCCCTGGGTCAGATGTTCGTCAATCGAGTCCAGTGTCGCCTGCAAATCTTCCGCGAGCGTTCTCAGCAGATCCTGTAGGCTGCGGATCAGTTGCCTGGTCTTTCGCGGAATCGGGAGCGGGACATCGGTCAGGGACGGGAGCAGGGTGGCCACGACGGCCATGCTGCGGGTGTACAGGCGCTCAAGCACCGTGGCGCGTTGCTGGGGCGTGAGCTGGCTGGCACGCAAGGCGGCCAGATGCGTATGCAGGGCCGGCAGGTCATCCGGGGCATTGAGTGGTGGTGGCGTCCCCATCCAGGCGAGAATGGCGCGCATGCTCGACTGCGAAAAGGCAGTGGCTTCGAGACTGTCTGCAGCGGAAAGCGAATCGACCATGGCACTCGGGAAAAAGGCAATAGGTAAAATTTACCTGTCAAGTATAGCTTCAGGGTGGTGTAGATTATGTGACTTTATTCACACTGTTGCGCTGATGATTTGCGACGAATTTACGGCCAAGTCACGGTGATGATTAAATATCAGCTTGTTTTTTCGCGCTTTCTTGTTATAATTTTGCCCTTTTTCTGAATTCGGAATAGATCCTATGGTCGTTATTCGTCTTGCCCGCGGTGGTGCCAAAAAGCGCCCCTTCTACAATATGGTGGTGGCCGATTCCCGCACCCGCCGTGATGGCCGCTTCATTGAGCGGATTGGCTTTTATAACCCGATTGCTACGGACAAGGAAGAAGGGCTGCGGATTGCTGCCGATCGCCTGAGCTACTGGCAACAGCAGGGTGCCCAGATGTCGCTGACCGTTGCTCGTCTGGTCAAGCAGTCCGGCGCCAAGGCTGTAGCTGTCGCCTGAACGGCTGACGGAAGTTCGCTTGCCTGATTCTGCCGGCCTGGAAGCGCCTGCCGATATCGTTGTTCTCGGCAAGATCGTGGGCCCATATGGTTTGCGCGGTGCGGTGAAAATACACCCCTTTGCCGACGATCCGCTGGTCTGGGCCAGACTGCCTTGCTGGTGGGTCGGACAAGAGGGTAGTGCGCCTGAGCAGTGGCGTCCGACGCAGGTGCAGAGGTGCAAGGTGCAGGGGGCATTGCTGATCGCGGAACTGGAGTGTCTGCATGATCGCAATGCGTCCGAGACGGCGAAGGGAATGCTGGTCGGCGTGCCGCGTGCCGCGTTGCCGCCGGCCGCCAAGGATGAGTATTACTGGGCCGATCTGATCGGCCTGGATGTGATGAATACGCACGATCAGTCTCTGGGCCAAGTGTCCGGACTGATCGAGACCTCCGCCAACGCGGTGTTGCGGGTGGTCGATGGGGATGGAAAGGAACGTTTGCTGCCCTTCGTGGCGGTGGTTGTTCTTGATGTTGATCTGCCGGCGCGATGTATTCGCGTTGATTGGGAAGCGGACTGGTGAACCCTGACGAACGGGGCCTCCAGTCGGTTGGCCGCTTTGTTGCCGATGTGGTGACGCTGTTTCCCGAGATGTTTGTGGCACTGACACAGTCGGGAGTGACGCGGCGGGCGCTTGAAGAAAAGCGCTGGAGTCTGGATTTGTGGAATCCGCGCGAATTCACCGAGGACAATCATCGTACCGTCGATGATCGGCCTTACGGTGGCGGGCCTGGCATGGTAATGCTGCCTCAGCCGCTGGCAGCGGCGATAACAGCAGCCAAGGCAAGGCAGGCTGTAGCAGGATTGGCGGCGAGCCGGGTGGTCTATCTCTCGCCACAGGGTGCGCCGCTGACGCATCAGAGGGTGATGCAGTTTGTGCAGGACGTATCGGCAGAGGGTCTGGTGCTCTTGTGTGGCCGTTACGAAGGAATTGACGAGCGTTTGATCGAGCGTTGCGTCGATGAGGAGATTTCGATCGGGGATTTTGTGCTTTCGGGCGGAGAAATCCCGGCAATGGCCTTGCTGGATGCCATTGTCAGACAGTTGCCGGGCGTGCTCAACGACGCCGAATCGGCGACACAGGATTCGTTTGTGGCGGGTTTGCTGGATTGCCCGCACTATACGCGGCCGGAGGAATACGAAGGTCAGCGGGTGCCGGATGTGCTGTTGTCCGGACACCACGAGCAGATTCGTCGATGGCGTCTGAAACAGGCGCTGGGGCGGACGTGGCGGCGGCGCCCCGAGTTGTTGGCGGAACGTTCGCTGTCGAAAGAGGAAACGCAACTCCTGGTGCAGTTTCAGGAGCAATGCGGTCAGGAAACCAAATAGGAGTCTAAAAATGAATCTGATAGCGCTACTTGAACAAGAAGAAATCGCCCGTCTGGGCAAAACCGTTCCTCCCTTTGCCCCCGGCGACACCGTCGTCGTTCAGGTCAAGGTCAAGGAAGGCGCACGCGAGCGTCTGCAGGCTTACGAAGGCGTGGTTATCGCCAAGCGTAATCGCGGTCTCAATTCCAGCTTCATCGTGCGCAAGATTTCGTCCGGGGAAGGCGTCGAGCGTACCTTCCAGACCTATTCGCCGCTGGTTGCCGCCATTGAAGTCAAGCGTCGCGGCGACGTGCGTCGTGCCAAGCTGTACTACCTCCGCGAGCGTTCGGGCAAGTCCGCACGGATCAAGGAAAAGCTGACGCGCAAACAGAAGGACGTCAAGCAGGTTTGATCAGCCATTCTGCAGAAACAAAAACCCGGGCTGTGTCTTGCGACATGGCCCGTTTTTGTTGAGAATCCGGATTCAGACTGGCTTGGGCTTGATGTTCTCGATCAGTGCATAGGCCGAGTGGTTGTGGATTGACTCGAAGTTTTCGGACTCGACCACATAGGAAGAGATGCGTGGTTCAGCGTTGAGACGGGCGGCGACGTCGCGCACCATGTCTTCGACAAATTTCGGATTGTCGTAGGCGCGTTCGGTGACATATTTTTCGTCAGGGCGCTTGAGCAGTCCGTAAAGCTCGCAGGAGGCCTGCGCTTCGACGAGTTCGACGATTTCCTCGATCCACACCAGCTTCTTGATTCTGGCGGTAACGGTGACGTGCGAGCGCTGGTTGTGTGCGCCGCGTGCTGAAATTTTCTTGGAACACGGACAAAGACTGGTTACCGGCACGACGACCTTGACCGTCGAGGCAATCTCGCCATGGCAGATTTCGCCGGTCAGCGTGACATCGTAGTCCATCAGGCTATGCACGCCGGAGACCGGTGCCGCCTTGTTGATGAAGTACGGGAAGTTCATCTCGATGTGTCCGGTTACCGCTTCCAGTTTTTTAGCCATGTCGCGCAGCATCACCGGAAAATTCTCGACCGATATTTCGCGTTCGTGGCTGTTGAGAATCTCGACGAAACGCGACATGTGCGTGCCCTTGAAGTTGTGCGGCAGGCTGACGTACATGTTGAAGACGGCGATGGTGTGTTGCACACCACCGGTACGGTCGAGGACCCTGACCGGGTGGCGAATCGCCTTGATGCCGACGCGGTTGATGGCGATTTGCCGCGTGTCTGCCAGGTTCTGGACGTCGACCATGGCATTTTGTATTTGCGGGGCTTGTGGTGCGTTCATTTCAGTTCCTGGTCGTATTTTGTGCCATTGTCGATTATTGATCCGGATGCGGAGCAACAAGGCTTGCGCTGTCTTGATGCGCGCGCACCGTACGGACAATGCCGTCCTTGTCGAGACCGATTTCCGCCAGCAGCAGCGCCTGGTCGCCATGGTCGATGAAACGGTCGGGAAGACCCAGTCGCACAAAGCGTACCGGACTGGCAATTTCGTCCAGAACGCGTGCTACTTCGGAGCCGGCGCCACCAATCAGGGCATTCTCTTCGACGCTGATCAGCAGCGAATGTTCCCGTGCCAGCTCGATAATCAGTTCACGGTCGATGGGTTTGACAAAACGCATGTTGGCCACCGTGGCGTCAAGTTCGACTGCCGCTTCCAGCGCCGGGATGAGCATGCTGCCGAAAGCCAGCAGCGCGACGCCTTTGCCCCGACGGCGAATTTCTCCCTTGCCGACGGGAAGGTCCCCAAGCCTCTTCTCCGTGGTCACGCCAGGACCGGAACCGCGCGGGTAGCGAACGGCGCTCGGGCCGTCGATGTGGCAGGCGGTGGTCAGCATTTCCCGGCACTCGTTTTCGTCGGCGGGTGCCATGACCACCATGTTCGGGATGCAGGTTAGATAGGAGAGGTCAAAGGATCCGTGGTGCGTCGGGCCGTCGGCGCCAACCAGACCGCCACGGTCAAGGGCGAAGACGACTGGCAGTTTCTGCAGGGCGACGTCGTGCAGCAACTGGTCATAGCCGCGCTGCAGAAAGGTTGAATAGATGGCCACGACCGGGCGCATCCCCGCGCAGGCGAGACCGGCCGCAAAGCTGATGGCGTGCTGTTCGGCGATGCCGACATCGAAATAGCGTTCGGGGAAGAGTTCGGCAAAACGCATCATGCCGGATCCTTCGCCCATGGCCGGGGTAATGCCAACCAGTCTGGGTTCGGCGACCGCCATATCGCACAGCCAGTCGCCAAAGACTTGCGTATAGCTTGGTTTGCTGCCGGCCTTGCCGCCTTCGATGCCAACGTCAGGCTGAAATTTCGAAACACCGTGGTAGAGGATCGGGTCGGCCTCGGCCAGCTTGTAACCCTGCCCCTTGCGGGTAATGACGTGCAGGAACTGCGGTCCCTTGAGTTTCTGCAGGTTCTGCAGGGTAGGCACCAGCGAATCAAGATCATGGCCATCAATCGGGCCGATATAGTTGAAACCGAGTTCTTCGAACAGCGTTCCCGGCGTCAGCAGGCCCTTGACGTGTTCCTCGACCCGGTTGGCAAATTCGAGCAGCGACGGGGAGACGCCCAGTACCTTTTCCCCTGCTTTGCGTGCCGCATTGAAGGTGCTGCCGGAAAGTATGCGCGCCAGGTACTTGTTGAGCGCGCCAACCGGCTGCGAGATCGACATGTCGTTGTCGTTGAGGATGACGAGCAAATCGGCATCGGCGACGCCGGTGTTGTTCAGTGCCTCGAAGGCCTGTCCGGCCGACATCGCGCCATCGCCGATGATGGCCACGATTCGCTGTGTTTCACCCTTGAGCTTGGCGGCCAGCGCCATGCCGAGAGCGGCTGAGATGGAGGTGGACGAATGCCCGACGCCGAAAGTGTCATACTCGCTTTCGCTGCGCTTGGGAAAGCCCGAAACGCCGCCATGCATGCGCAGCCTGGCCATCCCTTCCCGACGCCCGGTGAGCACTTTGTGGGCATAGGTCTGGTGTCCGACATCCCAGACCAGCTTGTCATCCGGTGTGTCGAAAACATAATGCAGGGCGACGGTCAGTTCAACCGTACCGAGGTTCGACGAGAGATGCCCTCCGGTTCTGGATACGGATTCGACGAGAAAACTGCGCAGCTCCTCGGCCAGCTGCGGTAACTGTTTGCGGTCGAGTTCACGCAGTTGTGCTGGACTGTTGATGGTATCGAGCAGAGGATAGGAAGTCATTTGTGTGGGGCCCGGCTTGGTCCGTGAATTCTGGCCTGAATGCGGCCAGAGTCATCGTCTAAAACTTGCGGTGAGTGATGAAATCGGTCAGTTCAATCAGGCGCCGACCGCGTTCGCCAAAAATGGCGAGTGATTCAAGGGCTTGTGCTCTTAACTCGGCGGCGAATTCACGGGCGTTGTGCAGCCCCATCAGGCTGACATAGGTCGGTTTTTCCGCCGCCGCGTCCTTGCCGGCCGTCTTGCCGAGGGTTGCCGTACTCGCCGTGCAGTCAAGGATGTCATCAACGACCTGAAATAGCAAACCGGCACGTTTGGCATAACGATCGAGTGCTTCGCCGGCTTTGCCGGCCAGGGGCTCACCACACAGCGCGCCAAGCATCAACGCCGCCCGGATCAGCGCCCCGGTTTTCAGGGCGTGCATCAGTTCAAGCTCCGGCTGGTCGAGTGAGCGGCCGACCGCATCGAGATCGATCGCCTGGCCTCCCGCCATGCCCCTGGAGCCGCTGGCGTGAGTCAGCAGGCGCAGCATTTCAAGCTGGCATTCCGGGTTGCCCAGTTGCTCGCGGGCGAGCAGCTCGAAAGCCAGCGATTGCAGGCTGTCGCCGACCAGTAGGGCGGTGGGCTCATCGTATTCGACGTGGCAGGTCGGCCGGCCGCGGCGCAATACGTCGTCGTCCATGCACGGCAGGTCGTCATGGACGAGCGAGTAGGCGTGAATCAGTTCGACGGCGCAGGAAACGATTTCAAGTTTTTCCGGCGCGCCATTGCTCAGTTCGCCGGCGGCAAACGCGAGCAGGGGGCGAACACGCTTGCCGCCGCCAAGGCTGGCGTAGCGCATGGCCTGATGCAGGCGCGCCGGAATGGCTTCAGCGGCGGGTAACAGACGCGACAGGGTGGCCTCAATCCGCGTTTGTACCGCACGCATCCAGTCCGGGAAGGGCAGCTCGCGGGTGTCCCCGGAAACAGAAGAAAGAGCGCTCACTGAACGCCTCCGCTGGCACTATCGAAATCGCGCAAGGTACCCGCTTCCAGGACCTGGATCTTGCGTTCGGCGTCGCTCAGTTGCTGCTGGCAGTGCCTGAGCAGTTCGCTCCCGCGCCGGTACGCGAGCATTGATTCTTCAAGCGGCAGTCGCCCACCTTCCATGTTCTGGACGATCTGTTCCAGTTCGGCGAGCGCCGCTTCAAATTTCATTTCGTTTACCGCCGGAGGCTCCGGCTGGGGAGTGCCGTTTTCGACCGGATCGGCAGGGTTGGTTCGCGCCATGGAAATTGCTCTGATCAAACGATGGAAAATAGCTCAAGAAGGGCCTCCCGGTCAATTGGAAAGCGATTAAAATGCTTTTTTCTCCGTATTTGCCGCTTGGCTTTACCGGTAGGCGGTAAAGCAGTACGTCGAATCGACGCGTTCCAGCCAATAAACCATGCAATCCTCCTGGATGATCGTGGCCAGCTTCTTTTTCGCCTCAATGGGCGTTTGCGTGAAGTTCGCTGCTGAAGTTTTCTCTGCCCCTGAAATCGTTTTTTACCGCAGTGTCATTTCGCTGGTGATGATGTTTTCTCTGGTACGTCTGCGCAGCATTCCGATCCGGACGCCACATTGGCGATTTCAGCTCTGGCGCAGCGCCAGCGGCTTCGTTTCCCTGCTCCTTTATTTTTATGCAGTTTCCCTGTTGCCGCTGGCTCTGGCGGTAACGCTGGCCTATACCTCGCCTCTGTTTCTGGCGGTTTATCTCGGCCTGTTCGGCAAGGCCCGACTGGGACGCGGGATGCTGGGTGCGCTGGTGCTGGGTTTTATCGGTGTCGCCCTCCTGTTGCGCCCGACCCTGCATGCCGATCAGTTGCTCGGGGGAGTGATCGGGCTGGGGAGCGGCATGCTGGCCGGGCTTGCCTACTACAATGTCAAGGAACTGGGCGAGCGTGGCGAAGTCGAAGAACGCACGGTGTTTTATTTCTCTCTGCTGTCAACAGTCGCCAGTGGAGTCTGGATGACGCTCTCCGAATTCCATCGGCTCGATCTGCGTGGCGGCCTGTTGCTGCTCGGCGTTGGCTCCTTCGGAACTCTCGCCCAACTGGCGATGACACGTGCGTACAAGCGCGGTAATACCCTCGTCGCCGCCAGCCTGGCTTATTCAACCGTGATTTTTGCCAGCCTTTTCGGTATGCTGTTCTGGCGGGAGACGCTTTCCTTCGGTGCCTGGTCGGCGATAGCACTGATTGTCGCCAGCGGCGTGGTCTCCACGTGGTTTTCCAGAGCGAATCCTGCCGAGCAGGACTGATGCTACACTCCGCAGTATTCAACAGGAGACAGCCATGATCGTGATCCAGCACCAGCCCAAACGCGTCGAAGTCAATGTGTATGGGGAATTTACCCTGGCCGACTATAAAGAGTTCGAGGACATGGTCAATTACAAGGTCAGGTTCGAGGGGGCGGTTGATCTCCTGTTTGACCTGCGTGAGATGGCCGACTTCACGCTCGATGTGGCCTGGGAAGATATTGTCTTCGCCCGCGCGCATCCCAACGATTTCCGCCGCATCGCGGTGCTGACGCATAGCCAGTGGGTGGCCTGGAGCGCGTGGCTGGCGCAGATCTTTGTCCGTGCCGAAATGCAGGTGTTCGGTGAAGAAGGCGAGGCGCGCGCCTGGCTGGATGCGGGTATCACGGGTGAGTGAAGCGACGTGAATTATTCGACCCTGATTTCGTGTGAGGAACTGGCCGTTCATCTGAATGATGCGCAGTGGCGGGTTTTCGATTGCCGGCACCAGTTGTCCGATGCGGGCTACGGCGAGAAGGCTTACGCCGGGGGGCATCTGCCGCAAGCCTTGTTCCTGCATCTCGACCGCGACCTTTCCGCCCCGATGAATGGTCGCAACGGCCGTCATCCCCTGCCCGATGCCGAGCTTCTGGCCAGGAAACTGGGTGCAGCAGGCGTTTCACGGCAGACGCAGGTCGTGGCCTATGATGATGCCGGCGGTATGGTCGCCGGGCGCCTATGGTGGCTGCTGCGCTGGCTGGGCCATGAGCGCGTGGCGTTGCTCGACGGCGGTATCAACCAGTGGGTGAAGGAGGGGCGGCCCTTGTCGGCCGAACTGCCGCAGTCGACTCCGGCCGTCTTTGAAATTGCCGGGCGCGACGGGGTTGTCAGCACCGATGAGGTGCTGGCCAACCTCGACAGCAAGGCATTCTGTGTCGTCGATGCCCGCGCACCGGATCGCTTTCGCGGCGAAAATGAAACGATCGACCCGGTCGGTGGGCACATCCCGGGCGCGTGCAACCGTTTTTTCACGGATAATCTCGATACCAATGGCCTGTTCCGCCCGGCTGCGGAGTTGCGCCGCGAGTTTCTTGATCTGCTCGACGGCCTTGCCCCCGAGCGGGTGGTGATGCAATGTGGTTCCGGCGTATCAGCCTGCCACAATCTGCTGGCCATGGAGCTTGCCGGATTGCATGGGGCGCGGCTCTACGCCGGTTCCTGGAGCGAATGGTGCAGTGATCCGGCACGACCGGTAGCGCGCTGAACGGAAACTACGAGCAGGGACGTTGCGCTCGGTTCCGCTGGAGAAACAGATGAATGACTTTCTGGGTGTCTTGGGGGGCATGGGTCCCCTGGCCACGGCCGATTTTCTGAAAAAACTCGTGGAAAACACGCCAGCACTCGTTGACCAGAATCACATTCCCGTCCTGGTCTATGGCGATTGCAGCGTTCCTGATCGAACCGCCGGTATCCTCGGCAAGGGGCCATCGCCGTTGCCCAAATTGCTGCAGGGGATAGACTTCCTCAATCGAGCGAGGGTCAAGGCCATCTGCATCCCGTGCAACAGTGCTCATTGCTGGTATTCAGAAATGAGTGAAGCCTCTGCAGTTCCCTTGTTTAATATCGTCCTGGCCAGCGCCGAGCAGGTGCGCAAAAGGGATCCACGTATCCGTCGCGTCGGCGTCCTATCGACCGTGGGCACCTTTCAGATGGGCATTTACACCCGCGCCTTGATCGACCTGGAGTTTACGGTACTGGCGCCGACCGAAGACGAGTTCCGGACGCTGGTGTCTCCGGCGATCGCCTTGATCAAGGCCAGCCAGCTCAATGAAGCTGAAGAGCTCTTCCGGGTAGCGACGGCGAAGCTTGTTGCCCGTGGGGCCGAAATCATTATTCTGGGCTGCACCGAGATCCCCATTGGCATGCGTGGGCAGTGTCAGGAGAATCCGTCGCTGTTTGTAGACTCGACCGACGCCCTGGCACTTTCGGTCATCGAGTTTTTCAAATCTCAGCAAACAAGCGCTTAATCACCGGCAGGGCAGCGTTCTAGAGGGCGGCTGCCAGCCGCGTGCCCTGAGCAATTGCCCGCTGCGCATCGAGTTCAGCTGCCGTATCGGCACCACCGATCAGCGACAGGGGAATGCCGGCGGCGCGCAGGCTGGCCTCAAGCTCACGACACGCGTTCTGGCCCGCGCAGACAACCACCGTATCAACGGGCAGGCACTGGCCTTGCCCGTTGATGCTGATGTGCAGGCCAGCGTCGTCAATGCGCTCATAAACGACGCCGGAAAGCATTTTCACCCCGCGCATCGTGAGCAGCGAGCGGCGAATCCAGCCGGTGGTCCTGGCCAGACCGCTGCCGACCCTGGAGACTTTCCTCTGCAGTAACCAGACCTGACGCAAAGGCGCTGCCTGCTCCGGGCGCCTGAGGCCTCCACGTGCCGCCAGAGCGACGTCGATACCCCATTCGGTCTGGAATCGGGTCAGTTCGTCCTGGCCGTCGTGTGCGTGGGTCAGGAATTCGCCGACATCGAAACCGATGCCGCCGGCCCCGATGATGGCCACCCTGGCGCCCGCCGGTTTTTGTCCTTCGATCAGGTCGATATAGTTCACTACCTTGGCGTGCTCACTGCCCGGAATGTCCAGCTTGCGCGGTACGCTGCCGGTAGCCAGAACAACATGGTCAAAGCCGCCGTGCACGATTTCTCCGGCCTCGACGCGCTGACCGAGCCTGAGCCTGACGCCGGCTTTCTTCAACTGGTTGTCGAAATAACGCAGGGTCTCACTGAATTCCTCCTTGCCGGGGATGCGGCATGCGAGCTTGAATTGCCCACCGATAACTGCTGCACTGTCAAACAGCGTGACGGCGTGGCCACGCTCGGCGGCAGTGACGGCGCAGGCCATGCCGGCCGGCCCGGCGCCGATGACGGCGATCTTCTTCGGCGCCGCCGTTTTTTCGATCAGCAGTTCGGTTTCATGGCAGGCGCGCGGATTGACCAGACAGGAGGCGATCCGGCCGGCGAAAATGCTGTCGAGACAGGCCTGGTTGCAGGCGATGCAGGTATTGATCTCTTGCGCACGATTCTCTGCTGCCTTGTTGACCCATGCCGCGTCGGCGAGGAAGGGGCGGGCCATGGCAACCATGTCGGCGCCAGCGGAGGCGATGATGCCTTCGGCCACTTGCGGCGTGTTGATGCGGTTGCTGGCGATGATCGGGATGCCCACTTCGCCCATCAGGCGTTGGCTGACCCAGGCAAAGGCAGCACGCGGCACCAGGGTGGCGATGGTCGGGATGCGTGCTTCATGCCAGCCGATGCCGCTATTGATCAGCGTTGCGCCGGCAGCTTCGATGGCTCTGGCCAAGGCAATCACCTCGTCCCAGGTGCTGCCGCCTTCAACCAGATCGAGCAGGGAGAGACGGAAGATGATGATGAAATCCGGCCCGACGGCTGCGCGCACCTGTCGTACCGTGTCGACAGCAAAGCGCATGCGGTTTTCGAGGCGCCCACCCCACTCGTCAGTGCGCGTGTTGGTTTTCGGGGCGATGAACTCGCTGATCAGATAGCCTTCCGAGCCCATTACCTCGACGCCATCATAACCCGCCCGCTGGGCCAGAACGGCACAGCGGACATAGTCGGCAATGGTCTTGTGGATGCCCCAGCGCGTGAGCGCGCGCGGCATGAAGCGGTTGATCGGCGCACGCAGTCTTGACGGCGCGGCGGCCAGCGGGTGATAGGCATAACGACCGGCGTGCAGGATCTGCAGGGCGATTTTTCCGCCTTCGGCATGGACGGCTTCGGTGATCTGACGGTGCTTGCCGACCTGCCAGGAAAAGCTGAGCTGCGCCGCATGCGGGAATACGCGCCCGGAGAGGTTGGGAGAAAAGCCGCCGCTGACGATCAGCCCGACACCGCCACGGGCGCGTTCGGCGTAGAACACGGCAAGGTGGTCGAAGCCGTTGGTGGCTTCCTCAAGGCCGGTGTGCATCGAACCCATCAGCACGCGGTTCTTCAGCGTGGTGAAGCCGAGGTCAAGCGGGGCGAGCAGATGCGGGTAGGGATTGAGCGGCATTCCGACGCTTTCCGTAGTTCAGGAATGGGGAGCCGGATGCCGGCTCGGCTCTCCTATGGAAACGCTGAAGTATTCCAAATCCGTCATTCCAGCGAAAGCGCCCCGCAGGAAGTACCCTTGGGATGCCGGAATCCGACCGAAGGAAGTGCAGAGCCAGAAGAATCAACGAACTGGACCCCGGCGTTCGCCGGGGTGACGCCCCGAAGGAAGTCCTCCTGGGGGACGAATAAATCAGCCTTTCCCTAGGCGGCAGCGTTGATCGATTCCAAAGCACCGTTTAGCGCACGTTCGAAAATTTCGTTCTTCTGCAAAATGCTGGCCTTGCCGTCGCGAATATGCCGAGCCAGTGCTTCGGGGGTGAATGAGATAGCCTTGGACGAGCGGTGGTTGCTGAAGAGCAGAATCCCGCGTTGCGGACTGATCCAGTGCAGGCGCTCGCGATAGAGGCTATCTTCCTCGTCGTGGAATTCTACCCAGTCGCCGCGCTTGAGTTCGCTGACCTGCCTGAAGATTTCCCGCTCATCGGCACGCCAGATCGGGCTGGCCCCGACGAGAATGACTTCTTCGACCTCGATGCCGTTGTTGACGCTACGCGTGACCAGCAGATCACCTTCTTCGGAGGGTGGAGGCGGCGGCGGGCTGAAGGATGGCGCAAGATCGATCTGTTCAGGGGCAAGTGCAGTTACCGGTGCAGCTGCCGGTGCAGATGCATCTGCAGGACCGGGGCTGGTTTCGGGTGTCGGTACTATCGGTATTGTCGGGATTTCCGGCTCGCCGCCCTTGAGTGCTGCCGAGTGATACTGGACCAGAGCGTCAAAGAAAGCGCTGCGCTGGGTCAGGCCGGCATCGATATTATCCAGCCCCTTGTTGATCCGGGCCAGCAATCCGGGAAGCATGCTGATCAGCTTGAGGCGATCATCCGGTGTCTTCTTGGCTTCGACACTCCACGCCAGATCCTTCATGACCTCTTCGGCGGCTTGCCAGTCGGTGCTGTCCTCATCGTTATTGACGGCAATGGCCTGCATGACATCGATCCAGTGTTCTCTGAGGAAAGCGTCAATCAACGGCGGCATCGCGTTGTTTGTCCGGAAAGTCCGAACGACACGCTGCGCCCGTTCCCATCCTTCGCTTTCGTGTTCACGCCGAATGACGATATTGGCGGCGGTCAGGGCAGTGGTGTCTTCCTCGCTTTCGTGTTCATTGACGAAAATCTCCAATTCGGCGAGTGCCGTGCCGAACACTTCGATATCGGTTTCAAACCCGGTTTGAATCTTTTCGATGAGTTCGGCGAGCTTGCAGTAGAAAGGATCGGTCTCGTCGACCGAAGTGCCCCAGCGAATCGAGACGCCGGCAACGCTGCCGAGGAAACGGCGTGTCGGATGCTGGCGATCGGCGAAGAAACTGGGATTGAGCATGGCCACCTTGAGCACCGGAATCTGAAGCCGGCTGATCAGTGCCTTGATGGCGACGGGAATATGCGGGTCGTCAAAGATGAAGTCGAAAAGCATGGCAACGATATCGATCGTAACCGCCTCGAGTCCGCCCACCTGCTTGGCGTTTTCCGAGTCACGAACAATACGTACCTGGTTGACGATCGCGCTTCCGCTGTCACTGGCCAGTACCGGCACATGCTGCATTTCATTGAGCGAGGAAAGCAGGAACTGATTGATCGCCGCGGTATCCAGCGGGATCGCCTGGCTGGCTTGAGAAAACACGGGCTGGGGGAGCCGTGGTGCGCTGAGCATGACACCGGGCATTACAGCCGCCGGGGCCTGCTGCTGGCCCACGCGCAACTGGGCAAGGCGTTGCAGAACCTCCATGATGCCTTCGCCAGAGAACTGCGGCGCACTGGCAAAACCTGTTTCCGCCGATCCCATCGAGTCCTGTTCGCCGGACGAAGGGACAAAGCCGGCAGAGGACTGACCGTTTGACGACGAAGCAAAGCCCGCAGAGCTCTGGCCATTCGACGAGGCAAACGAACCGCCAGCAGGCGTATGTCTCCGGTAATCGCGCTTGATTTCGGGCAGGATATTGCGTTCGTTCAGGTAAGCATTGATCTGCTTGTAGATCGGGGACAGGTCTTTGTGCAGATGGCGTTCGAGACGGCGCAACAGCAGCAGTCGTGTCTCGGCATCCGAACCTATCGTGGCACAGGCGTCGGAAAGCGCACGGCAAACGATGGCCGGAGCCAGCGGATTTTCGCTGTCACTCGGCTCGTCATGCCCCTGCAGTTCGGCGACACGGCGGTCGAGCGAGTAGAGCTCTTCGTCGCAGGACTCGGAAAGCTGGTTCGAGAATTCACGAACGATAATGTGCTTGGTGAGATCTTCGTCGTCAAGCAGGCGCAGGTTTTCAAAGTTTTGCACATCACGCGGTGCTTCGCGACTGCTTTCATTCGAGCTGTCACGGTTCTGGCAGTTTTCGGCTTCGGCAGAAAGCTCACGACGGAACGTTTCAACAAGCTGCGGCCAGTCCTTATCGATATTGGCGCGCAAACCGCTATAACGGACCTGTAGCGCCCGTTCCCGTGATGAATTGGCGAGGGCAAAAAGTTCTTCGGAAATCGGCGTGGCGATTTCCTGCAGCCAGGTACACAGGCTATTGACCAGTTGCTCCCGGCATTCGGCGAGAATGCGCTGACCCGGATTACGGTCAAGACCCGGGCCATTCAAGGGGATGACTTTGTTTGCAGCGGACTTCGAATTGGCTTTGCTCATGCCTTTGCCTCAAATGAGAAGCCGCTTGGCGTCAGGCTGTGAGTGATCAATGGGGCAGGCGCAGGCGTCTGGTCAGGGGTTTTGCCGTACCGGAATCCATGAATCACGATCAACTCCGCTTTCTGGTGGTCCCGCTACCGTTGCCGTTCAATGCTTGCGGCGGTAGGCCGGTGACTTTGCGTCGTCGTCTTTCGACGGGTTTGCCCTGTTTCAGAGACCGATGGGGCGTACCGGCCATGACCAATGCTATCGCTCAAATTACACATTTAACAATTTTGCCATGATACGGCATATATTTCGAATGGTATCGGAAAGTCAAAAGAAATCAAGACCGTTCATCACCCGATTGGGCCAGCGCCCAGGCAACGTGCTGGCGAACGAGTGCTGAAGGATGATCCAACCGTGCCTTGAGTGCAGCCTGCGTCGATGGCGATCCAGCCGAATTGCCCAGCGCCACGGCGATATTGCGTAACCAGCGCTCGTGCCCGATGCGCCGTATCGGGCTGCCGGCCAGCCGGCTTTCGAATTGCTCCCTGTCCCAGGAGAACAGTTCGGCGAGGGGCATCGCATCGAGGCCATGGCGCACGGCAAAATCAGGGTCGCCGAGCCGGGCCAAACGGTTCCACGGACAACAGAGCTGGCAGTCGTCGCAACCATAGATGCGGTTGCCGATCAGCGGCCTCAGTTCGACCGGGATAGCGCCTTGCAACTCGATGGTCAGGTAGGAGATGCATAAACGGGCATCGATCTCGTAAGGGGCGACGATGGCGGCGGTCGGGCAGGCGTCAAGGCAGCTCCGGCAGGTGCCGCAGTGGTCGCTGATCGGATCATCGTTGGGCAGAGGCAGGCTGGTATAGATTTCCCCGAGAAAATGCCAGGACCCCTCGCGGGTCAGCGCCAGGGTGTGCTTTCCGCGCCAGGCAATACCGGACTTGCGTGCGAACTCGACTTCCATGACCGGCGCTGAATCGGAAAATACGCGGCAGGAAAAATACTTTCCGTGCCCAGTCTTTTCGAGCTCATGGTGAATTTGCTCAGCCAGTCTCTGCAGTCGCCTGCGCATCGTCTTGTGATAGTCGCGGCCAAGCGCGTAGCGGGAGATGTAGCCCAGCTCCCGGTTGGCGAGCACCTGCTCACTTGCGGCGGCCTGCGGCCAGTAGGGGAGCCGGGCCGAGATGACCGACAAGCAGCCGGGTACCATGGCCTGCGCATGGGCGCGCAAGTTGGCGTGTTTGGCCATATAATCCATCTCGCCGTGGCGGCCAAGTTCAAGCCAGCGCAACAGTTCAGGGCTGGCCGCCGAAACATCGGCGCTGGCCATGCCGAGTTCGGCCAGGCCCAGCTCCTGCCCCCATTTTTTGATTTGTTTGACCAGCGCGACAAAATCGACAGTGCCCCAGTCGGCTGTACTCGCGTTCGTTGCGGAGTTTTTCTCTTGCATAGCCAGAATCATAGCCTTGTTCACGATCGGCCGGCACTGACATTGAATTTGCCGGATGAGGTGGCAACCCTTGCTCTCGGGCGCGATCTGGCGCCATTGCTGGTTCCCGGCATGGTCATCTGGCTCGATGGCGATCTCGGCGCCGGCAAGACGACGCTTGCCCGTGCCCTCCTGCGCGGGGTCGGCCACATCGGACCAGTGAAAAGCCCTACTTACACACTGGTTGAAGTTTACGTAGTTTCGAGCATATACTGGTATCACTTTGATTTTTATCGTTTCAATGAACCAGAAGAGTTTGAGTATGCCGGTCTTGGCGAGTACTTCCGAAACGACGCCGTGTGCCTGGTCGAGTGGCCCGAGAAGGCCGTTGATTATGTGCCGTCGGCCGATCTCGTCCTGGTTTTCCGTTTTGCGGCGGACAGGCCCGAAGCGGGTCGCGAACTGGAGTTCATTGCACACAGTGAGGCGGGACAGAAATGCCTGAGCGCGCTCAAAAGCCGCTGCTCCGGCGCCGGGAACTGATCAAGTTTGCCGGAGCCTCGCTGATTCTGCTGGTCAGCCCGTTCGGGCGCGCGGCGACGGGTCGCAATCCGGGCATTCTCGCCGTTCGCGTCTGGCCTGCCGCCGATTACACGCGGGTGGCCATCGAACATAACGCACCGCTGAGATTTACGCATTTTACGGTCAAGAATCCCGAACGCCTGGTCGTCGATCTCGAAGGGATCGAGTTCAACAGCGTTCTTGAAGGGCTGTCCAACAAGGTCGCCGCGGACGATCCCAATATCAAGCTGCTGCGTGCCGGTCGCTTCAAGCCGGGCGTCGTGCGCCTGGTGATGGAACTCAAGAACGAGGTCAAGCCGCAAGTATTCGTGCTGCCTCCGGTGGGCGAATATGGCCACCGTCTGGTGCTCGACGTCTATCCGCTGGAACCGCCCGACCCGCTGCTCCAGTTGTTGCAGAAAAACGAATCGCTGTTCGGCAATAGCGGCGGGCAGTACGAGAACAAGCCGCAAGCAGGGGGCGAGATCAAGGCAGAACGGCCGCGTCAGGGCAAACCGGTGGTTGATCGCCTGGTCACCATTACGCTCGATCCGGGTCATGGCGGGGAAGATCCGGGTGCTGTTGGCCGTGGCGGCAGTTACGAAAAACACGTCACGCTGGCGGTGGCCCGCCGCCTGAAGGCAAAGATTGATGCCGAACCCAATATGCGGGCCGTTCTTACTCGCGACACGGATTTCTTTGTGCCCTTGCACATGCGGGTGCAGAAAGCGCGCCGCATTCAGTCCGATCTGTTCGTCTCGATTCACGCCGATGCCTTTACCCGCGCCGATGCCAATGGCTCGTCGGTTTTTGCCTTGTCCGAGAGCGGCGCTTCAAGTTCGGCGGCACGTTATCTGGCACAAAAGGAAAATTCGGCCGACTTGGTCGGCGGCGTCAATATCGATGTCAAGGACCCGATGCTGGCGCGCACACTGCTCGATCTGTCACAGACGGCAACGATCAGCGACAGTCTCAAACTAGGCAAGGCAGTGCTTGGCGAGATCGGCGGCATCAACCGTCTGCATAAGGAAAATGTCGAACAGGCCGGATTTGCCGTGCTCAAGGCGCCGGATATTCCCTCCATCCTGATCGAGACGGCCTTCATCTCGAACCCGGAAGAGGAAAGACGCCTCAATGACGAGGCGTATCAGGACAAGATGGCCGAAGCGATCATCACCGGCATTCGCAAATACTTCGCTAAAAATCCGCCACTGGCGAAATCGAAACTGGCCCGACTGGATTAGAGGCTCCGGTCTTTCCTGAATGGCTCAAATAGGTTTTGAAATATCGGCCTGCACTGTTAAAATGCCGACCCTGCGCATGATTGATCGCAGAGCCGCTGTAGCTCAGTTGGTAGAGCAGCGCATTCGTAATGCGAAGGTCGCCAGTTCGACTCCGGCCAGCGGCACCAGTAAAGACAAGGCTTGCAGCGATGCAGGCCTTTTTCTTTTTCTGTTCGGGGTAACATCAGGCTAACACCAGGCCCAAAACTTGCCACTATTGAACAAACAGCACCGGCTTCCCTAACGGTGACCAAAACAACAAAAGGGTATCTTACGGTGCAACAATCCCACTTGATTCTTCAGCTGTGCTCATTAGGCCATACAGGCTGACTTAATGTCCTCAGGAATCTGTATGGCCTTGATACGCTTTGGATCGTCAGGATCGCGTACAGCGAAGACACGCACTTCACGGCCTTCGGCAAGGGTGATATCACCCCGCCGCGCCACATGCCGCATGACAAAACTGGTATTGCCCCAAGAATCGACTGACGTCTCGATCTCGATATCTTCCCCATAAGTAGCTGGAGCGAGAAAATTCGCTTGTGCGTTGACCAGGGGCGCTCCGATGATGCCGCGCTCACGCTCCGTTTGATGCCAACTCGGGACGCCGCAGGCAGTAAAGAACTCACGGCTTGCTGTGTCAAACCACTTGAAGTAATTGGCAAAGAAGACAATCTGCGCCGGATCACAGTCGGAGTAGGCAATGCGAAATCGGATGACATGACTAGAGACGCCCATGTGCTTCTCCAAGTAAGATCGGAGCCAGGCTCGATTGGGCCATGACGTTGATAGAAGGCACGTAAGTCTCCTCAGTTTGCTTGGCAATGTAACGATATTAGTCTGTTACACCCGTAGGTAACAAACCATCAGCCAAAAGGCCTCGAATTTTTTAAGAGTAATGCGATGCTGATAATCATCTAGCCGGCCTCCCACCGCCGCGATAGCGGCGTGGTTAAATTCAACATTGAAGCTGTAGAAAAACCCATTTTTCAGAGAGATACTTGACGAAGAAATGGCGCGGATTCATCGCGCCATTTTTGTTTTCTCTTATGCCGAAATGATGGATCTGGAATGGTCTCTGTTCAGCTGCCGGCAATCGTGTTCGGCGAAACCGGTTAGTTTCCCTCCTTGCCCTATCCGCTCACTCCATACCCGTGATGCGCCAGCTTCTCGATGTTATGGACAAGGCAATAGAGTTTCCATTGTGTATCGACCTTCTTCTGGCCTCTCAGGGTGAAGCGGTCGAGCCGCTTGTTATGCCGGAGATTTCCGAACACCGGCTCGACGGTGGCAAAGCGGCGACCGTAAAGGGCTTTGCCTTCGTCACTATCGATCGCCCGTTTCATTCGGTCGGTGTAGCTTTCCCCAGTTGAATTCGCTTTGCCCCGGAAGAAACTGACCTGCCGCACCTGGGTTTTATCGGGCGTACGCAGGCATTTCACTCGTTGATCACAGGGCACACAATCGCGTAACGCACCGGAGAACTTGGTCGAGATATACCCGTTGTGGATGCAGTTCAAGCCGTTCTGATAGAGCGTCTTTCCTGCCGGACAGATGCAGGTACCAGTCTTCGGGTCGTAAGTGAAGTCGCCTGGCCGGTAGGTCTTGGCCGTCTTCTTCGGATGCGCCTTGTCGTAGAGCGGATCGGGCAGGGCTTTGTACTTCTCCTGATCCTTGAAGCGTTCGTCACGCCCTCGCATCCCATTATCGGCAATCAACGCCGGGATGTTCGCTTCGGCCAGCGCCTTGAGGTTGGTTTCGCTGTGATAACCGGCATCGGCGGTATAGAGCGTATCCGGTGTTGCAGTGGATCGTGTGGCCTGGATCACTGGGAGCAGCAGTTCCTGTTCAGATCCGGTGCCATGGGCCTGGGCTTCAACGATGATCTGGTGCGACTCATCCACGGCGGCTACACCACAGTAGCCCTGGATAACCCCTTTGCTGGTGGCCATCTTGGCACTGTCGGGGTCGGTGCGGTTGCTCTTGCGGATCGAGCCTTTGCTACCCTTGCGGTCGTTCGGGTGTCTGACCAGCCATTGGCGCAGTTGAGCCGCGTCGTTGTTCAGCTGTTCGATGCGTCGGACGGTCTTCTCGGCCAGATCGGGCTCGGTCTGCAGTGAGTCATTCTCCCGGTGGCGTTCGAGCATGACTTTGGCGGCGACTTCGAGCTTCTCGGCTTGACGGGTGAAGTCGGCACGGGTGCCGCTCTTGGCTTTGCTGGCGTTGCTCGGCAGCTTGACGCCGTCAATGGCAAACATCTGCCGGCCGATCAGGCCTTGCCGGTCGCACAGGTAGAG
>JAIFKU010000163.1 GCA_020049495.1 Accumulibacter sp.
GAAGCGGCCAACCGGGCCAAGAGCAGCTTCCTGGCCAACATGAGCCACGAGATCCGCACCCCGATGAACGCCATACTCGGGATGACCCATATCCTGAAACGGGGATACGTTACGCCCGTACAGGCCGGCCAGCTCGACAAGATTGCCCTGGCCTCCAACCATCTGCTCGGGACCATCGACGACATTCTCGACATCTCCAGAATTGAAGCCGGCAAGTTCCTCATCGAAGACGTGCCGGTGAGCATCGACGGCCTGTTAAGCAATGTCCATTCGATCCTGGCCGAACGCGCCCAAGCCAAGGGACTCCGCTTGAACGTTGAAGCCGGAAATCTCCCCCTCAAGCTGCAAGGTGACCCGACCCGCATACAACAGGCCTTGCTCAACTACGCCACCAACGCCATCAAGTTTACCGAAAAGGGATCCATCGCCTTGCGCGCGATCACCCTGAAGGAAACCGACCAGTCGGCGCAGGTGCGCTTCGAGGTACAGGATAGCGGAATCGGCATCCCGCCCGAAGTCGTGCCCCGGTTATTCAGCGCCTTCGAGCAGGCCGACAACTCGACCACGCGCAAATATGGCGGCACCGGGCTGGGCCTGGCGATTACCCGACGCCTGGCCGAATTGATGGGCGGTGAAGCGGGCGTGGAGAGCACCCCGGGTGTTGGCAGCACCTTCTGGTTCACGGTTTGCCTGAAGAAGAGCGAAGGACCCGCAGGCGTCACCGCATCGCCGAGCATCACGGATGCCGACGCCGAGAAGACGCGCATTCTTCTCGCTGATGATGAGCCGGTAAATCTTTTTATTTCCCAGACCCTGATCGAAGAATCGGGCCTCGTCGTTGATACCGCCGAAGATGGTGTTCAGGCTATTCAAAGGGCGCGTGAAACAGCTTACGCACTGATCCTGATGGACATGCAGATGCCGAATCTCAACGGTCCGGAGGCGGCACGGCAGATCCGCAAGCTCCCCGGTTATCGGGAAACACCGATCCTGGCCATGACCGCCAACGCTTTTGCCGAGGACAAGGCCCTCTGCTTTGAGGCCGGGATGAATGACTTTATTGTCAAACCCATCGCTCCGGACAAGATCTTTGCAACCTTGCTGACGTGGCTGGAGAAGGGGGCTGTATAGCAATACCAAAGATGGAGTACTAGAGAGAATGGCCGTTCATGGTCGGAAAACGGCCATTCTATTTCCGTTTGTCATGTGACGGTTCAGGGTCGGCTTCTACCCTGACCACCTCGTCTGAGCAAACGCCGGGTCACTCGGACAGTTTCCCCTTCCCAAGCACTTTCAGCACCCATGCCCGAACGTCATCGACATAGGTAAACACCACCGGGATGACCAGCAGGCTGAGGAAGGTCGAAGTAACCAGGCCGCCGATGATGACGATGGCCATTGGCGCGCGGAAGCTGGGGTCGGTACCGAGGCCGATGGCGATCGGCATCATGCCGGCGCCCATGGCGACGGTGGTCATGACAATCGGGCGGGCGCGCTTGCGGCAGGCATCGAGCAGCGCCTCCCAGCGGTTCATGCCGCGTTCGCGCCGGGCCATGATGGCGTATTCGACGAGCAGGATCGAGTTCTTGGTCGCCACACCCATGAGCATGATCAGGCCGATCATCGCCGGCATGGACAGTGCGGTATGGGTGACGAACAGGGCGAGGATGGCGCCGGGCACCGAGAGTACCAGCGCCGCGAGGATAGTCACCGGCTGGACGAAATCCTTGAACAGCAGGACCAGCACGATATAGATGCACAGCACACCGGTCGCCATGGCCAGGCTGAAGCCTTCAAACAATTCGCCCATGGCCTCGGCGTCGCCGATGGCGGCTTTGCTTACGCCCGGCGGCAATTGCAGCAGACTGGGCAACTCTGCGGCTTTTTGTTCGACTTCGCCAAGCGGCACACCATTGAGTTCGACGTCGATATTGATGTTGCGCGAACGATCGTAACGGTCGATCTGCGCCGGGCCTCCGACAAGGCTGATATCGGCAATGTTGGCGAGTTGCACGGGACCGTGACGGCCGGGGATGGTTAGTCGGGAAACGAGATCGAGGTTCTTGCGCGCGTCGTCGCGCAACTTGACGACGATGGGCACCTGCCGCTGAGAAAGGTTGAGCTTGGCCAGCGCCTGGTCGTAATCGCCCGAAGTCGCCACGCGCAAGGTATCGGCAATCGCTTCCGAGGTCACGCCAAGATCGGCCGCGCGAGTAAAGTCAGGGCGGATTTCGAGTTCGGGCCGAACCAGGCTGGAACTGGAAGTGACATTTCCCACGCCGGGAATGCTGCGCAATTCGCGCTCGACCTTCTGCGCGTGTTCGGCGAGCGTCCGGCCATCATCGCCCGAGAGCGCAAGCTGGTATTTCTCCTGGCTGCCGCCGAGCCCGACCCTGACCCGTACGCCGGCCAGCGCTTCGAGATCACGGCGAAACTCGGCCTCAACCGACTGCTTGCTGATTCCCCGGCGCTCGCTGCGCGGCGTCAGATTGATGGTCAGCGTTGCCTTGCGCACCTCGGCAGCACCTTGCGGGGCAAAGGGATCGCTGCCGGAGGCGCCGCCACCGATGGCGGTGTAGATGGTTCTCACCTGCGGATTCTTGCCGACCAGACCTTCGGCCTGTTTGACGAGGGCCAAGGTCTGGCTGAAGGTACTGCCCGGCGGCAGGGTCAATGCCACCTGTGTCTGCGACAGGTCATCCGGCGGAACGAAGCCGGTGGGCAGCAATGGTGTCAGCCCGATCAGCGTACCAAAGAAGAACACCACGGCAATTATCGTCGTGCGCACCCGGTGCTTGAGGCACCATTGGGCAAGCCGCAGGTAAAGGCGTTCCCAGCGTGCTTCCTCATGCCCGCGGGTATTGGGCTTGAGCAGGTAGGCGGCCATCATCGGTGTCAGCATGCGCGCCACGACCAGCGAGAAAAACACCGAAATCGCCGCCGTCCAGCCGAACTGGACGAAGAATTTTCCGACGATGCCGGTCATGAACGCCGTGGGCAGGAACACCGCAATCAGCGAGAAGGTGGTGGCGATGACCGCCAGCCCGATTTCGTCGGCCGCTTCCATCGCCGCCTGATACGGCGTCTTACCCATGCGCAGGTGACGGATAATGTTTTCGATCTCGACAATGGCATCATCGACCAGGATACCAACCACCAGCGAGAGCGAAAGCAGCGTGACGACATTGATCGTGAAACCAAACAGGTACATCACCGCGAAGGTCGGAATGATCGACAGCGGCAGCGCTGTCGCCGAGACCAGCGTGGCCCGCCAGTTGCGCAGGAACAGCCAGACCACCAGCACGGCGAGTGCAGCGCCTTCGTACATCAGCGCCATTGACCCGTCGTAGTTTTCGACGACCGGATCGACAAAGTTGAAGGCTTCATCAACCGTGATGTCCGGATGCTTTTCCTTCAGCTTGCGGATCTGTTCGCGCACGCCGTTCATCACATCGACTTCGCCGGCACCCTTGCTGCGTACAACCTCGAAGCCGGCTACCGGCTTGCCGTTCAGAAACGCGGCCGTACGCCGTTCGGCGATGGTGTCTTCAACGGTCGCCACCTGATCGAGCCGGATGCGGCGACCGTCGGAGAGCGGGATTTCCATGTGTGCAAGTTCCGCCGCCGTCTGCACCGTGGCAATCATGCGCACCGATTGTTCGGCGCTGCCGACATCGGTACGGCCACCCGAGGCCTCCTGCTGGATACGCCGAAGCTGGCGCGAAACATCCGCAGCAGTGGCGTTGAGCGCCAGGAGATGATCCGGGTCGATCTCCACGCGCACCTGTCGCACCACACCGCCAACCCGGGCCACGGCACCGACGCCGCGCACGCTGAGCATGGCCTTGGCCACCTCGTTGTCGACAAACCACGACAGCGCTTCCTCGTCCATGCGCACTGAGGCCACGGTGTAGGTGAGGATCGGCGTCCCGGCGAGATTGGACTTGGTTATCACCGGGTCACGCATATCGCCCGGCAGATCGGAGCGAATGCGCAACACGGCATCGCGGACGTCATCCAGGCCTTCCTGAGTCGGTTTTTCCAGGCGGAATTCGACGGTCACGACGACCGTGCCGTCCTGGATCATCGTGTAGATATGCTTGACGCCCTGCAAGGCGGCGACCGAGTTCTCGATCTTGCGCGCGATTTCTGTTTCAAGCTGCGCCGGCGCAGCCCCCGGCAGCGATGCCGTGACGATCACCATCGGCAGGTCGATGTCCGGCATGTTCTGGATCTTCATGGCGCGGAAGCCCATGAGACCGGCGAGCGTCAGCAGCAGGAAAAGCAGGATGGCCGGAATCGGATTGCGGATCGACCAGGAAGAAACGTTGATCATCGTCTTCTCACTTGGCCGGCGCAGCAAGCACCCGCACCAGATCGCCGTCGGCCAGGAAACCGACTCCGTTGCTGGCCACGGCAACGCCGGGTTCCAGCCCGCCGGTAATCGCGAGCAGATCGCCGCTGCGCTGGCCAACACTGACCTTGGTCTGGATGACACGATTGTCCGGCCCGATGCGGAACACATAGCTGAACCCGTCGCGCAGCAGTACGGCGCTTTGCGGCAAGGTCAAGACCTTGCCCCGTGAAACTTCGATTTCGCCGCTGGCAAACATGCCGGCGCTGGCGCTGCCGCCCTTGTTGTCGAGGTCGACATAAACCAGTCCGCTGCGCGTCTGCGGATCAAGCGTCGGCCCGACCATGCGCACCCGCCCGGCAACCTTGCCCTTGCCTGCCGTGGTAATGCTCACCACCAGACCGGGCCTGATCCGTGCCAGATCGACGGCGGGCATTTCAGCACGCCACTCAAGCCGGTCCCGACGAATCAGGCGAAAAAGTTCCTGACCCGGCTGTACGACGGCGCCTAGCGTTGCCGCCCGCGCCGAAATCGTTCCGTCATCGGGAGCAAGAATACGGGTCTGCGCCAGGCGCAGGTCATCGGCCTTGAGCCTGGCCTTGAGCACATCAACGCGCGCCCTGGCGGTCAGTTCGGCGGTCAGGTACTGCGCGATCTGCTGGGCACTGAGCGCGCCACTGGCTTCGATCTGGCGCGCCCGGTTGGCATTGGCCTGCGCTTCGGCAGAGGCCGCTTCGGCTTCGGCGATGCTGGCGCGGGTCTGCTCGCGCTCGGCGCCGACCGTTTCACTCTGCAGCCGCGCCAGTTCCTGCCCCTTGCGCACGTGGTCGCCGACGTTGACGCGCACCTCGGTCAGGCGCAGTCCGCCGGCTTCGCTGCCAACCAGGGCTTCATGCCAGGCCGCGATACTGCCGCTGGCGGCGATGTATTGCGGCCATTCGGCCGATGACGCCTGTACGGCACTGACGGTCAGCGCCGCCTTGGCCGGGGCAGCAGTTTTTTCTTCCGCCGCCCGGCTCAAGGGCAAGTTCAACGCCAACGCGCCGAGCAAAACGGCAGCCAGAAAAAAAAACAAAGCGTGGGAGAAGCGAATCGATTTCATGGTGAAGTCTCTTTAATCAGCAATTAGCCACGGCGAAAAATCAGGAGAACACAGTCCTATCCGTCACCCCGGCGAAAGCCCCCCGAAGGAAGTACCCTTGGGGTGCCGGGGTCCAGTTCGGTGATTTTTCTGGATTCCGGCTTCCGCCGGAATGACGAATGTGGGATTCTTCATTCTTTCTCTGGAATCCAGCCGCCACCGACGGCGCGATACAGGCCGATCCAGGCGGCGATGTTGTCGTATTGCACGCCGACATGCTGGCTGCGCGAGGAAATCGCCAGCCGTCGGGTTTCTTCCAGATCGAGTTGCGAACCGATACCGATCTGCCAGCGTTGCTCGGCAGCACGGAATACGCTGTCGTAGCGCTCGGCCGCCAGCTTTGCCTGGCTCTCGCGTTCGGCGGCGCTGGACAAGCGCACCAGCGACTGTTCAACCTCGCGAACGGCACGGCGCACCGCCGTCTTGTAGCCGCCCAGTGCCTCGTCGTAGCGCGCCCGCGCTGCATCGGCATTGGCCGCCCGACGCCCGGCATCGAAGATCGGCAAATCAAGCGACGGCCCGAAGGACCAGATGCGACCGCTGGCGGACAAACCATCGATGGTCTGACTTTGCCGGCCGATAAAACCCAGCAGGCTGAAACGCGGATAGCGGGCTGCTTCGGCCACGCCAATTTCGGCACTGGCGGCAGCCAGAGCGCGTTCGGCAACAGCAATATCGGGGCGCGCACTGATAATCCTCGCGGGCAAAGTGTCAACCGCCAGCGAGGCCGGCACGGGCAACTTGCCCTGACGCACGTCGAGCTGTTTGCGCAACTCGGGTTCGGGCAGGCCGGTCAAGGCCACCAGCGCTTTGACGCTGATCTCGCATTCGACGCGCAGCGCCAGCAACCGCGTCGCCCCGTCTGCGGCACTGGCCTGCGCCAGCGCGCCATCGGCAGGCGCGGCAAAGCCGGCATTGACCTTGTACGCGGTCAGTTTTTCCGTGGCGCGGCGCGAGATCTGATCGTTTGTGGTATCTGCAAGACGGGCCTGGCAGGCGCGCAGGCCGAGGTATTCGAGAGCGACTTCGGCGGCCAGCGAGATGCGGGCGTCGTGCCAGGCCGCTTCGCTGCCCTCCAGCCGGGCCTGTGCCGCCTCGCTGCTGCGGCGACTGCCGCCGAACAGATCGATTTCCCAGGCGGCATCAAGCGAACCGCGGCTGACCGTCTGCTCAAACGTGACCGGATGGTCGCCACTGCGCGTGCGGCTGCCGCTTAATGCCGCATTGGGAAAGAGCGTGCTGCGCGCTGCCGTGACACTGGCCCGACTTTGCCGGATACGCGCCAGCGCCTGCTCCAGCGTCGGGCTGTCGCGCTCGGCACGGGCAATCAACGCGGCGACCAGCGGATCATCGAACTGTTTCCACCAATCGACCAGCGATGATGGATTGCCTTCATGCGCTAACGACGCCTCCCATTGCGTCGGCGTACCGGCCTCCGGGCGTTCGTAATCCGGCCCGACAGCGCAGCCGGAAAGTACCACCGCCAAAACAATCGAGAACAAAAAACGCATCATGACGCTCAAACCAGAATCGATTTCAGCACGTCGCCCAACGCCTGGGCCGTGGCGTCAATGTCGATGCGGATGCCTTGCTGCCGGTCGACGATCAATCCCGTGAAGATGGCAAAGATGATGTTCGTCGCGCCGACGGCATTGACCGACTCGCGCACCCAGCCTTCGGCCTTTCCCCGCGCCAGACGCTGCGCAAGCAGGTCGCGCAAGTCCTGATCCATGGCCAGCAGGTGCGGTGCACGTTGCGGGTCACGCGCCAGTTCGAGCCAGCTATCCGCATGCAGATTGAATTCCGAGGACTGAATCAGCGCCAGCAACTCGTCGCCGCCGATGCCCATCATCCAGTACAGCCCCTCCTTGTTGGCGAGACGGACAACATCCTCCCGGTAACTCGCGAACTCGATCTCCACGCACGCCAGGATGATCGCCTGCTTGTCGGGGAAATGCCGGAACAGGGTGCCCGGACTGATTCCGGCTTCAGCGCAGATTTCTTCGGTGCGCGCACCGTGAAAGCCTTTTTCCTTGAAGATACGTGCAGCCCCGCGAAGGATCTCTGCCTTGCGGTGCTCATTCAGTTCGGGATCTTTTTTGCGTGACATAATTAATAGACGGAGTAGTTAGTCGCATAATAATTCAAAAGGATATTGCGGTCAAGCCAACGCAACTGTTCTCCGCATTCATGATGGTTGCCGGTTAAAATAACAAGCTTGTGAAATCGAGGATTTTCCGTGAGTAACCCCGCCAAAGACCACAAAGCTGACACCCCCGCACCGGCCAGCAACTTCATCCGCAACATCATCGATGCCGACCTGGCTGCCGGCAAGCACGCCCTGCGCCGCTGGTCGGGCCAGCCGGGTCTGGCCGCCCAGCAACTGGCCGGCGAGCTTGATGCGGCGAAGATCCGCACGCGTTTTCCGCCGGAGCCGAACGGTTACCTGCACTTCGGCCACGCCAAGTCGATCTGCCTCAACTTCGGTCTGGCGCGCGACTACGGCGGCCGCTGTCACCTGCGCTTCGACGACACCAACCCGGAGAAGGAAGAAAAGGAATACGTCGATTCGATCATCGACGCCGTGCACTGGCTCGGTTTCTCCTGGCAGGACGAGAAAGAAAACAATCTTTACTACGCCTCCGACTACTTCGATTGGATGATCGCCAGTGCCGAATACCTGATCGAGTCCGGCCACGCCTACGTCGACAGCCAGAACGCCGAGGAAATGCGTGCCAGCCGCGGCACGCTAACGCAGCCGGGCAAGGATTCGCCGTACCGCACGCGCAGCGTCGAAGAGAACATGGATCTCTTCAAGCGCATGCAGGCCGGCGAGTTCGCCGACGGCACGCTGATCCTGCGCGCGAAAATCGATATGGCCTCGCCCAACATCAACCTGCGCGACCCGGCCATCTACCGCATCCGCCACGCCACGCACCACAACACCGGCGACAAATGGTGCGTTTACCCGATGTACACTTTCGCGCACCCGATCGAGGACGCGCTGGAAAACATCACGCACTCGATCTGCACGCTGGAGTTCGAGGATCAGCGCCCGTTCTACGACTGGCTGCTCGAACACCTGGCCGAAGGCGGGCTGCTGCAGCGCCCGGTGCCGCAACAGATCGAGTTCTCGCGCCTCAACCTGACCTACGTCATCCTCTCCAAGCGCAAGCTGATCCAGCTGGTCGAGGAAAAGCACGTCAGCGGCTGGGACGATCCGCGCCTGCCGACGCTGGTCGGCGCCCGTCGCCGTGGCTACTCGCCCGAAGGCTTTCATCTGTTTGCCGAGCGCATCGGCGTTTCCAAGTCCGATTCGCTGATCGACTACGTGCTGTTCGAAGACTGCATGCGCGAGGTGATGAACGAATCCGCCGAACGCCGCTTTGCCGTGCTCGATCCGCTCCGGCTGATCATCGACAATTACCCGGAGGGCCAGAGCGAGGACTGCGTCGTGCACAACCATCCGTTCAAACCCGAATTCGGTACGCGTGTCATGCCCTTTTCGCGCGAACTGTGGATCGAACGTGAAGACTTCATGGAAGAGCCGAGCAAGGGTTATCGCCGCCTCTTCCCCGGCAACATGGCGCGCCTGCGCCATGGCTACGTGGTCGAGTGCACCGGTTGTGACAAGGATGCCGCCGGCAAGGTCATCGCCGTGCATTGCGATTACCTGCCCGACACCAGGAGCGGCACGCCCGGCTCCGACAGCGTCAAGGTCAAGGGCAACCTGCACTGGGTTTCGGCTGCCGAGGGGTACAGCACCGAAGTGCGGCTCTACGACCGTCTCTTCGCCTACCCTGCCCCGGGCAACCGGCGCGAGGGCGATGCACCCGAACTGGAACGCGATTTCCTTGATGACATCAATCCGGACAGCATGCAAGTCATCACTGCGATACTCGAACCGGCTCTGAAGAACGCCAGGCCGGAAGAACGCTTCCAGTTCGAGCGCCACGGCTATTTCGTCGCCGACCGCTTCGATTCGCAGGACGGCGCACCGGTATTCAACCGCACAGTCACACTCAAGGATTCCTGGGAGAAAAAAGCATGAACTTCATCCAATCACTCGGCACGACCTGGACAAAAAACAACTCGCTGCTCTGCGTCGGACTTGACCCCGACCCGGCAAAATTCCCCGCGCATCTCAAGGGCAAGCCGGACGCCATTTTCGAATTCTGCAAGAGCATCGCCGATGCCACGGCCGATCTCGTCTGCTGCTTCAAGCCGCAGATCGCCTACTTTGCCGCGCATCGCGCCGAGGATCAGCTCGAAGCGCTGATCGCGCACATCCACGCCAGACACCCCGGCCTGCCGGTGATTCTCGATGCCAAGCGCGGCGACATCGGCAGTACCGCCGAGCAATACGCCATTGAAATTTTCGAGCGCTATCAGGCCGATGCCATCACGGTGAATCCCTACATGGGTCGCGACTCGGTCGATCCGTATCTGGCCTACGCGGACAAGGGCGTCATCCTGCTCTGCCGCACCTCAAACCCCGGCGGTAGCGACCTGCAATTTCTCGATGTCGGCGGTCTCAAGCTCTATGAACACGTGGCCAAGATCATCGCCAGCGAATGGAACACCACCGGCCAGTGCGCACTCGTTGTCGGCGCCACCTTCCCCGGTGAAATCGCCCGCGTGCGCGAGATCGTTGGCGACATGCCGCTGCTCGTTCCCGGCATCGGCGCCCAGGGCGGCGACGTGGAAGCCACCTTAAAAGCCGGCCGCACGGCCAACGGCACCGGCCTGATCATCAACAACTCGCGCGCCATCCTTTACGCCGGCAAGGGCGAGGATTACGCCGAAGCAGCGCGCAATGCAGCGCAAACATCGCGCGACTTGATAAATCGTTATCGCTAAACGCTAATTAATCGAACCAGGTCGTTAAAATGCAGAGACAGGGCAATTGCCCTGTCTCTCCGTTCATCTCCTAACACCCGGAAATACGCGTCAAATTACTGTTGATTTCCCGATCCTTTCTCATCCATTATTCACAATCACTGGAGGAGATCATGGAACGTCGGAATTTTCTCAAGAATACCGCGCTGACCCTCGGCGGTCTTGCTGCGTGGGACGCCTTTCCCGACATGGCAATGGCGGCACCCGCGACGCGGCCTGATCTCGCGGTGGTGCACGGCGCTTCGCCGGACAAGATCGTGCGCGCCGCCGTCGACGCGCTGGGCGGTATGCGGCGGTTTATCGCCAAGGGCGACGTGGTGGTGGTCAAACCCAACATCGGCTGGGATCGCAAGCCGGAACAGGCAGCCACGACCAACCCCGAAGTCATCGCCACACTGGTCAAGCTTTGCTACGAAGCCGGCGCCGGCAAGGTGAAGGTCTTTGACCGCACCTGTAACGATGCGCGTCGATGCTATGTGCAAAGCGGCATTGAAGAAGCGGCCAGGGCGGCCGGCGCCGAGGTGAGCTACATCGATGAGCGGAAATACCGTGAGGTCAGGATAGCCAAGGGTGTGGCCATCCAGTCATGGCCGATCTACACCGACATTCTTGAGGCCGACAAGCTCATCAACGTGCCCATCGCCAAGCATCATAGTCTCGGCAAGCTCACGCTTTCGCTCAAAAACTGGATGGGCGTGATGGGCGAGAACCGCGGCCGCATCCACCAGCGGCTCGACGATACACTGGTTGATCTGGCTACGGTCATCAAACCCGTGCTCACCGTGCTCGATGCGGTGCGCATCCTCACCGCCCACGGCCCGCAAGGTGGCAATCTGGCCGACGTGAAGCGCCTCGATACCGTTATCGCCGGTACCGATCAGGTGGCCATCGACGCTTACGGCAGCACGCTTTTCGGTATGACCGGCGCGGATATCGGGTGCATCACGGAAGCGGCGCGGCGCGGGCTCGGCGTGATGGATCTGGCGAAGCTGAACATCCTCAAGCTGGAAGCCTAGAATGAAACAGCCCCCACGCTCGCTTCGCTCACTGCCCCCCACGGGGGCGTATCAGTACCTTCGGATGGCCGGGCGGTACTGATATGTTGATCTGGGCGCGGCGGATCAGCCAGGGGCTATTTCTGCTGCTCTTTCTCTTCCTCTTCCTGCAAACGGAGTCGAAGGGGACTGATCAACTCGGGTATCCGGCCAAGCTCTTTCTCGAGTTCGATCCTCTGCTGGCATTGGCGACTCTTCTATCCGGGCACGCCCTCGTTTCGGGCTTTGCCTTTTCCCTGATCCTGGTGGCGATCACCGCCATGCTGGGCCGCGTTTTCTGTGGCTGGGCCTGCCCTCTGGGCACCCTCAACAACATGGTCGGCGCGATGAAGCGTTGGCCGGCCAAACAACACCTGCGTGGCTGGTTTCACGTCAAGTATCTGCTGCTGATTTTTCTGTTGGCGGGGAGCGTGGCGGGCATCCAGCTTACCGGGATTTTTGATCCGCTCTCGCTACTGGTGCGCCATCTCTCGCTTGGCTTCTACCCCTCGTTCAACTACGCGGCCAACGGATTTATGGACGCCGTATACCAGGCCGACCTGAAGACGCTGACCAGTTTAGCCGAGGTGATCTTCGGCTTCCTCAAGAAGACCGTTCTTGCTTTCGAGCAACCCCATTTCAACCAGGGTACCCTGATGACGGTGCTTCTGGTGCTTATCCTCCTGCTGAATCTTTCTGAACGGCGCTTCTGGTGCCGCTACCTTTGCCCGCTTGGCGCATTGCTCGGGCTGATCGGCCGTTGGGCCTTCCTCAAGCGCGAACTGGCCGAGGACTGTAACGACTGCGGAGCCTGTGACCGCGTATGCCAGGGTGGTCTCAAGAACAGAACCTGGACGGCCACGGAATGTCTGTACTGCATGGCGTGCGACGATGCCTGCCCCAAAACCACGGTGAAGTTCGGTTTCTCTGGCAAGCCCCATCCCAAAAGCCTGAATCTGGGACGCCGCAAAGTGCTATGGGCCAGCGGTGCCGGACTGGCCTCGGTGGCCGTTTCCCGCGCCACGCCCAGCTTTGATGAAAAGCGGGCCAATCCTGTCCTGATCCGCCCGCCCGGCTCTCTTCCCGAGCCAGAGTTTCTCTCCCGCTGCGTGAAGTGCGGCGAATGCATGAAGGTGTGCCCGACCAACGCGCTGCAACCGACGTTGTTTGAAGCCGGTTTCGAGGGCATCTGGTCACCCGTACTCGTACCCACCATTGGCCACTGCGAATTCAATTGCACGCTGTGCGGTCAGGTCTGCCCCACGGGCGCCATCAAGGCGCTGACCCCGGCGGAAAAAACCGGATGGCGCATCGGCACCGCCATGATCGAGCACGGCCGCTGCCTGCCCCACGCCCACGCCACGCCGTGCATCGTCTGCGAAGAGGTTTGCCCGACGCCCACCAAGGCCATCTGGTTTGAAGAAAAGTTTGAAAAGAATCGCAACGGACAGAAGGTGTTGCTCAAGCAACCGCACGTGGATCTGACGCTATGCATCGGCTGCGGCATCTGCGAGGCAAAGTGCCCGGTCTCAGACCGCCCCGCCATCTACGTCACCAGCATCGGCGAGACCCGCTCGAAGAAGAATCAACTGCTGCTGGAGAATTCCAGCGGTTACGGCGGCTGATGCAAGCGAGACGACGGAAAGCTCGGTGAAACGCTTGAAAATCCGAATGCACGTAATTTTTCTGCCACTGGTGGGCCCGCACGGACTTGAACCGTGGACTAAGCGAAGCTGAAAGAAACTTCTCAAGTCATTCCGCTAACCAGTCAAATTCCAGCCTAACTCAAATAACCCCTTTTTATATATACAAAACTTTGTATAATTACCATGGCTACTAAGCCTGTTGAATTTCACGGCAATGCTTTGGATGAATTACGCAGTTTCCCGGAGGAAGCGCGCCGGGATGCGGGCTATCAAATTGATCGAGTACAACACGGCTACGATCCGGATGATTGGAAGCCAATGCAAACGATTGGTAAAGGCGTTCGTGAAATCCGAATCAGGGAAGCAACAGGAGCCTTTCGGGTGATTTATCTGGCGAAGCTAGAAGATGCTGTTCATGTTCTTCACTGTTTCCAGAAGAAAACTCAGAAGACCGCGGCAAGTGACTTTGATCTTGCACGAAACCGTTACAAGGAATTGATGAGGACAAAGCCATGAGCAAACAAAAATTTCAAAGCGTCTGGGACGCCATCGAAGATACGCCGCAACAAGCGGCCAGCATGCGCGCACGTTCTGAACTTGTTATTGAGTTGACCGAACTGATCAAGAGGAGGGGAATGACCCAGGCTGAAGCAGCCAAACTGTTTGCTGTAACTCAGCCGCGTATCTCCGACCTTACGCGCGGCAAGGTCGATCTTTTCTCGCTCGATGCCCTCGTTGACATGGCGGCGGTAGCCGGCCTCGCGCCGCAGGTGAAAATCAAGAAGGCTGCATAAGCGGCGAAACAGTATCCAGCCAAAGCGAGCTGGTGCATACGAAGATCGCCATTTGACGGGCGTTGCAGGGGATAGTCGGACTTGCGGTCAGCAACAATGAAATTGGACATCAAAACACTCAGCTATTTATCAAAACATGACTATAGCATATATCCGCCCGAAAAGCCCGACAGGCTGCTAGCCGGTTCTCTCTCGCTGCAAAGCTGCGTTTATGAGTTCAAACACTGGTATGCCATTTTTTCATCCATGATGATATTGGAGATAATCCCGGTATTCAGCGCACCCTTTTCAAGCTGCAAAACATGCTGGGAAAACCAATAGATTTAGTTTGCGTTCAATTTAAGAAATGTGCAACGAGTGTGCAACGCGAAATAATAAATCGGGATAGGGGCGGCCAGATTACCTGACCGACCCCTCCCACACCACCCGGCATGCGGGTCCGCACCGGGCGGTTGAAATAGTTGGGGTC